>JADZCJ010000065.1 GCA_020851635.1 Anaerolineae bacterium
GCAAACGCGCGATTGTCGAGCCCGCGCGCTTGTTAACCGGCGCAGAACTGATGCAACGCGTGTGCGAGTATTATCACTGCGAATTACTTGAGCCACTCGCAAAATCACTTTGTTAAAGATGCACTAGCAAAACATTGTGAAGAGAGTTGGATGAACTCGCGAGAAAATATAGAGATGCGACAATCCTTACAATTCGATTACACTCGGGCGCATCTCGTGTCTGCTATGCCTTTTTTCCCATTCTATCGAGGGGAACGGACAGGTATAGTAGGACTGAAAGGAAAGAAACAGGGATTTACATATCATGAATGTGCGCAGAATAACCTTCACGTTGTTGGGCGTCGCGATGGGTCTGACGCTCTCGCTGAGCAGCGCCCGCGCGGGCGTTGAAAAACCGCCGTTGGCGCATCCGTTGACCGGACAGGCGCCGGATAAAACATACGTTGTCACGAGCACTGCAGACTCGGGGGATAACACCAACGCGGCACCGGGAACGTTCCGGCGCGCGCTGGTTGATGCAAACAATCACGCGGGCTTTGATGCCATCCGCTTTGATCTTTCGGGGAGCGGCGTCAAGACCATTGTCGTCAAGAATTATTTTCCGGACATTGCAGACGATTCCGGTGTAATGATTGACGGCACCCAGAGCGACGACAAAATTCAAATTGACGGTTCACAAACGCAAGGACATCACGGCTTGCGTATTACGAGCAACAACAATGTGGTCAAGGGTCTCGTCATAAACGGGGTCAAGGACGGCGCCGGAATTTCTATCGAGGGCGGCGACAACAACGTTCTCAGCGGAAACTTTATCGGCACCGACCCATCGGGCACATCCGCCAAAGGCAATCACTCGGCGATCCTCTTGAACAATGCGCACAACAACACTATCGGCGGCACGGAGGGCGTGACCCCGGGTGGTGCGTGCACCGGCGACTGTAATCTGCTCGCGGGGAATCGGTTTCATGGCATCGTGCTCGATGCGGGCAGCTCCAATAATCGCGTGTGGGGCAACTTGATCGGGCTGAACCGGCAAGGCACCGCCGTCTTGTACAACACGGAAGACGGCATATTGGTTGCCGACAGTCCAAACAATCTCATCGGCGGCGATACCCCGCAAAAACGGAACGTAATCTCCGGAAACCGCGTCGTGGATATCGAGCTCGGACTGGATGGGAGCCACGGGAATGTGGTGCAGGGGAATTGGATTGGATTCAACAGCGCGGGCAGCGCGCTGGTCGCTCCGAGCAACGTCGGGATTATGGTTGGCGTCAGCGCGCACAACAACCTGCTGGATGCAAATGTGGTTGGCGGACATCACGATTACGGGATTCTGGTATTCATGGATGCCGCGAGCAACGAAATCAGAAATAATCGGCTGGGGATCTCACCCTTTGGCGATAACAATTTCGGGTTCGGCATCCGCGCCATCGAAATTATCTCGAATGGCAACAATATTCACCACAACCGCATCGCCAACAGCGCCAACGGCGGCGTGCGCATCAAAAGCGGCATGAACAACCGTATCAGCCAAAACCAGATTTTCAACAATACGAATCTCGGGATTGGGGTGGATACCGATGCCTTTACAGACAACGACCCGGGCGACGGTGACGGAGGAGCGAACGGGCGCCAGAACTTTCCGGTGCTGACGCGGGCAAGCAACAACAATGGCACCCTCACAATCCAGGGCACGCTAAACAGCCGTCCCAACCAGGACTTTATCGTCGAGCTGTTTTATAACAATGCGTGCGGCAATGCTTTTGGCAGACCGGTGGGTGAGGGACTGGCGTATCTGGCATCTGCCGCTGTGCGAACGGATGGGTCAGGGAATGGCAGCTTTTCTGTCAACATCGGAAACTCTCCCGACAACGGCGTAATTACCTCTACCGCAACCGACAGTCAAAACAACACCTCCGAGTTTTCGTTCTGTCGTGGCATCGAGATTGACAACACGACTCCAACGCCCGGCAAGCCGTCACTAGTTGCACCCGGCAACGGCGCAACAACCTCCGAGAATCCACCCCTGCTGGACTGGGGAGCCACAGACAACACAACGTATTATCGGGTGTTGATACGCTACGATTGGAAAAAAGGTCCGTGGGCGCACAGAAACAAGAACGTGGGCACGGACTCGTATCGCCCGCCACAATTACAGGGGAATCGAACATACTTTTGGCGAGTGCTGGCTTGCAACTCGACCAAATGCGCCAAATCCGGCTGGTCAAGTTTCAAAACACCATAAATAAACAACCGCCGCTCGTGTGGAGCGGCGGTTATTTATTTTTACCAAGCAGCTGTCTGAAAAGCGTTTCGTACTCGTCGGTGATGGCGTCCCACGTAAAATGTTTGTTGACGCGCTCGCGCGCCTTGCAGCGATACTCTTCGGCGCGTTTTGGATCGTTCATCAAGTCCTCGAGCACCCCCGCCAGTTCCGGTCCGCCGCCCGCGCCGAGATAGACGCAGCCCGCCTCGCCGATCGTTTCCAAATTCTCGCGCGTGTCATTCACAATCACCACATTACCAAACGCCATCGCTTCGAGCAGCGCCGGATGAGTCCCGCCGACTTCGGACGTTTCGACAAAGGCATAGGCGTGCGATGAAAGTTCGCGGTAACCTTCGCCAAACAAATATCCCGTAAAGATGACGTTGGATCCGGCAGATGCCTTGAGCCGCGCGATATATTCTGTCGCATACGGCGCATCCCCAACGATAACGCACTTCATGTCCGTCTTGAGATGTTTGAACGCTTCAACCAGATGATGCGCACAGTTCTCGGGAACGAGGCGTCCCACAAAGAGGATATAGTTGCGCGGTTCCAACCCAAAACGTTCCAAATAGTCCCCCGGCGGCAGGGGACCCACATCCGCCCCATACGCAATATACGTCGTCTCGGCCTTCCAACGCTCACGATAATATGCCTGGACACCTCGCGAATCGGTGATCACCGCGTCCGGCATTTTGGTGGCGAGCCATTCCGCAAATTGAATATATTTTTTTGCCAGAGGGGGCCATTTGCGGCGTTTCCAGTCCAATCCATCCACATTCAGCGCCACGCGCTGTCGCGCGAGACGCGGCAAAAATGAAACGGGACTGTTGCCCGCAATAAACATCAAAACAACATCATACCCCTGCCCCATCGCATGAGCCGACGAGAGCGCGGTATGCACGATCGTGTCGAGATACTTGTTGGTGATCGTGGGCAGACGCACCAGATGCATCCCGCGATAAGACGGCTCGCTGTAGGAAATGTGGTGTGTGCGGCAATAGACCGTGACGTCATGCCCGCGCATCACCAACCGTGCGCCCAGCTCTTCGGCGCACGTTTCGAACCCCCCATAACTCGCCGGAATACCGCGCGTGCCGATGAGAGCGATCTTCACGCATCCTCCGACAGCGCGTTTGTTTCCCCGGAGAGGACATAAAAGGACTTGGTCATCCCCAGGGCGCGTTCACGCAAAATGCGCGCCCCGGGGAAAAAGGCGCGCAGGTCCGCTTCGCTCAGATAGCGCACCGACATCAAATATTCCCACGAAGCGCCCGCGAGACGGCACATCGCGGATTGAATCGCGCGCGGCATGCGTCGAAAGAACGGGAGCGGCACATGTGAATGGCTCTCGAACGGGAACTGTTCATTGGGTGTTTGCACAAAAAAAAGCCGCCCCGTTCGATCAATTTCGGCAGCCAAGAGTTGCGGGTGAGCAACATGCTCGATCACCGAGTTGCAAAAGACCAGATCAAATGCGTTTGAACAAAAGGGCAATTTCTCTCCATCCGCCCGCACACACGACACATGCGGAAAACGGGCACGGGCGTCGCGCAGCTCGTTCTCGCCCATATCCAACAATAACACGCGCGGCGCCGCTTGTTCCAGTGTTTCCAGTTGGGTCAACAAATAGCTGCCGGGTCCACCCCCCAAATCAAGCCACCATTGTTTGCCCGCATCCCGTCCGAGAGAGTCCCAAAAGAAATCAAATCGCCGCCGCCGATAGCCGTTTGTGATGCGGTATCGCCAGCGTATCAATGATTCAAAAAAACCCATACCATTTAATCCCGGACCCCAATCGGCACATTTGCCGGCTCTGCCGTTTGCGCACGCGGCGCGCGTGCGGCAAGATGATAGACCTGGAGCGTCTGTTCGGCGGTACGTTCCCAGCTAAAGAGCCGCGCGCGCGCCAAGCCCCGCGCCCGCCAGACAGTCCGCACCGATTCGTCGCGGGCGATTTCGTGCAATGCGAGCGCCATATCGTCCACATTGTAGGGGTCAACCAGACGCGCCGCATCGCCGGATACCTCGGGAAGCGAGGAGAGATTGGACGTAATCACGGCGGCGCCGCAAGCCATCGCCTCCAGCACCGGAAGCCCAAAACCCTCGTACAACGACGGATAGGCAAAAATGTCCGCCGCATTATACAACAACGGCAAATCCGCGTCGGGCACATAGCCCGTCATCACCACATCGTCACCCAGCGCCCGCGCTTGCGTCAAAACATCCGAGCTCAGCCACAGTTGCTGCCCCACCAGCACCAGTTTGTGCACAAGGGTATATTTCTGTTTTGCTCGCGCAAATGCCTGCATCAATCGCACAAGATTCTTGCGCGGCTGCATATTGCAGACCGCCAGCACAAAATGGTCGGACGTATTGTATTTGCGACGGGTCGAGACAATCGCATCGGCATCCGTGATCGGTTGGAACCGCGTGTGTGCGGCATACGGCGTGACCTGCACCTTACTTGGGGGCAGCTGATACAGCCGCACAATATCTGCTTTGGCACATTCGGTGTCCGTCGTGACAGCAGCCGCCATGCGCGCGGAACGCGGAACGCTCCATTTGAGGAACGCGCGCAGCGGTCGGGGGAACCATTCGGGATGCTCCTCAAAGGAAATGTCGTGAATCGTCACGACGGTGGCGCATCCTACAGGCAGGCGCAAGGGCGCGTTGTAGGAAAAATGCAAAACGTCGAGCCGATGTCGCGCCGCCAACCTTGGAAATTCAACCAGGAGCCGCGCCACGCCCGAACGGGATTTGAGCTGAATAATCCGCATGTGCGGGGCAGCGCGGACGCTTTCCGGCAGCGCCTCCGGATTCTCGACATAGACAAAGAACGTGTCTGTGCTGTGAAACTGCGACAAAGCGCGCACCAGCTCGAGGATATAGGTCTCGTTCCCCGTTTCCTGATGTCCCAGCATGTGCGCGTCAATTCCAATATTCATAAGGATAGTTTACGGAAGCGGCTTTTGGATTGCCCGCTGCAAACGTATGTTTCGAAACCAGACAGCGCCCTCGCCTTGATTTTGGAGCAAGACCCGTGCCCGCACCGCGCGTTCGGGCGCTTGAAACAAGACCGCACCCTGACTCCATTCCGCAGACGGGGGGCACAAATATCCGGCGCCGTTGGGATAGGTTTCGATGGTGTTTGACTGTGTGTCCAACGCGGAAACAAATAGACGCTGCTCGCCGCGCCGCAACTCATTTTTGCACTCGAATTGTAACAGATAGAGCGCATTTTGCTCGATGGGCACGCGCTGGACTGCGGTCTGCGTCTGCGACACGGCATCCAACCTCAAGCTGTCTTGGTCGGCGGACTCGGGCGGCGACGCGCGATCAGCTTGTGCGGGCAGGTTCCACGGTTTGACAAGGAGGTTTTCGCCTGTCGGTTGGGGCACGGACAGCGCGACGACCCGTATTCCATAAATCAACGTGCCCTCGCCATTTCCACCCAACTCGGCAGGATTATAAACACGCACCCGCATCGCCAACGGGTCGGTTGTCACGTTTGCGCGATACCGTTTTAGCAGATATTGAAACGGACTGGCAAATTCTTCATTCCGCGTCTGGACAATATACTCGAGGACAAAGGGCTGTCCGGCAGTGCGCGCAAGGATTTCCGCAACCGCCATGCGCGTGGTGAGATAACTATTGGCGCCGAGTGACCGCGTGCGGAGCGAGTCAAACTGCAGATAAAGGTTGATTACGCACAACAGCGCAACGAAGACCGCGCCAATCTGCCGCCAGCGCGGCTGCCATTGGATCAGTCGGTCAAATCCATACCCACAGAGCAAAAAGGGCAGCGGAATGGCGATGGCGACATTCACCTCGTAGATCGGTCCGGGCCAGAGCGCAAATAAAAGCGGGACAAACGCATACAACCCCAAAACCTGTGCGCCCGACGATTCTTTGCGAAAGCGCAGCACAAGCAAGACCGCGCTTGCAGCGACCGCAGCGCTCCACACGGCGCGCAACGCTGTCGGGACGGCAAATGCGCGCGCCAGCACCCACAGCGTCTCGACAACTCTCCGCGGCGCCCCGGCAACACCGACCTCGCCCGCGCGCTCCGCCCCCGCCGAACGAACATAGTCGAGCATCAAGCGCGTATTGGCGGCATCATGCGTCGTTTCATAAACAATGAATGGCGCAAGCAGCGCGAGCACAAGCGCAAGTGCAAGCCCGATCATTCGCCCGCGAACGCGGATTTTGAACCAAATCCATGCGGCGGCAAAAAAAGGCAGGAGCAGCCAGACCTGATCATGGAGCTGCCACGCAATGACCCACGCGCCAACAAGGACGAGCAAGAAACGGTCGTCGCCTGCGACCATTCGCCACAAAGCATACACCATGACGAGGGTGAGGCATGGCAAGAGCGCGGGGTTGGTGTATGCGCGCGAGACAACCACAGGCACCAAACCGACGGCAAACAATGCCGAAGATACCAACCCTGCCGCCGGACTGACGAGCGCGCGACCAACCACATAGACCAGTCCAATGGCAGCAATGTTCACAAGCGCAATAAAATACATGCCGCCAAGCGGATCGCCTCCTGACAACCACACGGCGGGCAGCAGCAAATAATAATAGGCAGGTCCCCGCTTGAATTGCCCTACTCCCGAACCAGGACCCAGCAGCGCCGGTTGTCCTGTCTCGACCATGCGCTGAATGGCGGTAATGTCGCGCCCCTGGTCGCCGTCAAAACCCATCAAGTCATCGAGCCGGTACAAACGCAAGAACGCGCCCACCACGCAGAGGACAAGCGCCACAAACAAGAGAGCGCGATTCCCGTTTCGCCAACGAGACACGGACGCGATTCCGTCAATTGGCTTGCCCATCTATTTGTCTCCAGCTCATCGGACGCGCGCTGACGTTGCGAAACCACACGGCGCCAACACCTTCCTGCCGCAGCCATAGAATCACGCGCACACATTCGGGAGGGGTCCGCACCCAGAGGAGCTCGCGCTGCCACGTCGCAGAGGACTCGAGCTCGAGACCGCCGGGTTGGGGGGCGAGTGAAACAAAATTCCGGTCCGCGTCGAGGCAGAGAAAATAAACCCGTTGATTGCCGCGCGTCAGCGCGTTGCGATACTCTAATTCAACCGCGTAATCCGTGTCGGGCTGGGCATTGAATCGCCGGACCGCCATCAAATCGCCGGTCAGTGCCGACCCAGCCAGCCGGAGCGCGCGTTCGTTTGCATCCCAATCAATCATGGTCTGCCCGGTCGTCCGCAAACTCCACGCGTCGAGATCATCCGCACTGTCAAAAGCTCCTCCGCGAAGAACATCCCGCCCCAAGGTCGGTCCAATCAAATGAACGATACGGTTGTCCGCAATCACCGGCGAATGCGCGTACACCGACGGCGCGTATGCCGCCGGCATATAGACTGCAAAACCATCCGGCTGCGGTCCCGTTCCCACACGCGCGCCGCGCCACTCTAGCAGATACCGCCAGGGGACCTCAAGTTCGTGCGTGATGGGGTCTCGCTTTTCGATGCGCCAGAGAAAAGAACCGAATGGGACCTGCTCGAGCATATATTCGACCCCGGCGCGCGCGGCGCCCAGACTTTCGGGCGCAGGAACCGCATGTTGGATCGAAACGAAAATAGAGAACGATGCAGCCAGGCACACAAGGACGACCCCGATCCCCGCGACCCGCGCGGCCGTGTGAGAAATCGCCATGACGCGCCCGACGCCAAAGGCGAGCGCGAGAATTGGCACAGGCGCCAGTATAGTGAGATACGAAGCATACAACGGTCCGGGCCAGATGAGATAAAACAACGGCAAGAGAGTATAGAGCGCGAGCAGAATGAGCGTCCGACTCGGCGCGCGCCAGACCCGGAGAAATATCAAGCCAATGCTGGCGATCAGACCGCCCACCAACAGCCAATGAAATCCGTTGTCGAACAACAACATGCCCTGCGTGATATAGATGCTGGAAACGAGCCGTTCGGGAAGGGAAACCCCTCCGATATCTGCGCCGGAACCCGACACTGCTCCACCGACAAACTCGAGAATGGCGCGCACGTTGACAAAATCATTTTGCAGCTCGTGCCACAGAAATGGGGCAAGCGCAGTCAGGGCAACGGCGATGCCCGCCAAAACCACACGCGGCGTGAGCGGCGGACGCAACAGCACAAGCACAACCGCCGACCACAAGACCAGGAGCCACGTTTGATCGTGCATTTGCCATGCCAGCACGAGCGCGCCAATCAGCACGGGGAAAAGACGGCTCCGGTTCTGAACGAGCAGCGCAAGCGAAACAAAAACGAGGATTGAGAAAAAGGGGAGCACGTTGGGGTTGAGAAAGGCACGCGAGAGACTGATGACCGCGCCCGAAGTCGCATACAGCGCGGCTGCCACCAGACCGGTCCAAGTGCTGCCCACCAAGCGCCCGGCAACAAACATCAAGAAAATTGTTGCGGCATCCAGCACGGCGAGGGTTGCCGCCGCGCCCGCGGGATTGCCGCCCCCGCTCGCCCATCCCGCCACCAACAAATAGTAATAGGCGGGTCCTCGCTGGAATTGTCCAAAGCCCGAGCCGGGTCCCAAAAGCACAGGTTCGCCCGACGAGACCATTTCGGATACGACGGTCATATCTCGTCCCTGGTCCCCCAGATACAGCACGAGCTCATCCAGCCGATAGAGACGCAGAAACAGACCAAGCAGCACAATCAAGCCGAGAGCGATAGCCACGACCGGTCGCGGCAGCGTTGACTCGCGAGGCGGCAGAGAGTGCCCTCCCATATCACCCGTCCACCAGCGCGGACGCGCCGACTTGGAGGACAGCCATCAAGTACCACATCAAACCAAACCACAACATGGTGGTCACCTGATATGCCGCAAACAGGCAGAGCAAGCCGATGCCCAGCGCGAGCGTCATCGTATAGAGCGCGGCACGCTGTCCATCGGTTTCCGCAGGCGGTCGCCGCCGCAGAACGGCAAGCACGCGCCATGCCAGGACCGCAAACCACGCAAGCAGGATGAGCGTGCCGATGACGCCCGTGTCGTGCAGTGACATGAGCACGAGATTGCTGATCCAGCCGGGCGTGTGTGCGGTGGTCGTGTATTTTTGCCCGAACGAGTTGGGTCCATTGCCCAAAATCGGGCGTGCCAAGAAATCATTCCAAGCCCGCCGGTACGAAACCCAGCGCGACTGGAGCGTCTGCGCTTCCAACATGCGGTTGATTGCCCCCAGATCGCTGTCGGGTCCGGTGTCAGGGTCAAGCTCGGGGTCGCCCGGCTGCACACCACGCGGCATGCCCGCCGCGATCCATTCGGCGCACGGGGCGCGCGTCGCAAATCCGGGCGCGCTCGGCAGCTGCATCAGGACGTTGGAGAGCTGTTGCGCCGAGATGTTGACGACAAGCACTAGGACCAAAGCCGCGCCCGCCCATTTCAGGCGTCCCCAAAGGGACATGCCGCCCGCAATCAAGACCACCAGCCCCATGCCCAACAAAAGCGAGAGGAGCGCGCCGCGACTGGCGTTGAGTCCCATCGCGACCAACATAATGACCAGCGCGATACCCAGATATTTTCTCCAGCTCGCAAACTCGGTCGAGACAAACAAAGTTGCGCCCGACAGAACGACAAGCATCAGGGTGCTGCCAAAAACGTTCGGCTCCCACAACGTGCCATACATGGTCAGGGAGAAATTGCAGAGGATGCCGCCCGGTCCCCGAATTCCCAGTGGGTATTCATCCACGCCGAGGTTGATGCCTGACGGGTACAGAAACCAGCTGACAATGCCAAAGAGCGCTTCCAAAACACCAAAGCCAAAGAGCGCCTTTAAAATCAAACGAAACGCGGGAATCGGCGCGCCGCTCATGAGCCAGCGCGCGACGAAATAGATCAGGATGGAGAGGAACATGCGCGCCCAATATTGGACGCTGGCGCGCGGTTCGGGTGGAAACAACAACGCCGAGACCAACGCGATGCCCAAGTATGCGCCGAGCAGCAAATCGGCGAGTTGAAATCGGATGCGCGTCCGTTTTTGGATCACAAGCCACACAAGCGCCCCAATCGCAATCACGAGCGCAAAATGTTCCGGATGAGGGCGAAGGAACAGGGTTTCCAGGCGATAGCGGTTGGTGAGCACACCCAAAAACAACACGAGCAGCGCGGTACCGGCTGCCCCTGTGAGGACCCAATCTCGGCGAAACGATGTGAGGATGCGAATCATGCGTCTGCGCGTCCCGACTGCGCCAATAGCTCTTGATAGACCTCTATCGTCTTGCGCGCCGCATTTTCCCACGTGAAATGCTTTGCCCGCGCAACGCCCCGCGCGCCGAGTTCGCGCGCCAGGGCATCGTCACTCAAGAGACGCAACATACCCTGCGCCAGCGCCGCGGGCGAATCATCCGCCGTGAACAGGGCGGCATCACCCAATACCTCGGGCATCGGCGGGTTCGGGGCGGTCACAACCGGTGTGCCGCACGCCATCGCTTCGAGGGGCGGCATACCAAACCCTTCCAGCATGGATGCATAGAAAAACGCGCGCGCTCCCGCATAGAGGGCGGGCAAGTCCTCTTGCGGCACAAAGCCCGGTTCGCGAATCGCGGGCGCGGCGCTTGACGATTCCATAACGTGAGAATTTTCAGCAGGTTTGGCGCGCGGTCCGGCAATCACAAACTGCAGATCGGGATATGCGCGTCGCACGATTTCAAACGCCTTGACGAGGGCGGGCAGGTTTTTGCGCGGCTCGCGTCCGCCGACATAAATCAGATAATTTTCAGCCAAGCCATATTTTGCGCGCAATCGCGCCAACCGCGCGACATCTCGATGCGGCTGAAATTCCGCGCCAATGCCCGGGGCGACAATCCGCACGCGTTCGCGGGGCACACGATACGCCTTCAGAATCTCGTCGCGCGCATGTTCCGACAGCGTAAGCACCGCCGTCGCGCTGCGAATGGCGCGGGGAATAATCGTGCGCGCATAAACTCTCCATTTCCAATCAAAATGGCGCGGATACGCGAGATAGGTCGTGTCAAACACATTCAGCACACTCGGACAAGGCAAGCGCCAGGGTCCAAGATACGCTGCAGAATGGTAAAGGTCGGGCTGAATCTGTTTTGCCTGTCGCTCTGCGTTCTTGAGCAGCCACAAGACGCTTTGCGCGCTGGTTGAAAAATTTCCGCGCGGTCGCGCGGTCGTCGGTGCGCCGCCGTTGACCTGCAAAAAATTCCAGTCCGATAGTTCGGTCAACGCCTCGTACAGTTTGTGCGTATACACCCGCGTCCCGGTCATGCTGCGGAGGGCAAAGGTCATGTCCCAGAGGACCGTCGGATGGCTGACGCGGTCGGGCTTGGAGACGAGAGGCGAGACGGCGGTCCGTTGTGTCATCAGCGACGCCCACTTGTCGGGGATGGCGCGCGCCGCGCTTGTCCCACCAATTCATAGACCGCCCGCGTCAGCTGCGCCGTGCGCTCCCATGTGAATTGCCGGGCGCGGCGCTCGCCCGCTTGGCGCAGTTTGACGCGCAGGCGTTCGTCGTCGAGCACGCGGCGCATGGCGTTCGAGAGCGCACTCGCGTCCTGCGGATCAATCAAGAGCGCGGCATCGCCCGCCACTTCGGGGAGACAGGATGTGTTGGATGTAACGACGGGGGCTCCCGCGCGCATCGCTTCGAGCACGGGCAAGCCAAAACCCTCGTAAGATGAGGGAAAGACCAGCGCCTGGCACTTGTCATACAGCGCATCGAGGTCTGCTCTGGTGAGCTCGCTCAGGCGCAATATCCGCAGAGCCGCCCGCGTGGATTGCGCGAGGGCGGCATCGTCGCCAAGATGATGCTGACCGACAAGCACAAGGTTGTGCTTGAATGCGGGGTTGCGACAAAGCGCGCCAAACGCGCGGAGGACGATTTCCTGGTTTTTTTGCGGCTCGTCGCCGCCGACGTGTAGAAAAAAGGGCGCGCCGTTCACGACGGCGCGCACATGAGCTGAAGGTGTCTCGCCCTCGTCGCGCGGCGGCGCGGCGAGCGGGACAACCGAAATCTTGTCGCGCGGGGCGATGCCATGCTGTGCCAGTTCCGCCGCCGTGTTCTCGGTTGCGGTGATCAGGCGCGCAGCACGGCGGCAGGCATCGAGTTGAAATCTAAAAAAATGGCGGTAACGTCCAAATTTCAAAAGCGCGTCGCCCAGACGCAGCGGCATGATGTCAAAGACCGTCACAATGGTTGGCACACGCTGCCAGAACGAGACAGCGGGCAAAGAAAGGTTATAGGGCGCTTGCAGCATGTGCAAAACATCCAGCTTTAGCCCGCGCACACTCAGGGGCAAGATGAGCTGGTGAGAGACCAGAGGCGTCGCCCTTCCGAGCGGCGGCACCGAGAGCGGCGCCAGTGAGAAATTGGAGGGAAGGGGAAACGGAAGCGTGTAGGGCTGCGTGCCGCGCGTCGTCAGCAAGACATACTCGTTGCGGGTATCGTGGGCAGCTAACGCAGCGGCGAGATTTTCGACATAAATGCCGATCCCGCGGGTGCGGTTCATGCCATAAAACAGCGGCGAAAGGTCAACACCGACGCGCATCGTGCCAGAGTATAAACGACATGACCTCAAACAAAAAACGCGAGTTGATAAATTACCGGGACTTGTTATCCATCACGCGCAAACTGATTTCATCCAGCAGCGCCATGTCGTCGGGCGCAAGCGTCCAACCGAGCGCGCCCGCATTGTCGCGCGCTTGTTTGAGATTTTTTGCGCCGGGGATGGGAATCGCGCCGCGTTGAACGACCCAATTGAGCGCGGTTTGCGGCATGGTCTTGTCATATTTTTCCGCGATTTTGCCCAGTTCGGTCAACAGCGGCTGCACGCGTTCGAGATAGCCAGAGTTGAATTTTCCCCCCCGCGCGCCGGGAAGGGGCTTGGTGGGCGAATATTTGCCAGTCAAGACACCGTATTTTAATGGGCTGTAGGCAATGACCGTTACGCCAAGTTCATCGCAAGTCTGTCGCAACCCATCGAGATCAGCGTTGCGTTGGAGGAGGTTGTATTCGATCTGGTTGGAGGCAAGCGGAATCCCATAGCGGGCGAGCCGCGCGTGCGCCCGCCTCACCTGGTCCGCATCATAGTTGGAAACGCCGACGGCGCGCGTCATCTTGTTTTCCACAGCTTGCGCCATCCCGTCCATCACAGTTTCGGGGGAAATGAGCGGCGAGGGCCAGTGCGCTTGATACAAGTCCACAATGGGCATCCGAAGGCGTTTCAGACTGCCGCGCAGCGCGCTGACAACCTGACCCGCAGTGAAACGCCAGGGAAGGGGAAAGAACTTGGTCGCGATATGGGTCTTGCTCCCCGCCGCAGAAGCATGCGCGAACGCGCCGATAAATTTCTCGGACTTGCCAAAGCCATATATTTCAGCCGTATCGAAAAAATCAATGCCCGTCTCCAGGGTTTCATCAAACGCCTGACGAAGGTCGTCCTCGCCATAGCCCTTGCCATAGCCCCAATACATGCTGTCGCCCCATGCCCAGGTGCCGGTCCCCATCGGCGAGACGCGGACGCCGCTCTTGCCCAATTCGATTTGGTCCATCCGACCCTCGGTCCTATTTCAATGCCAACCCGTCAATCGCCGCGCGAATCACTTGGGCGCTGGCGTGTAATTCTTCCAGCTCGTCATTATTCATCGGCGGCATGTAGGTATCCAGAATCCCATCGCCCCCGACCAACTGCGGCAATGACAGGGTCACATCCTTGACCCCACAAACGTCCGCCTGTCTTGACGAGAGGGTCAAAATCGCGCGCTGGTCGCCGAGAATAGCTTCGGTGATGCGGGCGAGCGCGCTGCCGATGCCATAATACGTTGCGCCCTTGCCCTCAATAATGTGATACGCCGCGCGGCGCACCTGATGGTCAATGTCGGCGCGGATTTGATCGTCCAGCGGGATGCTGTGCGCGGCGCAGAACTGTTCGAGCGGAAAATTGGCGACGGTCGCATTGCTCCATGCAAGCACTTCAGAGTCGCCGTGCTCGCCAAGGACATAGCCGTGAATGTGCGGCGTATCAATGCCCACATGGCGCGCGAGCAGCAGACGAAAGCGCGCCGTATCGAGCGTAGTGCCCGAGCCGATGACGCGCGAGTGGGGAACCCCGCGTTCGGCGGCAAAGTGCGCGGCGAGGTGCGTCATGACATCCACCGGATTCGTCGCAACCACAATGCGCGCTTCCGGCGCATTGTCCAGCACCCGTCCGACAATGTCGCGGAAAATGGCGGCGTTGCGTTCGAGGAGCTGCATCCGCGTTTCGCCGGGTTTTTGGTTTGAACCCGCAGCGAGAATGACAACCCTCGCCCCTTTCAAGTCCACATACTCGCCGTCGTGCACCTCCAGCGCATGGGCAAAGGGAACGGCATGCGCAATATCATCCGCTTCGGCGGCGGCGCGCTGGCGATTTACATCCACCAAAATAATCTCGCGCCCTACGCCTCGCATGACCAGGGCGTACGCGGCGGTAGAACCCACCAGACCCGTGCCAACGATCCCGATTTTCATGGGTGTTGCTCCATTTAGTCCTTCTTTTCGATTTTGCCCCAGGTGTCGCGCAGGGTGACGGTGCGATTAAAGACGCGGCGTACGGGGGTAGAATCGGGATCAACGACAAAATAGCCGCTGCGCTCGAATTGGTAGCGAGCGCCTGTTTCGGCATCCGCGAGCGATGGCTCGACATAACCCTGCACGACCTGCAGCGAGTTTGGGTTGATGTTTTGTTTCCAGTCCTCTGCCTCGTCGGGTTTGGGCATCGGGAACAGGTTTTCGTACAACCGCATTTCAGCAGGGACCCCATGGGCTGCCGAGACCCAATGAATCGTGCCTTTGATTTTGCGGTCGGTCGGATTGGCGTTGCGCGTGCTCTCATCGTAGGTGCAGTGAATTTCCACCACCTGCCCCTGCGCGTCCTTGACCACAGCCACGCATTTGATCACATATGCCCAACGCAGACGCACCTCCGCTCCCGGCGAGAGGCGAAAATATTTTTTCGAGGGATTCTCCATGAAATCCGTCTGCTCAATCCACAGCTCGCGCGAAAAGGGCACCTGCCGAGACCCTGCTGACGAGTCTTCGGGATTGTTGACGGCATCGAGCATCTCGACCTTGTCCCCGGGGTAGTTTTCGATCACCAGTTTGAGGGGACGCAAGACGCCCATCACGCGCGGCGCAGTGCGGTTCAATTCTTCCCGAATACACGCCTCGAGCTGCGCGACCTCGACCAGATTCTGGTTTTTGGTCACACCCACGCGGTCAATAAATTCGCGGATCGAGGTTGGCGTATAGCCGCGCCGCCGCAGTCCGGAAAGAGTGGGCATGCGCGGGTCATCCCATCCGGCAACAATGTTTTCGTTGACGAGCTGCAGGAGTTTCCGCTTGCTCATGACCGTGTTGGTAATGTTCAGCCGCGCAAACTCGATTTGCTGCGGATGAAACACCTCCAGCTGGTCGAGATACCAGTCATATAGCGGGCGATGGTCTTCATATTCGAGCGAACAGAGCGAATGGGTCACGCCTTCGATGGAATCGGATTGACCGTGCGCCCAGTCATACATCGGATAAATACACCACTCGTCGCCCGTGCGATGATGCGTCGCATGGCGAATACGATACATGACGGGGTCGCGCATGTTCAGGTTGCCGGCGGACATGTCAATCTTGGCGCGCAAGGTCCTGGAACCATCGGGAAATTCACCCGCGCGCATGCGCGCAAACAAGTCCAGATTTTCCTCGACGCTGCGATTACGATACGGCGACTCGCGTCCCGGTTCCGTGAGCGTGCCGCGATATTCGCGGATTTCTTCGGCGCTCAAATCGTCCACGTATGCCCTGCCATTTTGAATCAGCTCGACCGCCCAGGCATAGAGTTGTTCAAAATAATCGGACGCAAAATACAAGCGGTCACCCCAGTCAAAACCGAGCCATTTGATATCGTGCTGGATCGCATCCACATATTCCTGTTCTTCTTTGGTCGGATTCGTGTCGTCGAACCGAAGATTACAGTGCCCGCCAAATTCCTGTGCGATGCCAAAATCGGTGCAAATCGCTTTGGCGTGCCCAATGTGCAAATAACCGTTCGGTTCCGGCGGAAAGCGAGTGACCACTTTGCCACCAAAGCGATTGCTTGCTATGTCTTGCGCAACTGCTTGTCGGATAAAGTCTCTGGGTTCCGGATTGCTCATGGGATATCTCTCTGCGTTATTTTTGATGCTATCAAAGCATTTCGAGCGCCCGGGCGATGCGCTGCATGGTCTTGGGCTTGCCCATAATTTTCATGGCGCCTGCGAGCGGCGGGGTGACGGATTTGCCCGTCAGAGCGATGCGAAGGACGCCAAAGAATTGGGCGGGTTTCAGCCCCAATTTTTCGGCGGCGGCGCGCAAGTCATGTTCGATTTTTGCCTCATCGTCCAGTGAATCCAAAGTGCCCAACACCTCGTCCGCAGCCCGCAGCGCATCAAGGGACTGGGCAGCTGTCATTTTATTGCCGACGAGCAGCTTGGGGTCATACTCGATTTCGTCCTGGAACATAAAGTCAACGAGCGGCGCGATTTCGTCGAGCCGCTTGATGCGCTCGCGCACCAGCGGGACGAGCTCTCGAATCGTCTCTGCGTCAACGGTCAAACCCGCGCGCGTGAGAAAGGGGTGGAGACGCTCTGTCAACGCTTGCGCGTCCATCGAGCGAAGGTGCTGCGCATTCATCCAGTCCAGTTTGGCGCGGTCAAACACCGCCGGCGACGAATGAATGTGATCGAGCGTAAACACCTCAATCAACTCGTCGGGCGAAAACAATTCGCGCTCACCGTCATATGCCCAACCCAAAAGCGCCATGAAATTGACGAGCGCCTCGACCAGATACCCCTCGTCGCGAAATTGAAGGACACTCGTCGCGCCGTGCCGCTTGGACAGTTTCTTTTTGTCGGGACCGAGCACGACGGGCATATGCCCAAACTGCGGCGGCGTCCAACCAAAGGCGTTGTAGAGCAAAATATGTTTGGGAAAGGACGAAATCCATTCATCGCCGCGCATGACGTGCGTAATCCCCATCAAGTGGTCGTCCACCACAACCGCCATGTGATAGGTCGGAAACCCGTCGCTTTTCATCAGGACCTGGTCGTCCACATCCGCGTTCGGTATCGTAATGTCGCCGTGAACAAAATCGGGCAGCGTCGTCGAACCCTCCAACGGAACGGCGAGGCGGACGACGCGCGGCAATCCCTTCGCCTGACGATCAGCGCGTTCTTGCGCGGTGAGTTTGCGACAGCGGCGGTCATAGCGCGTCGGTTCGCCGCGCGCTTCTTGTTCCTTTCGCATCTGCGTCAATTCTTCTTGCGTGCAGTAGCAATAATACGCTGCTCCCTTGTCAATCAGTTCGTCGGCGTATTTTTTATAGACTGCCAACCTTTCGGACTGGTGATAAGGACCATACTCGCCCCCGATATCGGGTCCCTCGTCCCAATTCATCCCGAGAAAGCGCAGTGATTCCATGATCAGTTCGAGACCATTGTCCACCTCACGCGCCTGATCGGTATCCTCGACGCGCAAGATAAACTTGCCGCCATTGTGGCGCGCCCACAGCCAATTAAAGAGCGCGGTCCGAAGATTGCCGATATGAGGAGCGCCGGTGGGAGAGGGCGCATAGCGAACGCGAACGACAGACATGAGCTCCGGGTTTACCCTCCAAATACGACGAACGTTAGTTTTCCGGGTTGAATCGTGACCCGCCGCGAATATTGCAGCGAGCCGACATAGGCGCGCACGATATACTGACCCGCAGGCAAATCGGGAAACGCCCAATTTTCGCGCAAGACAGGGTCCGGGTTGACCGGTGGGGCGGAATCGCGCGAATAAGTTTCGGTATCGCCGATATACGTCCCGTCAATCGTATCGGCATAGACCAGAATGCTCTGGGCGTGCAATGGGTTGCCATGCTTGTCCTGCAATCTCCCCGCCAGCGCGCCCGTTCCGGGCAAGGGGTCCATCCACAAGACCGGGTTCCGCGTGGCGGAATAGCTATTGGCGCCCACACGCACTTCGAGATGAACGTGCGGACCAACGGCGATGCCTTCCTGTCCAACTTCGCCCAGTGGTTCGAGCACCGACACATGCTGTCCGGGACGCACATTCACCGTCCGCATGTGTCCATAAGCGGCATAGATCGGCTGACCCTCATAATCGCGGTCCAGTTTGATGACGATTACATTGCCGTAAAAATTCGGATACTGTCCGCAGAGTTCGTTGCCGCCCGCTCCGCATTGAGGCAGCGCGTCGTTTCCCGCCACCATCACCGTGCCATCCGCAACAGCAACAACGGTCGTGCCCAAAAGATTCACAAAATCCGTGCCACGATGCACCTCGTAATCGCCGCGCCCGGTCGTGCCATAACCATAGAATCGTTCCGGCTGTTGGTTCGCTGTCCGGGGCACGGGACGCCCGAACATAAAATGCTCGACGACAGCGTAAGGAGTCCTGGTCGGCGCCACCGTCGCCATCGGCGTGCGCGTTTGTGTCGGGGTGCGTGTCGAGGTTGGCACGCGCGTATTGGTCGGCAGATGCAGGGTCGGAGTCACCGGAAAATCGCCGATCAGTGTCGGCGTGCGCGTGATCAAATCGGGCAAAGGAAAAGTTGCGGCAACGCGCGCCGGGTCCTGCAAAAAGGCGAGACCGAAAACAACGACGAGCGTAACTATAAAAGCGCTCAAAGCCACAACGCCTGCCATGCGGCGCCTGGGCGGTCTTCCTCGAATATACACGTCCAAAGATTGTACCCGCAACGCGCCAAAAACAAAAAACCCGTTCACACCGGAGCGGGTGCGAACGGGTTTCAACATGTCCTCTTATGAATGTGGCAAAACGCGTGACCGGATTGCCCAGGCAATCATACTGCCTGCGGCGACGGTCACACCCAGCGCCGCCGCCCCCAACACCCAATAATTGAGATACGCGGGACGCTGCAGCCGCATCGCGCGCTGTGCCGCCTGCTGCTGCCCCGCCAACTCTAGATTCGTCCGCAATTGCTGGCGGAATGAATCAGACGGCTGAACGGGCGTCAGCACACGTTTCATATTTGATTGGAGTTGTTCTTGCCATAAATTGTCTTGCATAAGTATCTTTTGATTTCACTCCGACAACCTGCCCGAACGTGCGCGCGGCGGACGCACATTCAAAAACCATTTATATAACGGGCGCGATTGCCATCAAGAACAAGGCGATACTTGTCAGAACCGCCGTCCAAATCCCAAACTGGCGCATCCGACCCTGCAGCTCGCGCATTTGCCCTTGCTGTTCGGGCGTGGGCGGTTTGCCCTGTTGGGCGATCTCGCTTCCGAGACGCGTCATTCCGGTGGCAGCGCTTCCTGTCCCCGCGCCGATTCCCATGGCGATCAAACCGGCAATGCCCCCGATGAAAAAAGCCAGACCGGAGCTTGTGCCGAGACTCGGCATACCATAACGCATGAACCACAAGCCCCACCCTGCCAAAATCGTCAAGACCGCAGAGACCATGATATAGATGGAATACCGGCGCACCGTTGCCATGTGGCTGAGAAACTTGCCGCCGTCGGGACCCAGCGCGCGTGCCGTCGGTTCCAAAAAGAGGGCGCCGATCCATGCCGCGCCCACCCAAAAAACGCCGGCGAAAATGTGGATCAAGCGCAAAAGAATAAATAAAAGATCCATATGTTACTCCCAATCGAGGATACCGCGTTTTTCCATTTCTTCGCGGAGACTAAGCAACGTGCGGTGATACAGTGATTTGATAGCACCCTCGCTGCGACCGAGCATCTTGCCGATCTCGAGATTCGAAAGCCCATCCACGAATTTGAGCAACAAGAGTTGTTGGCGGTCATCGGGCAGCGCGCGTATCGCTTCGAGTAATTTGCTCTCGGCTTCGGCGCGCTCCGCTTCGGCGTGCGGCGCACCCTCGGACACCGGCGAATGAAGATAGAGATCGAGCGGGACCTCGGGGTGGCGCGTGTTGTCGCGATGCCAGTTGGCGACCAGATTGTGAGCGATCCGATACAGCCAGGCGATGAATGGCGCACCCGTCTGGTTGAAATCGGGCAAGTGCGCCAGGGCGCGATAAAAGACGCGCGCGGTCAAATCTTCGGCGTCGCGCGTGTCGCCGGTACGATAATAAATGTACGCGTAAATGCGGTCCACATAGCGTTCGTACAAATCCGCAAACGCCGTGGGATCGAGTTTCGCGCGTTCGATCAATGCCACTTCAGCCACGCGTGCCTCATCTATAAAAAAGGAATCTTGCCCATCGGGCGAGTGTGCGCCCTCCAACGCATCGGGATTCTGCATAACAAAACACCGCATCGCGCGAGACGTTGCGCGCGACACAGAGTATTATAGCGTAAATCTGCCGAAAACCGACGGGAGCGCGCTATTCGCGATAAAACGCCAAACCGAGGGCGTCGGGACCCGTGTGGACGGCAATCGTGGGTCCGATCTCTGCCATGACAAGCTCGGCAACGTTGAAACGCGCGCGGATTTCATTTTCGAGCTGTTGAGCCGCTTCCGGCGCGCGGGCATGCAGCACCGTAATATGCAGCGGACCGTCCCCCTCGCGCGGACCGTTGGTCGGCGGAGGTGTTTGAACGAGTTCGAGTAATCGGGCAAGCCCCGCTTTGCGACTGCGAACGCGCTCGAGCGGCTCTACACTCGCATGGGCGATTTCAAGAATCGGTTTGACGCTGAACATGGTCCCGAGCCATGCTCGGGACTTGCCAATGCGCCCGCCGCGTTTCAGGTATTCGAGCGTGTCCAGCAAAAACACCAGCGACAGACGGCTATCCAGTCCCGTGATCGCTTTGGCGACCGCTTCGCGCGAACCGCCCGCCAGAGCCACGCGCGCGCCTACCAGCGCCTGAAAGCCCATTGCCATAGAGAGCCATCGCCCATCAATCAAAGTGATGGGCGTCTCTTTGCCGCGCTCTTGGTCCAGTTGGGCTTTGGCGTTGACGGCGGACGAAAACGTGGCGCTCAACCCCGAAGGAATCGAAAGCGAAACGATTTCTTCGCCCGCATCCAAAATCGGCTTCCACACATTGATAAAGTCCTGCGGCGCGGGCGCCGAGGTGGTGGGATGCGTTTTTTCGTGCGTGAGCATGTAAAAAAACTGCTCGTTGGAAAGGTCAACTTCGTCGCGATAGGCGCGCGTGCCAAACAACACCTGCAGCGGCACCGTTCCAATCTTGTATTTACTCCGCAGCTCGGGCGAAAGATGTGCCCCCGAATCCGTTACAACACGAACCATGTCACCCCTTTATTTCGAGCAATGTGCCACTCGACGTGATAATTTCGACCGGCGGCGGCTGCCCCCAGCGAATCAAGCGCCTCAGCCAAAAGACGAACCCGATAAACAGACCGCCCAGCAATACGAACGCCAACCCGATGATAAACCCCGCAAGCACAGCAAGATTTTCATCGAGACCGGCTGTGGCTGCGACGCCGCCTAGCACCAGCGCGCCCGTATTCCATGTCGCATGAGCGAGCGTGGACAGTCCAAACAAAAGCGCCATGCGTGTCCAATTTCTTTCGACCAGCCCGTAATACCAGCCGACCGCGACCGTTGCCGTTGCAACCATGTGCATCAGCACAGTGCCGGAGCGCAAAAGCATTGCAGTCGCCCACAAACTGAACACCTCCTGCCCTGCAGAGATTGATGCCTGGGCATTAAACATGTTTTCAGTGAATGCATAACCCGCCCCGGCAGCAAGCCCCCACATTACCACTTGATTCCTGGAGGGACCCGAGAACGCGCGCGCGCGGCGAGAAATGAG
This sequence comes from Anaerolineae bacterium, assembly GCA_020851635.1. Lineage (GTDB taxonomy): Bacteria > Chloroflexota > Anaerolineae > UBA4142 > SHND01 > SHND01. The sequence goes on from JADZCJ010000065.1 coordinate 22,034, forward strand.
CCAGGCAGGACCGGCAGATTTGATGATCTCTTCGAGAATGGGCACCACAAACACCAACAAAACAACCGCCGTGAGGGCGGCAATTGCCATGACAAGCGGTTCGGCGGCAAGTATTGCCAGCAAGCTCTCGATATTGCCCGCCGATGTCTGCAGCGCCGTCACGAGTTCCGTTGTGCGTTCTGTGCCCAAAAGCAGCGCCACGGCAACCAGCGCCAACACGATTAGCGCCCCACCGATTAATATTTCAAACACCAACGCGAGGACGATGGTTACGAGTCCTCCCCATGTGAATTGCGCCAACATCGTTCGCAGTGTAACAGGTTTGAGGCGGCGCGCCGCAAACGACAAGACGGCGAGCGCAACGACCAACGAAGCAATAACATGAAGCGGCGGAAACAAATAGGCGGCGCCAATGCCGAGAGAGAGAATGGCTTGGCCGAACACGAGCGCCCCGATATAGATGCCGAGAAAAATCAACGGGGAGGGGAGCTGAAAGGCGCGATCGGGGGCGCCGCGCCGCCAGGCGCGCCCAATCCAGAACAAGCACGCGCCATAAACGGCAGCCGCCGCGCCGACCGAAAGGACTGACGCGTTGCTGATCAAGCCCCGTTCGGGCGTCATGATGGGTGTGAGCAGATATGACAGCGCCGAACAAATGCTGACAACAAAAAGCAATCCGCCACCGACCATCGCAATAACCGCCAGAGTGCTGTGCGGAGCGCGAGCGGGACGGGGTTGGGGGTCAGTATGTGTCACGGAATAAAAAAAAAGCCCTGTGAGACAGGAAACGTCTCTTGATGTTTCCTGTCTCACAGGACCATTAGACCGCCTTGTGTGCTCGCTCAAAGACCGCGAGCTGTCTCGCAAAATCCGCCCGGTCCGGGTATTTGCTCACCAAACCGCGCTCGATCTCGATGGCGCGCGCGACATGACCGCGCTGAAAATGGATTGCTGCCATGGTATCGGCGATATTTTCGTCATGCGGTTTTAATTTGAATGCTCGTTGTCCGTATCTCTGCGCCGCATCGAGACCCAATTGGTTTTGCGAAAACTGCCACGCCAATGCGTTCAAGAGCTCGGCGTCGGACCAATTCTTTTTTGCGATCCGTTCGGCATTCGCGGCAAACTCACGATGCAATTTCTGCGCCCGCGCATATTTTCCGGCATGCAAAAGCGCGTTGATGTGTCGTCCCTCCAGAAAAGGATACATTTGTTTTTCCCAGACGCCATAAAGACGGCGCAGCTCGGTCAACGGCGCCCTGTGGTCATCCACGCGCAAATCCACATAGCGATCGCCGACGCCGTCCAAGTCGCTTTTCTCGCGCACGACGACAAGCGCGGCGGACTGTTGACCGCGCTTGTCCCCACCCGCCTTTTGCCCTGCTTCCAGGGCGACAAGCAGCCGTTCCGCGAGCTTGCCCTTTGCTTTGTGAAAGGCGCGCAGGACGCCGGTGACGACACGTTCACCGGCAAGCAGGTTACCCTGCACCGAAACATTCGGCTCGGCGATTCCACCCGCCCATGGGAGACATTCGTTGCCCGTATAGTTGGCAGCGCGTCCCTGCGCGTCAAGCACTCCAATCTGGCGGGTTGCCGCGCCCCGATCCGCCTCAAGCAAATGCCGGATCACGTCACGAGGATCATGGTCCGCTTTCAGCAGGCGCAGCCCGCGCGGTCCAAACGATGGCCTTACCCATGCCTGAGTCGCAATCGCGCCCACACCCGCCCGCGCGAACGGCACCAGCGCTCCGACGGCAAAAGCTCTGGACGCAATCGCGACGCCCCATTCCTTTGTCTTCGGGTCGTATGCGAGAATAGAAAAGGTGGAAACAAGATGCTCGGTGGGATACATGCAAGCGATTATAAACGAGGAAGGGTTGAAATAGAATTTCGCTGCCCGAACGGGCAGCGAAATTCTATTTGATCCGGTCTTGTGGCAGTTTGAACCCGCTTGCCTGAAACACCGCAGCAAGAATTGTGCTGCGCTCGGCGGCGGTTGCCCAGCGCGGCTGGGCGTATTTTTCGAGCATGGTCGTCAAAAGTTCGGTCTGAAGCAATTTGCCGTCATAGACAAGATGACGCGGAATCAAGCCCTGTCGTACCTCGTCGTTATACATCTGGTCAAACGAGAAATTGCCAAGCCCGTACAGGATTTCGCTCGCCCCCGCGTTTTGAAACTCGACTGCGGCAGGATGATGATTCTGCACCCCCGTCACCACATCCGCGCCATCCCCGATGGTGCGGCGAAAGATTTGAACGTTGGTGGCGTCGGGCGTATAGCTATAGACCTCATCGGCCTGATACTCGACAAAAATCACATCCGCCTTGGCGCGGGCCGCCGCGATATCTTGTTTCATTTTTTCCGCGTCATAGCCGTTCGTGCCGGGTTTGTCGGACGTCGCCCAATACGATTGGGGACCAAAACTATTGGCGCCGAGAAAAGCCAGCTGGTTGCCATTGTGCTCGATGATGAGCGGTCGGCGCGCCTGGGTTTCATCACGTCCGCCCGCATAATACTGCATCCCGTTCGCCTCGTACAATTCGAGCGTTTTTACGTAATTGTCATATCCAAAATCCCCGGCATGATTTCCCGTCAGACCGACAATATCCACCCCGAGCGCCCTGAATGTTTCAATGTTTTTGCTCTTGCTGCAAAGGCGAATCGAATCGTGCACCAGATTCGGCAGACAATCATCCACAAACGGAATTTCATTGCTGACGTGGGTAATATCCGCTTGCGCCAGAATGGGCGCAACGACTCGCGCGGGCATGGCGGGGTCGCTGCTGTCTTCAATCGCCTGTGCCGTGAATCGCCCCATCGCCGTCACGCCCGTCATGACCACCGAGGTCATTTTGCTGGGATCACGATTGGTCGCGGGGACGGCCGCGTGCAAGGCGTTGTAAAAATCGGCGAGCCGCTCAAAAGAACCCTCAACAAACACCCGCACGACAAGCGGATAGGAAGCCATATCCAGCGTGCGGTCCAGCGGGTTGTGTCCGTCAATCGGCTGAGCGATGAGTCGGGGGCTCAACCGGTCAAAGGGAAGAATGGCAAGACTCGAAGGCGTCCCCCACACCAGCTCTGCAAGCGTCTCGGGGGTTGTGATTTGGACGAGAGGACCCGGCGCGCCAAGCAGCGGGGTGAGCGCCTCAGCCGTGTCGGTCGTGGCGATCAACGCCGTTATGTCTGCCGTCGCTTTACCCTGCCAGACCTGTTGAACATCTGCGAGCTTGACCCCATTGCGTAGAGTGGCAAAGCGATCCGCGACCACATAGACGTTTTCCGTGACCAAGAGCGGGTCGGGCGAAGAAACCAACGTTATCCGCAGCGCCGCTTGCGCGGGGTCGTCCACAATGGTCAGGTCCTGGGCTTGCGCGGTCTGTTCGAGCGCGGCGCGCAATGTCCCGTCCAGATGTGCTTCCATCCAGAGAGTGGGCGCGGCAGGTTGTGGGGTGGAGGTCGGAGGCGGGGGTGTGAGCGTGCGGGTTGGCGCCGGTGTGAAGGTGATGGTAGGAGTTGGCGGTATTGGCGTTGCGGTAGGTTCTGCCGTACAACCGATCAGAGCAAGCGCAAGGACGAGCAACAGAAAAGAACGGGTCATGGGACCTCTACGTAAATAATCTGACACCGCGCGGCGGCGGGGGAGCGGGAAATTGAGGATAGCATAGCCGTGTGCTTTGTCAATTATGAAACAATGAGGTATGCTCACACGAATGCATATCGGGTGTGCGTCACGATTTTGGACGGTAAGGAACGAACGCTGTTTCGTTCCCCACCCGGCACGCTCGCCGCGCCGTGACGGGCGGCTTGCGAGTACTGTTAACCTATTGTTGACCAATCCGCTCGGGGACTATACTCGAAGCGGTATTTTACGCAGTTTTTCATCCGCTTGCCCTCGGCACTGCAAGCGGTCAAGGAGAATGTGAGCATGCCTTATGTCGCAACCGCGACCCGCACAGCGCAGATACTGTTTGTTGACGATGATCCCAACATCTTGTCAGCCGCGCGCAGTCTATTGGGCGCACTGGGCAACGTTGTAATCACGGCTCAGACACGCGCCGAAGCGGAGGAACGTCTTGACAAAGGACACTATGATGTGCTGATGACAGATTTGACCATGCCCGAATGTTCGGGATGGGACCTGGCAAAACGATCCAAGGGATTGTACCCGCACAAGCCGGTGGTTTTGGTGTCAGGGTGGGGGCTGACTCTGGAACCGGAACAAATGAGGTCGGGGCTGGTAAACGGGTTTTTATCCAAACCGTTTACGTTGGATGAACTACAGCGAACATTGAACACACTGTCACGATCGTGAAATCTGGACATCTTTAGCAGGTTGTTGGAGTGAAACCAAACGGGATTTTTCATTCCGTCGCCTACGCCACAAGGGCGCGCACCCGCACGCGCACCCTTGTGGCAAGAGAATGTAATTTTATTTGCCTAACAATTCGACTGATGCTAGAATCAAGGGCAATCGAATCTCGGTGCGGGCTCGTCTAATGGCAGGACGCAGCACTCTGGATGCTGTTGTAGTGGTTCAAATCCATTGCCCGCAGTCACAAAAAATGCGCCGCTTGGCGCATTTTTTATTTCACAAGGACGCGTCGGGGCGTCGGGCGTCTGCGCCGCCGGACCAGCGCCCCCGCCACCCATCCCAGCGTGTTGGACACGAGATCAAACAGCGTGTCCTTGGCGTCCCAAACCAAATTGATCCTGGTCACATCGCCGCCCGTCACGCGCATCTCGCTTTCGTGAATCTCGTATTCGCCAAATTCGTATGCCGCGCTCACACCGAGGAGCAACGCGCCTGCCAGCATGATTGCATGGTCATCGCCAAACTCGGCAACCCGTCGCCACGACGCATCGGCGGGCGTGTTGCTGCGAAATGCCGCCAGAGTGTCAACGACCAGATTCGTAAAGGCAAAAGCAGTCACCGCGTGGGGGATCGCATCCAGCCCAAAACCCAGCAGGCGGATGTTTGCATAATCCCCCTTGTAAATATTGAACCTGGGGTGCGAAACAATATAGGCGAGCACGACCGGAGCAACGTATAACGCATAATTCGGGTTGTTGATCACGGCATCGTCCAGGGCGCCCTGCCAGGCAGCAACCAGACCCCGCTGTCGCGCAGGCCGCGCATCCAATCGCAAGAGCTTGTTGGCGACCGACAGGATTTCGGGCAGGCAGAGAATGAACGAATCGAGCGCAAGATGGAACACCCACGTCGTCGCCAAGCCGTAATATTTACGATTGGCGTTCGCCGTATTCGCCAAGCCCAGCCACAACGCAAACCGCAGCAGGTCGGTCGGTCTCGGTTTCATCGGAGCCAATTATAAAAAGACCACGCAGGTTTTGCAAGACGGTTGTCAGCCCACTCATTTTGTATAGAATGGATACATGGCAAATCGGACGGTAACAAGCGATCAAGTGCGCGCGGTATGGGACACGAACGCGGCACATTGGGACGAGCGGATGGGCGAAGGCAATACGTTTCATTTGCAGCTTGTCGAGCCAAGTATGCTGGAATTGCTGGAATTGCGGCGCGGCGAACGGGTCCTGGAAATCGCTTGCGGAAACGGTCAGTTTGCGCGGAAACTGGCGTCGCTTGGCGCGCAGGTGCTCGCCACCGATTTCAGCCCGAAAATGATAGAACGGGCACGCGCACACACAGAGCCATTCAACGACCGGGTCGAATACCGCGTGGTGGATGCGACGCAAGAGACAGAATTACACGCGCTCGGAGCTCGCGCGTTTGATGCGATCGTGAGCAATATGGCGCTGATGGACATGTCGGACATTGCGCCGCTCTTTCAGGCGATTCAGCAGTTGTTGAAATCGGGCGGACGATTCGTGTTTTCGACCATGCACCCCTGTTTCAATTCCAACAACCCAACGTTTTTTGCCGAGTGGACCGACAACGATGGCACGCCCACCGAAACCTATGGGTTGAAATTGACGCGCTATTTGGAATTACACTCTTATCAAGGGCACGCGCTCCTCACTCAGCCCGTGCCGCAATACTATTTTCATCGTCCACTCTACGCGCTGTTGGGAGAAGCATTCCGCGCAGGTCTGGTGGTGGATGGACTGCTCGAACCGCGCGTGCCGGCGGATCAGTCAAGCCCGCGTTGGTCGTCGTGGCTAAACTATCATGAATTTCCGCCGGTGCTGGTCGCGCGGTGTAGGATACAAGTAGAACGTCAAAGGTGACACATGCAGAATCGCAAACTCTTGCTCTTGATTCCGGTTGTGCTCGTCCTGGCATGTTTGCTCTATCTGATATTGCCAGCCGGACCGGATGGTCCGACAGGAAACGCCAATGCGCGTGAGGACCGCACCCCGACCTGCGCGGTGGAAAATCAACCGGTCGGAACAAACCCCAAAACACTCACGGTGAATCCCGGTGACAACATTCAGAAAGTTGTCGAACAGGCACAGCCCGGCGATACCGTCGTCATCATGCCCGGCACGTATAACGAAGGTGTCGTCGTCAAGCGTAACAATATTACGCTGATCGGACAGCCGGACGGCGCCACGCGCCCCATTCTGGACGGGCAAGGACAAATAGGGAACGGGGTCATTGCGTGCGGCGACAATTTCACGGTCGAGAATTTGCACCTGAAAAACTTTCAGGCGAACGGCGTGCTGACCAACGGCCCCGACGGCGTGGTCATGCGAAACATTTTTGCCGAAAACACGGGCGAGTATGGGTTGTTTCCCGTCCATTCAAAAAATGTGCTGCTCGAAAAGAATGTTGTCACGGGCGCAAACGATGCGGCATTGTATGTTGGGCAATCGGACGGCGTAGTCATGCGCGAGAACGAGGCATACGGGAATGTGACGGGGCTGGAAATTGAAAACACCTCGAACGCGATCGCCGAAAACAACTATTTACATGACAACACTGCGGGCTTGCTCGTGTTTGTCTTGCCCGACCTGGACCGCAAGGAAGCGTCCAACAATCTCGTGCGCAACAATCGGATCATTGCCAACAATCACGAAAACTTTGCCAAACCGGGGAGCGTCGTTTCAAATGTGCCGCCCGGCGTGGGCATCATTCTGCTCGGTCCGGACCAGACAGTGATCACCGAAAACGAGATACGCGACCATCGGAGCGCGGGGATTGCGATGGTTTCATTAAGGACATTCTTTCCCGAACGAAAGGAATTTGATGTGGGGACAGAGCCGGAAAATAATCGCATCTATGGGAACACCATGGTGAATAACGGCTATGATGCCCATCCCGCTGCCCGCGAGTTCGGCTTTCCGGCAGTAGAGATAATCTGGGACGGTTCGGGCGCCAACAATACGTTTGAACAGCCGGGCGCATCGTCCTTTCCACCCGTGCTGCCTGACAATACCTGGTCGCCGCTCGTCGCGAACGCGTATGTCAAAGTGCTCGGGATACTCCGCAGATTCCTTTGATTCGCCATGTTGGGACAAATACAAGACAAGAAAAAGACAGAGTATACGTGATGAATAATCACCCACTCCCCCATTGGGACCTCTCTGCAATCTATCCTGCCCTCGACTCGCCCGAGTTTGAGGATGGGTTTGCGCGCGTGACCGCGCAAATCAATGCGCTGGCAGAATTATTTGACAGGCACAAGATCGGACGCCGAGCCAAAATTGCGACGAATGCCAGAACGATCAAGACATTCGAAACAATCATGACACACTACAATGCCGCGCTGGAAGAGGAAATTACCCTCTTTTCGTACATTATGTCGTTCGTGACGACCAATTCGCGCAACGCGGCGGCACAGGCAAAGCTTTCGAGATTGCAGCAACACAACATCATAATCTCGAAACTGGGCACGCGCTTTGTCGCCTGGATTGGCTCGCTGGATGTGGATGCCCTGATCGCTCATTCCGAGGTCGCCCGGGCGCACGAATATGCCCTGCGCCGCGCCAGGATTGACGCGACGCATCAGATGTCTCCGCCGGAAGAAGAGCTCGCGGCAGAGCTGAGCGTGATCGGGGGCACAGCGTGGGGACGCCTGCATGGCAACGTGTCGTCGCAAATCATGGTCGAGATCGAATTGGAGGGCGAGCAAAAACGTCTCCCGATGAGCGCGGCGCGCAATCTCGCCTACGATGCAAATCGGACCGTGCGGCAGCGCGCATATAGCGCCGAATTGGATGCATGGGATGCAAATGCGGTGTCATTGGCGGCGGCGTTGAACAGCATCAAGGGACAGGTCAACACACTGACCAAACGGCGCGGCTGGGACACGCCGCTAGCTTCGGCGCTCCACGACTCGGCGATTGACCGCGAAACTCTGGACGCGATGATGACGGCAGCACGCGACACGTATCCGGCGTTCCGGCGCTACCTGCGCGCCAAAGCACGCGCCCTGAGTCTGCCGAGACTGGCGTGGTACGACATTTTTGCGCCGCTCGGCGAAGGTTCGCGCGTCTGGGAGTATGATGTGGCGCGCGATTTCATCCTGACCCATTTTGGGACCTATTCCACAGGGATGCAGGAATTGGCGCGGCGCGCGTTTGACGAACACTGGATTGACGCGGAACCGCGCAGCGGGAAACGCGACGGCGCATTCTGCATGTGGGTGCGGCGCGGCGAATCGCGCATTCTCTCCAACTATAAACCCGCCTACGGCGGCATGAGCACACTCGCCCACGAGTTGGGACACGCCTATCACAATCTGGTCAAGGCAGACCGCACTTGTCTCCAGCGCGACACGCCCATGACACTTGCCGAAACCGCCAGCATCTTTTGCGAGACGATTGTGCGCGAAGCAGCGCTGCGCGAGGCGACGGGCGCGGAACGGCTGGCAATTCTCGAGGCATCACTCGAAAGCTCGTGTCAGGTGGTTGTGGATATCGCAAGCCGTTTTATTTTCGAGACTCGCGTTTTTGACGGCCGGCAGGAGCGCGAATTGTCTGTGCAAGAACTGGGCGCGATCATGCTCGACGCTCAAAAAGAAACGTATGGCGACGGGCTGGACATGGAAATCCTGCACCCGTTCATGTGGGCGGTGAAACCGCATTACTATAGCGCCGAGCGGTCGTTTTATAATTTCCCATACATGTTCGGGCTGTTGTTCGGCTTGGGGCTTTATGCGCGCTATCAGGCAGACCCGCACGACTTCAAGCGCGGCTATGACGAACTGTTGTCGCTGACCGGAATGGCGGATGCGGCAACCCTTGCAGCCCGGTTCGGCATTGAAATTCGCACACCCGATTTCTGGCGCGCGAGTTTGGGTGTCATTGAGCAAGATATCGAGAGATTTGAGCAAGAGGTGAAATAAAAGCACACGGGCGAGTCGCTGACTCGCCCGTGTGCTTTTCAAGCTTTTAGACTTGACATGTTTGTTGTGATTCACCACCAGTCTTTGCGCGCGCGCGGGTCCATAAACGTCCCATTGTCGCGGATGACGACGCCAATTTCGTTCGTGCGTGCCCAGCCAAAAACCTGTCCCTGTTTTAGCGCGGGCAGTTGAGCCCGTCCATTTTCGTTCCAGGCGCGATAGAGCTGCAAGAGGTCGGCAGCTATACAAATATTTTCTACGTGGAGCGTATAACCGCTGATAACATTGTCCTCGCGAGTGTATTTTAACGTAATACGCTCTTCGGATGCGTACAAGACCAGCACCTCGAAGCGATTCGGGTCATCAAGCGGCGCATCGAGAAAAAAGCCGCGGGCAGGACGCGCGGCGATGGCGCCGATATTGTATTCGGAACGCGGCACGCGCAGCGCCTCGTTCGGCGCAACGACCATGCCCGCGAGGGTTACGGGAGGATATTCGATCGGCGCGTCGCGCGAGTTGGCGCCCCAGTCCCACCCATAGACCTGCGAGACGCTCGAAAAAGCGGGCTCGCGGTCCGGAGCAAAGAGCGAATAGAGTTTCGGACCCCGTCCATCAATGGGTCCATTATAGTCCACAAGACCGAGCGTGTCTGTCGTCAGAGTATAGCCGCGCAGCGCAAGATTCAGGTCGGCATGTTCTGCGGCGGGGCGGTCGGTCACGGGAGGATTGACAACCAGCGTTTCATATGTTTCCCCTGAATCCTCCTTGCAACCGGACGAGGTAATCAATGGCAAAAATACCCGGGACGTCAGCGTTTGTGATTCGCGGAACGCGACAAGCGGGAAAGCGAGACCGGATAGAGCAAACAACGCCAGAGAAACGATGAGCACAGACCGGATGAACTTCATGCGCCGATTCTAGAGAACATTGGGATAACAGGCAATAGGAATGACATGCCACGCTGTCGCCGCATCGCGCGCGGATGTCATGCCTGCGCCCCCCCTCATTTGTGAATTGCGGCACGAATACGGTTTTGGCAAGACGGATGGGCAAAGAAATCTATGTAATTTTGATGTAACAATTGACCACTTGAGACGACTAAGGAATCAAATCGGCAAACGCGCGCGACCTGCCGCGCATTTGGCGATTCTCGGCGCAATTTGAGCGTTACAGACCCTATAATATAGTTTTTGAAACCCGTATGAGCGATCCCCTTGACCGCATCGAAATCCGCGACCTGCTCCTGCGCTGCATTGTGGGCATCAACGCGTCCGAGCGCAAAAACAAGCAGGATGTGCTCTTTAATATTGTCATGTGGGCGGACACGCGCCGCGCCGCACAGACCGACGACATTGACGATTCCGTGAATTATCGTACCGTGACCAAGCAGATCATCGAACATGTCGAAGCGTCGGACTATTTTTTGGTAGAACGGCTGGTGGAGCAGGTGGCAAGGATTTGTGTGCGGGACGAACGGGTAGAACGGGTGCGGGTGACGCTCGAAAAACCGGGCGCGCTTCGATTCGCGCGGTCGGTCGGCGTCACCATCGAGCGCACCCGCACCGAATTGCTCGTCCCTGACGGAAATTGATTTGTCCGGTTTTTTATCAACAATTGACACGCCATGAACAATGCATATATTTTCCTCGGCTCAAACATCGAGCGTGAAACAAATTATCCGCAAGCGGTAAAACGGCTCCGCGAACTGGGCAAGCTCGTGGCGGTCTCGCCCGTCTATGACACGGCGCCCATCGGCGGGGATGCCAATGCGCCTCGATTCTACAATGGCGCGGTGTGGCTCGCCACAGACCTGTCTCCGCACGCTCTGCGAAATGCCCTGCAGCGGATCGAACAAGAGATGGGTCGCATCCGCGTCGCCGACAAATACGCGGCGCGGACAATTGATCTCGATCTGGCATTGTATGACCAGGTCATGATCCATGACGACGAGTTGGAAATTCCCGACCCCGCCCTGTTTGAACGCGCGTTTATGGCGCGCGCGCTGGCGCATCTCAATCCCGACTATGTCATACCGCCGGACGGACCGACGCTGGCGGAACTGACTTGCCGTTTGCACGCCAAATCGGGTGAAGTGGTCGAGGTCCCTGAAGTGAGTTCACAAATTCAAGAATGGGTTGACACATCTCTAAAGGAGCAGCTGAGCATGATGGAGCACACGGGGCAGCACGCGCACAGTTACGATGAGCAAGAGTGGGGTAGCCCGATATCCGAACTGGATACGCCGCGTCTTTTGCCGGAAATGCGAGTCGCGACAGAAAAACAAGTTGCGCGCGAAGCGATTGCGGATGCGGTCCGAACGATTCTGTACAATGTCGGCGAGGACCCGGAGCGAGTCGGACTGCTTAAAACTCCCGAACGCGTTGCCAAAGCGTATGACGAATTGCTTGCCGGCTATCATGTTGACCCGGTCAGCATGATCAACGAGGCCTTTTTTGACACCGCATACGACGACATGGTTGTGGTCAAGGACATTGAATTTTTCAGTCTGTGCGAACATCACATGCTGCCGTTCTTTGGCAAGGCGCACGTCGCCTATATCCCCGACGGCAAGGTGCTGGGGTTGTCCAAAATTCCGCGCATTGTTGAAATGTTTGCGCGTCGGCTCCAGTTGCAGGAAAGAATGACCAACGAAATTGCGGAATTTATCCAGGAACTCCTGCACCCGCGCGGGGTTGCCGTGATCGTCACGGGTCAACACATGTGCTCGATGATGCGCGGCGTCAACAAACCCGATGCCAAGATGGTGACACAGGTCATGCACGGCGCATTCCAGGACAAAGAAACCCGCGAACAGTTGAACGATCGCTTGCGCCAAGAGAATGGGACCTGACGCGGGCAAATGCACAAGCTAGCATACGGTTTTATATGTCTTGGGCTTGTCTTGCTTGCCGCCTGCGGCGCACAGGCAGAGACACGCACAAATCCTGTGGACGGCAAGACGCTCGTGCGTGTGCCTGCGGGCGAGTTTACGATGGGCGTCACCGCCGAGCAGGAACAAGCGCTGGTACAGGAAAACGGGTCGGCGGCGGGGCTGTTTGATTTTGAAAAACCCGCGCACACAATCAACCTGGGCGATTTTTGGATTGACCGCGATCTGGTTACGAACCAGCAATACAAAGAATTTCTTGACGCCAACCCCGAATACCCCATTCCGACAAGCGACATCGAGCAGTTAAAGGCGTGGAGCTGGGACCCCGACACGCGCTCGTTTCCACAAGGGCGCGCCACGTTTCCGGTTGTCCTCGTCTCGTGGGACGACGCAAACGCGTATTGCGAATGGGCGGACATGCGTCTTCCGACCGAAGCCGAGTGGGAAAAAGCCGCGCGCGGCACGGATGGTCGTTTGTATCCCTGGGGCAACACGTGGGACGAGACAAAAAGCGCGTCCGGAAGACGGGGCGCGACCGACGCGTCGCCCGTGGGACGATTTCCCTCCGGCGCCAGTCCGTACACTGTGAACGACATGGTGGGCAACGTCTGGCAGTGGACCAGCACGCTCTTTCGCGACTATCCCTACAACCCCGATGACGGGCGCGAAGACCGTGCCCAAAATGCCGAACGGGTGATACGGGGCAGCATGTTTGCGTTTGGTCCGACAATTACGCGCACCAACACACGCAACAAGTTGGCGCCTGACGACAAGGCAATCAGCGTAGGATTTCGCTGCGCGATCTAGCTGGTTGTGGCGCATAAAATCCCGCCCCTCTGACACAAATTTGTGTCAGAGGGGCGGGATTTTTTTGTGACGGTATCCTTATTGCTGCGCGCTGCGTTCTAACCAGCAAGAACAGAAACCGAGTCGCGCGCTTGGCTGATCGAGATCGTCTACAGCGAAAACCGGGCAATTGTCCTTGAAATTCGCCCGAACAATCAGGCAGCCGGGAGAAACCCTCAATCCATCCGGCATATACAGAAAGGACCCAAAACCATGAAACAGCAACTCTCTCGCACAACCCTCGTTCTCGTCACTGCACTGCTCGTCACGCTGGCAGCAGGCATGAGCACACTGGTGATTCACGCGCAAGCCGCGCCCGATGTCTCTACACAGTCGCAAGCGCATCAAGTGTCTGCGTCCCGAGGCGGCAGGGATCGGGACGGCGACGGGCTCAAGAACAAGCAAGAGAAAAAGTGCGGCACAAATCCGCGCGCGGCGGATACGGATGGCGACGGCGTCATTGACAGTCTCGAAGATAGTGACGGCGACAAGCTGCTGAATATTCAAGAATTTGCGAGCAAAACCAAGTGTCGCAACGCCGATTCGGACAAGAACGGTATTTTGGACAGCAACGAAGACAAAGACAAGGAGGGTTTGACGAACCTTCAGGAATTTATCGTGAGCACGCACCCGCGCCGCGCCGACACGGACAAGGACGGCATCAGCGATGCGCTGGAAGATCATGACGGCGACAACGTGCCAAACAAAGATGATGATGACGTCAACGACGATGATGATGTCAACGACAACGACGACGACGATGACGTCAATGACGATGATGACGATGCCGACGACAACGACGATGATGACGCCAATGACACCGACGACGACGATGCCAATGACACCGACGACGACGATGCCAATGACAACGATGACGACGATGCCAATGACAACGACGATGACGATGCCAATGACAACAACGATGACGATGCCAATGACAACGATGACGACGATGACAACGACACCGACGATGACAACGACACCGACGATGACAACGACACCGACGACGACAACGACACCGATGACGACGATGACAATGATAATGACTGACGCCCGAACCGGTCCGGCAACTGCCTGAAAGCAAGATGCCTTGCAAGAGCGGTCAAGCCAAAAAAAAAGAACCCGTCGAGGAGTTGTCCTCGACGGGTTCTTTTCTATTCTGCGGGCATTGCCCTGAGACCTAATGACGCTCGGAGCTTGGTTTTGAACCACCGCAGGTCAAACGAATCCTGCGGCGAGTCGGTCAGGATCGCCTGTCGGAACTCGGCATCGGACAACACTCGTCCATTGATGCTAAAAGCTGTCAACGCAAAAGGTCTCGAAAAACCGGCAAGGTGCGAACGCGGCGCGTCAAAGTGATACGAACCACCCTCGATGACATTGTCTTGAATAATATTGCCCGCCGTGTTGCCTTCCATCACAAAGTTAATGCCATTGTTGGTTAGCCGATTTTCGGTAATCTGGTTGCGCAGGGAATTGTTGAGGTGAATCGCCGCGACCGCATTGTTGAGCAAACTATTGTCACACAAGCAGTTACCCCGCGAAACATGGTCTTCCGGGCTGCCCTGCACAAAAAAGAACTGTTCGCGGTCATATTCGCTTGTATAGAAATACAAGCCCTCGCGGCTGTTGATGATTGTATTGGTCGAAATATTGTTATCGCTGCTGTTCCAGGAAATGACGCCGTGATTTGCAAGGTCCTGAATCCGGTTGCCCACCAGCGCATTATTTTTGGCAAAACCGAGCCAGATGCCGTCCAGCGAATCGCTGATCGTGTTGGCTTCAATTCGGTTGTCCCGACAGAACGACAACTCGATGGCGTTATACAACGAGCCGCGAATAGTGTTGCCCGAAATGATGTTGCCGTCGCCGCAAGCGGTGCCGTGTGCCTTTATAAAAATGCCGTTGCCGTTCGAGCCGGTAATCACATTATCCTTGATCACATTGCGGCTCGAGCCGGACTGCAGCATAATGCCGCCGGCATCACAACCCGGTCCGACCGTGCCGTTGCCCCACTCGCAATAGCGCAAATTGTCGGTCGTGGTGTTGGATGCCACCTCGCTGAATTGAACGTTATAGAGATGAATCCCCCACGCCGTATTGCCATGCGCGGTATTTCCGCGCACCGTAATGCCGCTGCCATTGCGAACGTCAATGCCGATCGCGCTGCTGTCGGCGCGATTATTTTCGATCAAGGCGTTTGTCGTCGAGCCGATTCGCATGCCGCCGCCCTCGGTCAAGCCGAGAAACTGACCAAAGCTCCGCTCGTCCGTGTCGCGGAAATGATCTACCAACTCGTTGTCGTGGATATAGAGGTTATTTGCCGCGTCAATAAAAATACCATACTTGTGTTTGCTCGATTTACAGTTGCGAATTTCAATGTTCTGCGCGGGACGCTGGCTGAGAACGTTGCCGATTTGATGGACGACCACGCCATAGCCGTTCCAATCCGTGCCGTTGAGCGCATAACCCTGACAATCAAAAATCACATTGTCGCTGTTGATTTGGATACAATCCCACTGGCTCGTCAGCGAGGCGGCAAGCCGATACAACCCGGGCGCATTGAGTGCGCCGCAGCCGGCAATGTCATAGACCGCCGAGACGGTGAATGGTTTGAAATTGCTGCTGCCCCCCCCGCTGGTGCTGGCACGCGGCGTGCCTTGCTGGCTGGCGACGGGAGTGATGCGGCTTGCGCTCGTCGGCGTGCGTGTGGCAGTCGGGACAACCGCCGCGACTCCGCCGTTTAGCAAAATATTCTGAGTGATCGTCGCGTCACATTCCAAATCCAGCTCGAATGTCGGCGGACCCGAGGGGGTATATCCGACCGGCGGCGCGGCGGTGAGGGTGTATTTTCCCGCAACAAGCCCGGGAAAATAAAATTGTCCGTTCCCTGTCGTATACAGAGCCACAACACCGGAACCGTTGTACAAAAAGAGTTTTGCTCCTTGCACGCCGGGTTCGCCCGATTCCGCCTGTCCGTTCCCGTTCAAGTCCGCGACGACACTCCCGTTGATCGAACCGAAACAAGTCGGTGTGTCCACCGTGTCAGCCGAGTCGGTC
This sequence comes from Anaerolineae bacterium, assembly GCA_020851635.1. Taxonomy (GTDB): domain Bacteria; phylum Chloroflexota; class Anaerolineae; order UBA4142; family SHND01; genus SHND01. The sequence goes on from JADZCJ010000065.1 coordinate 38,103, forward strand.
GGTTGCGCGGCAGAGGACGCGCCGCGCGTGGCGGCAGCTCGTATCAAAGTGGCGCGGGTGGCGGCAGAGGTCGCGGGAGTTGATGCGGCCGGAGCCGTCGGCGTCAATGTCGGAAAAATCGGTGTGGTTTCAGTGGGCGGGGCGGTTTCGGTCGGAGTTTGTTCCGATTGGGCAGAGGCAACCTGAACGTTTGCAAATAGAGTCGGCGTCTCATTGGCAGATGGTAAAATGGTCGTCTCTATCGGCGGCCGCTGTCCACAGGCGGCGAAAAAGAGGACAAAGGGAAAGATTAGTAAGATTGGGTGAAAACGCGCGAACGACATTGCTCTCGTACCGGGGAAAATGTGAATCTATTGGATATTTTGGGACCGGGGACGCCCATTCCGATAATCCTGACGCCCGGCTGGCGAGTATAACACAGTGTCGAAATGCGTCAAAGAATCAGCCAATTGGCAACCAATTTCTTTGACAAAGCCCTTTAAGGATGGTACAAGTGTCTTACTTTTTCAATGAACCCCGCGTACCAGCTCCGGCGCGCAGCGTTAGTGTTCGCGCTCATTGTCGCCACGGCGCTCTTGGTGTGGTCCAGGACCGGCGCCGCCCCTCTCGCTCAAGACACCAGTTGTTTGACTGCCCCCGTCGCAGCTGACCCTACGGCAACCGTTTGTGTCTCCCAGGTCATTGTCCAGGTCAACGCGTCAAGCGAAAAAAATCAATTTGTCGTTTCCTGGCGCACCCGCGAGGCCGAGTCGGGTCGCGTGCGTCTGGTAGACGGCGCAACGTTTGAGGATGTGCGCGGCGCTGATTTTGTGGGCAAAACTCACTATGTGCGGGTAAGCAATCTCAAAGCCAAGACCGATTATCTCTTTGATATCATTTCGGGAAACCAGACCCGAACGAACGGCGGCAAGCATTTTACGGCGCAACTCGGCGCCGCCCAGGAAGAGACCACACCCTATTTTATTATCGGACACGTCTATAATCCCGATGGAAGCCCCGCCGATGGAGCCATCGTCCTGGCGCAGGTGCGCGACGGTGACGATCAAGGCACGCCGGGCAGGACCGGCTTGCTTTCCGCGCTGATTGTGACCCGAGATGGCGGCGACCTATTCAACATCAATCTGGGTTATGCGCGCAAGCAAAATAATTTACAGCCCTATGCGTTCAACCCGAGCGGCGATCGGGTCTTTGTGACCGCGCTCGGTGAAACGGGTCATGTCAGCGACCAATTTACGATCAGCGACCTCCATCCCCCCAAGCCCCCGCCCTCGCTAATGCTGTCCGAAACGGGATCCGGAATTGTTGCGACCGCAACGGCGACGCTGATTCCCGACACGGCGACGCCCACAACGACCCCCACGCCCACCGAGACCCTCACGGCGACGCCGACCAACACGCCGCCGCCGCCTACCCGAACAGCGGCGCCCAGACCGACCCATACACCGAACGCGCCGCCCACCTTTGAGCTTGTGCCGACTCGGGAACCCGCGCAAGCGACTGCCCTTGCTTTGGATGACGTTCCGACTTTGGTGGCAAATTCGGCAGCAAGTGCGCCGGATGCCCAGCGCACCCGCGTTTTTGGCGGGGTGCCCACCATCCAGCCGCCGCCGAGCAACAACAACGCGGTCCTTTGGATTGCGCTTGCCATAGTTCTGTTTGTCGGCGCGCTCTTGCTCGGACTTGCGGCGTTTTTTGTCTCTCGTCGTTGAGACGCGCGTGAGAAAAAGGTCATCATTTTTGAAATTGCGCCGCCTGACTGTGCTCAATCATCCATATGATAAAACGCTTACCCGAACTCAATCCACTGCTTGACCAGCTGGAACTCGATACGTTGGCGAACGGACTGCAAATTATTGACGCGCACGAGCTCGAAACAGACGCGTTTCCGCGCCTTGATACCGACCGACCCGCGCTGCTGATGCGGATTGGGTCTGCGTCACTTGACAAGATTGTCACGACCCTGCGCGTCAACTATCCCGCAGATCACCCCGTCGCACTGGTTGCGCCGGACCGTATCAAAAGGCGCGTCCTCGATGCAATGGCAGAGCAAAAATCGGGCAAATATACCGCGCTCTTTGTCCCCCCCCTGCCCAATGCGGGCTCGCCTCTGACGATTGCCAACATCATGGCGCGCTTGCGCGCCCCGGTCGGCGGCTGCCCCTGGGATCTGGAGCAAACACACGAGAGCATTACGCGTGCCCTGATCGAAGAGACCTACGAGGTCATCGAAGCCATTTCTGACTATGATATGCCGCACCTAAAAGAAGAGCTGGGCGACTTGTTTTTGCATGTGCTTTTTCAAACGCAGATTGCACGCGACCAAAATGAGTTCTCGCTCAGCCAGGTGGGCATCGAGCTGGCGGAGAAATTGATTCGGCGGCATCCGCATGTCTTTGGCGACGAGCAAGCGCACAGCGCCGGGAAGGTTCTGGAGAACTGGGAGCGCATCAAACGGGAAGAAAAGAAAAACAAGGGCGAGTCCCATCCCTCCGCCGCGCTCGATGCGGGCATCCCCCGCCACCTTCCCGCGCTCACGCGCGCGCAAAAAATCTCGGAACGGGCGCGACGTAAAACGCACGGTGAAACCTCGAACCGGCGCATCACGATGAGGGGAGCGTTGGCGCGGAAAATTGAGGCAGCGCAGGACCGCGAACAACTGGTGGGGGAATTGCTGTTGGAAATCGCCGCGAGCGCGGAACAGCATGGCATTGACGCCGAACGCGCCTTGCATGCGGCGAGCAGAAAATCGGCGCAAAAAAAAGAGTAAAAGCGAATCGCCTTTACTCTTGGTCAGTCGGGGTGAGAGGATTTGGACCTCCGGCCTCTTCGTCCCGAACGAAGCGCGCTACCGAGCTGCGCTACACCCCGAAATTACCAAATTATTATACGCAGCTTGCGCGTTTTACAAAATTGGGACCATCTGTCCGTCGCAACAAACTCCGCGCGCCCCGAAACGCGGATTTTTTCGAGACGCGCGTATTTACATGTCCAGTTTTCTTGCCCTTGCCAACCTTGGCGAACAATTGGCTGCCACAAAAAAGAAACTCGAGCACAGCGCGCTGATCGGCGCGTATCTCTACAGTATCGCGCCCAACGAGATCGCTCCCGCGGCGCGCCTGCTGATCGGTCGCATTTTTCCCGAAAGCGATCCGCGCATCGTCAACATCAGCGGCGCGGCGCTGAGCCGTGTGCTGGAACAGGTCGTGGGGATGGAAATCGAGTGGTCAGACAGCGCGGTGGATTTTGGCGATGCCGTCGCGCAATGGCTCGCCGCGCACTCTTGGACGCCCACCGGTGAACCGCTTGAAATTCTCGACGTATATCACACTTTTGAGCAGATTGCGGACGCCACGGGCTCGGGTTCGCGCAAACTCAAAGATGAGCGGCTGGGTTCCCTCTTTCGCCGCGCATCCGTCGTGGAAGCAAAATACATCACCAAGCAGGTCAGCGGCGAAATGCGCGTCGGCGTGAGCGAAGGGTCGCTGATCGAGGCGCTTGTCCGCAATACCGATATCCCTGCGGCGACAATTCGGCGCGCCAACCAACTGGCGGGTGATGTCGGCGCGGTGGCATTCGCCGCGCTGACGCAAGGCCAAGAAGGTTTGCAGGCATTGACACTGCAGGTGGGACGCCCACTCAAACCAATGTTGGCACAAAGCGTCGAGACTATCGGCGAAGCGATGGAAACGATCGCCCCGCCGCTTGTGCTCGAGTACAAATTGGATGGGGCGCGCCTGCAGGTCCACAAGCGCGACGACGACGTGAAACTATTCTCGCGCCACCTCTCCGATATAACCGCATCACTGCCCGAAATCGCCGAGCTGGCGCGCACACAGATTCGCGCGCGGGATGCCATTCTGGAAGGCGAAGTGATTGCGATTGACGCAACGGGGCGCTCGCGCCCGTTCCAGATTCTCATGCGGCGCGTCGGGCGCGAACGCGACGTGCAGGCAATGCAGCAAGAAATTCCCGTTCAATTGTATTTGTTTGATTGTTTATATGCAGATGGCGAATCGTTTCTGGAGACGCCCAATCGCGCGCGCTGGGAAAAATTGGGTGAACTGGCGGGAGAAATCCCGCGCGTGCCGCGCCGCGTCATCGAGAGCGCAGCCGAAGGTGACACGTTTTTGCGCGATGCCCGCGCGGCGGGTCACGAAGGCGTAATGGCAAAAAATCTCGCCTCGCCGTATACACCCGGCGAGCGCGGCAAACAGTGGCTCAAGCTCAAACCCGTGCACACGCTCGACCTGGTCATTTTTGCGTCAGACTGGGGATATGGGCGGCGGCACGGTTGGCTCTCGAACCAACATCTCGCCGCGCGCGACGAGACTACGGGCGAGTATGCAGAAGTGGGCAAAACATTCAAAGGGTTGACGGATGAGGAGATGAAAACGTTGACCCCCAGACTCTATGCCAACAAAATCCGTCAGGTCGGTCCCACCGTCTATGTCAAGCCCGAAGTCGTCGTCCAGGTCGCATTCAACAACATTCAACGCTCACCGTCGTATCCATCCGGCGTTGCCCTGCGCCACGCGCGCATCGTCGCGTTTCGTCCCGACAAGACGCCACAAGAGATAGATACGGTCCAAACCCTGCGAGCCATGATGGAGCGCGAAAGCGGGTAAAACACTATGCAGAATCTCAAGGAACGCATCCAGAAAGAGACCAAGTCGTTCGGACGCGGCGTCATCAAGGTTGATTCATTTCTGAATCACCAAATTGACCCCGAACTGATGGGCGAAATCGGGAGCGAATTGGCGCGGCGTTTGGAGGGGACGCATCCCACCAAAATCTTGACGGTGGAAACCGGCGGGATTGCCCCCGCGTTGGCAACCGCAGCTGCCTTGCGCATTCCGCTGATTGTGGCGCGCAAACGCCGCGCGGCGGGAATGCCGCGCGAACTGCTCCAGGAATCCACTCTCTCTCAAACCCGTCACGAAGCGATTGACCTCTACGCCTCGCCCGAATTTTTGACCGCCCGAGACCGCATTGTCATCATTGACGACTTTTTGACCAACAGTCAGACCATAAAGGCGCTTGCGCGGTTGGCGCAAAGCGGCGGCGCGCAGATCGTGGGTATCGGCGTGGTGATCGAAAAAGCGCTCGAGGGCGGGCGCCAGGACCTTGCAGAGCTATCCATCCCCATCGAGGCGCTCATTCGTATAGGCAGAATTCAGGAAGGCGAGCTCCAGTTTCTCGACTGATTCTTGATCCCACTCTCCTGCTCTCGATTACAATTTCTTGTTTTCAATTTACAAGCGCGCGCGCTCGTTGTATAATTCCGACAATGGACGAATTCCAAAACGCCGACCCCGAACCCTCCCCCGGCGCGCTGGTCCCCGCGTTTGACGTCACCGTTGCCACAGTCAGCGTGGTAGATGGGATGTGGCAGGACCAGCCGGACAATGTTGCCGCGTTTATCGAAGCGCGGCTCGGTGAGCTTGCGCGCGGACGCGGCAACCTCTACCTCTGCCTCGACGTCAGCGGCGAGGTGGAAGGACGCGCCGAAGTCGAACGCGCCCTCATCGAGGTGATTCGCGACACTTTTGCGTCCGGTCGCGGCAGCATCAGTTTTGCGCTCTCGGAAGCGCTGCGGGCGGCAAACGCCTATTTGTTTGAAGCCAATCGTCAGGTGGCGCGCGAGATGCGCCGCATGGCGGGCATTAGCGCAGTCGTCTTGCGCGGGAACGATCTGTATGTGGCGCAGGCGGGTCCCGCGGTAGTGTATGTCGAAGCCAACGAACGACTCGCTCGCTTTCCCGCCGAGTCGGACTGGTTTGTCGAAGACGCGCCCTTGATCGCCCCGCAAGGCGCCGCGTCCGCGCCGTTGGGCATTCGCCGCGAATTTGCGTCCGATCTCGCGCATACCTCTGTCGGCGTGAGCGATGTTTTCGTGCTCGCCACCCGCGCGCTGACCCAGCTGGCTTCGACCCAGGAACTCGCCGTCACCTTTACCGAGCGCACGGCGCAGGAAATTGCAGGACATATCGAGGAGCTGGGCGAGGATTCAGACCTGACCGCGCTGATTGCCGAATTGATGGACCCACACGCCCCGATTGTGACTGATGGGGAGGTTTCGGATATAACGCGCGATTCAGCCACACCAGCCGAACATATAGAATCTCTGCCCGTCCCGCTCGCGTCGCTGGTCTCACTCGATGAGACCGAACCGCCACTCGAGAGCGACGAATCCGAGTCGTTTGAGCAAGAGCAGGAGGACGAGCCGGAGCCCGCGTGGGAGTCGGCAGTGCCCGCCGGCGCGCTCGATACCGACCAGGAACTGGATTGGGAGGATGAGGAGCAAGCGGATTTCGAACCCGCTGACCAGCAACCCGGAGCGGCTCAACCTCAAGCGGACGACAAGCGACAGCCCGTTTTTACTTCGGCAGCTGCGGCGGCAATTCCGCTACTGCGCCAGCCACAACATCCAACGACACTCCCGCCACCGCCGCCCGTGCCTCGCACACCGTCCGAAAACCCGGACCGGGCGCCCGCGCAAGCCCAACCTGCGCCGGAAGATTGGGACGCCGAACTGGAACAGCGCCGCGCCGAACGCGCCGCGCGTCGCGCCCAACAAAAAGAGGATGTGGGGCGCGCCGTTGGGAGCACGACCGGAGCCATTGCAGCAATCGTCGCGGCGATTAGCGGATTTTTTTCCAGCGCGTTCGGCGCCGTGGATTGGGACGGGGCGGGCAAGGCGATCAATCGCTTTTTGAACCTCGGCGTCGGCGCGCTCATCAGTTTCTTTTTATTGTTGGTGCGTCTGGTCCTGCCCGGCGCAGCCCCGCGTTCGACCGCATTGATTCCGCGCCGCGCGACCAGTGACCCGCTCTGGCTCAAGGCGATGGCGCTCGTCTTGCCCGTGATTTTTATTGCCCTGGCGGGCGGAGCGTATCTGAACCGGCAAACTGCCGTCAATGCCCAATACGAAAGCATGATCGCGCAAGCCGATACGATTGTAAAACAGGCCGAAGTCAATCCCGACAAGGTCCAGGCGCGCGAGCAGTTGAACGAGGCATTGAAAATCATCCAAGACACGCAGGCAATCCGCGATACCACCAAAGCGCGCGGCGTGTTGTATCGAATCCAGGACCAATTGAATGAAATTGACGGCGTGGCGGTCTTGTATTTTCTGCCGACCATCGCCCAGGTCAACGGCGCGCAATTCAAACAGATTGCCACCAGCGATCAAGATGTGTTTTTGTTGGATGGACGCGGCAGCATCTTGAAATATATCGTGAACGATGCTTCGGGCGCCGTCGAGGACGGGACAAGCGACAATGTCTTGCTCAAGACGGGTGATACCGTCGGCGATCAAGCGATCAAGGCGCTCCAGCTGATCACCATCGCCTCGCCCGCGCAAGACAAGGCAACCCTCGTAGCCGCAGCCGACAATTCGATTCTGGTGTACGATCTCGAAGCCGCCCAATGGAGCGCATCGCCGGTCGAGGATGCAGAAAACTGGACTGACCTGCGCGCGCTCGATAGTTTTGGCGGCAACATCTATTTGCTCGACGGCAAGAACAATCAGATTTACCGCTACACCCCAACCGCTACCGGATACACAAGCGAGGGCACACCCTACTTTCCGACCAACGCCCAACCCGTGCTCAACAAAGCGGTGGATATGGCGATTGATGGGGATATCTGGGTGCTGAACGACAACGGACAGGTCCTGCGTTTTCGGGGGGGGGTGACCGTCCCGTTTGAGCTCGGCGCGCTTGCGACGCCGCTCAAGGACCCCGTTGCAATTTACACGCGCATGGGCGTGGATTCGCTCTATATTGCCGATGCCGGCAATCAACGGATTATCGAATTCGACAAGACCGGGAAATTCGTGCGCCAATTCAAACCATTTGCCGAAAAAGGTGATGTGTTCGAGAACTTGCGCGATTTCACGGTGAATGAAACCAAAGGCAAGCTCTATTTTGCGAACCCGGACGCCGCCTACATGGCAAACGTGAGCCAATAAGAACGGCGAGAACTTGATGGGTGAACTGATCCTCGCAATCGAGACGTCGTGCGACGAAACGGCAGCCGCAGTCATTCGGGACGGCTGCCGTATTTTGTCGAATGTGGTGGCGTCACAAGCCGAGATGCATGCCAAATACGGCGGCGTGTTTCCCGAAGTGGCTTCGCGCGAGCATGTGCTCAAAATCATCCCCGTGATTCACAAAGCGATGGAACAAGCCGATGTGGGGTGGCGCGATCTGAATGCGCTGGCAGTGACGCATGGTCCGGGTCTGGCGGGGTCGCTCCTTGTCGGCGTCAATACCGCCAAAGGCATCGCGCTGGGGCAGAATCTCCCTCTGCTGGGGACGAATCACCTGGAGGGGCATATTTATGCCAACTGGTTGGATGCCGGACTGCTCCATCTCGAACCCGGCATGGAGGATGCGTTTCCGCTGGTCGCTCTCGTCGCGAGCGGTGGGCACTCGTCGCTCGTCCTCATGCGGGGACACGGCGATTATGTTGAACTGGGACATACGATTGACGACGCCGCGGGCGAAGCATTTGACAAAATCGCGCGCCTTTTGCGTCTCGGCTATCCCGGTGGTCCCGCCATCCAAAAGGCGGCAGAATCGGGCGACCCCACCGCGTTCAAACTCCCTCGCGCCCAAACCAAGCGCCCTTTTGATTTTTCGTTCAGCGGGCTCAAGACCGCCGTGTTGAATCTGGTGAAAAAACTGGGCGATGACAATTTGCCCATCAACGACATTGCCGCGGGCGCCCAGGCAGCGATTGTTGACATGCTTGTCGAAAAAACGCGCCTGGCGGTCGAGGAATATAATGCCCAATACGTGCTGCTGGCGGGGGGCGTCGCCGCAAACAATCGCTTGCGCGAGGAAATGCGCGCTCGCGCCGCGCGACCCGTCCTCTATCCGCCGCCAAAATTGTGCGTGGACAATGCGGCAATGATCGGGGCGGCGGCGGCGCGACATTACCGACGCGGGGATTTTAGCAGGTGGGATTTGGATGTGATTCCGAATCTGAAATTGGTCAATCGCTAACTCGCCATGTCCAGATTGAATCGAGTTTACGGTCGCTTTCGAGAAACACTCAATGGAACGATACTTTCTGCGTCAGCGCAGGATAATGCCGCGCCTTTTCCGCAAGACTTGATCTTGCATGTGACGTATCACAAGTGCCTCACCCTCTATTACAAACGGGTGATGCAGGTCCTTGCCGCCGAATTTCCATTCGTCTGGACCGATTATTACGGTCAAAGCGCGGGATTCAATCGAGATGCGGTGCAAGGCAGCGGCAAACGGATCATCTGTCTCAGCGACCGGGATGACGTGATGTGGGACCAATTGCCCCCCTATCGCGCGAGCCACTTTATTCGCGACCCGCGTGACCTGATCGTATCCGGCTATCATTATCATTTATGGACAAAAGAGACGTGGTGTCAAGCGTCCGATTTTCCGTGGCGGCATTATGTCATTCGTCCCTTTTTTGAACTGGTAGAGCCCGACCCGGCGAACCATCCCGTTGACATTTCCTATCAGGCATATCTGAAATCACTTGACCGGGAACGCGGTATGATCCTCGAAATGATTTTTCGGCGCGATGCGTTTGAACAGATGGGGCGCTGGAATTATCGGAATCCGAGTGTGCTCGAATTGCGTTACGAACAAGTCATCGGGAATGAAGCAAAAGCGTTTCGTCAGTTGTTCGAACATTATCGCTTTCAACGGCGATTGCTCGAGCGCGGGGTCCAAGTGGCAGAGGAGCTGCGTCTCGCAAATCTGCCCAAGGGTGAGGGCAAGCACTTGCGCAACGGTGAGACAAAACAATGGAAAACAGAGTTGCCGCCGCAGGTGCAGCAAGTATTCAAACAAGCGCACGGCACCTTGCTCATCCAATTGGGATACGAACGCGATTTGAACTGGTAATACAGATTACTCTTCCTGTTCGACATCAGGTATCAATGAAACCGCCGCCGGATCAAACCGGCGGCGGTCCTTTTTGCTCTGTCTGTGCGCTTCGATCCAATTTGGTATCGTCGTACGAAGCGGGATCGTACAACGATTCCAGATGAGTAAACACCGTGACGGTGGGCAGGACCTTGCGGATATCCCCTTCGATTTTTTCCAGCAGTTCGTGCCCGCGTTGGACGGTCCAATTGCCCGGGACGAGCACATGCATCGAAACAAATCGCCGCGCGCCCGACTGGCGCGAACGCAGAGCGTGAAACTGCACGCGCTGGGACTTGTATTGTTCCAACACCGCGTTGATCTTGTCCATTTCGACAGGCGGCAGCGCCGTATCCATCAATCCCAAAACCGAGCGGCGCACCAATTGATAGCCGGTCCACAAGATATTTGCCGCCACCGCCAGCGCGATCAAGGGGTCAAGCCAGTACCAGCCCGTCAGCGCTATCGCCGCCACGCCCGCAAGCACGCCGACCGAGGTCCACACATCGGTAAAAAGGTGCTGGGCATCTGCCTCCAGGGTGATGGACTCGTACTGCTCGCCCGCGCGTTTGAGCACGGTGGCGACCCCGAAATTGATAGTCGAGGCGATGGCTGCGATTACAAGACCAATGCCGGCGTCCTTTATCGGTTGGGGATTCAACAGACGCATGATCGCCGCGTACCCGATGGTTACGGCGGCAATAAAAATGAGCGCCCCTTCCACCCCGCTCGAAAAATACTCGGCTTTGCTGTGCCCATAAGCATGTTCGTCGTCAGGTGGGCGCGCGGCAATCGTGAGCATCACCAGCGCGACGGTCGCGCCGACCAGATTCACAATGGATTCGGCGGCATCCGACAAAAGCCCGACCGAACCGGTGATAAAAAATGCGGCGACCTTTAGCCCGATCGTCACGACCGCCGCGGCGATCGAAAGCCACGCAAACCGCGTCAGATGCAGCCGATTTTCCATGCGTGACAATATTATCGCATTGCAAAGGATTGACCGCAAACGCCAGATATAGTACAAACAGAGACATGCCTACTTTTGATGTTTTTCTCGCGCGCACCTACAAAGTGCGGATCGAGGCGCCTGATTCATTCATGGCAGAACGGCTCGCCGAAGAATTTGTGGGCGATGCTCGAGATTGCTCCACCCCCGAACAGCGCAGCGAGAACGCTTTTGCCATCCTGAACATCGAGACCACCGACAACAGCGCGTTCGACGCGATCGAGCTGGAATGAGCCAGGCGTTTCGCGCGTTGCCGTCGGTTGATGACCTCCTGCAAAACCACACCCTGCGCGGGTACGAACGCCGCGTCGGGCGCGCCGTGGTGGTGGATGCCGTCCGCGCGGCATTGGATGACGCACGCGCCGGGATTCGCGCGGGGGGCGACGCGCCCATGCCCGCCCTGCTGCTCGACGCAATCACCGAACGCATCGAATCGTCAGTCCGTCCAACCCTGCGCCGCGTCATTAACGCGACCGGCGTTATCTTGCACACAAACCTGGGACGCGCGCCGCTCTCACAGGATGCGATTGAGGCGCTTCAGGATGCGGCGGCGAGTTATTCCAACCTCGAGTACGATTTGGCAAAAGGAGCACGCGGCTCGCGCTATACACATGCCGAGGACTTGATCAAACGTCTCACAGGCGCAGAGGCGGCGCTTGTCGTCAACAACAACGCGGCGGCGGTGATGTTTGTTTTGCGCGCGTTTGCCGAAAACCGGGAGGTGATCGTCTCGCGCGGGCAGTTGGTCGAAATCGGCGGCGGATTTCGCGTGCCGGACGTGCTGAGTCAATCGGGCGCGCGCATGGTCGAAGTTGGCACAACGAACCGAACGCGAGCGGCGGACTATGAAACCGCCATTACACCCCACACGGGCTTGCTCTTGAGGGTGCATCCCTCTAATTTTCGCGTGATCGGCTTTACGGAAGAGGTCTCGCCGGACGAATTGGCAGCGCTGGGGCGCAAACACAAATTGCCCGTCGTGGACGATCTGGGCAGTGGCGCGCTGCTCGACACAAGCATATACGGTTTGATGCACGAGCCAATGCCGTCCGAGAGTCTGGATGCCGGCGCTGACCTCGTCACCTTTAGCGGCGATAAACTGCTCGGCGGACCACAGGCGGGCATCATTGTCGGCAAGCAAGAGGCAATCGTCCGCCTAAAAAAACACCCGCTGGTGCGCGCCTTGCGCGTGGACAAACTCACACTGGCTGCCCTGCAAGCGACGCTCCTACACTATTTGAAAAACGAGGCGACACAAAAAATCCCCGTCTGGCAAATGATTTCCGCGACACCCCAGACTCTGCAAACGCGCGCCGAGGTGTGGGGCGAACGGTGGAACAAATTCGGGTTGGATGCGCAAATCGTTGACAGCGTGTCCACCGTCGGCGGCGGCAGTTTGCCGGGCGAGACCCTCCCAACACGCGCGGTCGCGTTAACCGTCCCTTCGCCCGATACGTTTAGCGCCCAATTGCGCGCCAATTCCCCGCCCATCATGGCGCGCATCGAAAACGACCGCGTCATGATTGACCCGCGCACAATTCAACCCCACGACGAATCGCTCCTGTTGGAAGGCATCGAACGCGCCTCTCGTCTCGTCAAAACCTGATACTGCTCACGATACAATCTTTTGTGTCGCGGCGACAATTGTAATCAGACGCAACCGTAATCGGACGCAATAAATCGCGTCTCTGCGGAATCAGCGCGTTTCTTGATTCCCGTGTCACTGGATATAATTCCGGCGATGATTTCTAATATCCAACATATCTATCAATATCGCGAGCTGATGCGCAACCTCACAATGCGCGACCTCAAGGTGCGATATCGCAACTCTTTTCTGGGCTTTTTGTGGGCATGGGGCAATCCGATCATGATGACGATTGTGTTTACCATCGTCTTTCAGGTCACTCAATTCAGCACGATTGCAAATTATCCCTTGTTTATCATGCTCGGCTGGCTCACATGGGGGCTGACCAACTCGGCGGTCAATGACGGCATTGGCAGTATTTTGCTAAATAGCAACCTTGTGAAAAAAGTCTGGTTTCCGCGGCTCGTTCTCCCCGCTTCATCCGTGCTGGCAAACGCGGTCAATTTTCTATTGGCGCTGCCGCTGGTTTTTGCGCTGATCCTCTTTTATCGCATCCCGATTGACCCGCTCACGGTCCTGACCTACTTTCCCATCATTTTTTTCTCTCAGCTTGCGCTGGTGATGGGTCTGGCATTCTTTCTTTCCGCCGCCAATGTCTATTATCGCGATACGGGCGTCATCACAGGAGTCTTGATGACTGCCTGGTTCTTTCTCACACCGGTTTTTTATTCGGTGACTCAATTGACTGCCAACAGCCAAATTGCCCGTCTCGTTTATTATCTGAATCCGATGGCAAGCATCATCGAATCGTATCGCAGTATCCTCTATGGCTCCACGGCAGGCGGACCTCCGAGCGCTCCCGATTTGGGCTTTTTGCTGCGGACGCTCGTCACCTCGATTATCGTGCTGATTCTCGGTTATGCTTTTTTCACACGCGCGAGCAGTCGCTTTGGCGAGGAACTATGAAACCGCAAGGGAGCGCCCCTTGCGGTTTTCATTTCAGTCTGCCGTGACGGCGCATGATTTCCAGAGTCTCATCCAATGGCAGCGCCTCGACCTCGCCGCGAAACCCGCGCATCGTTTCCGCGGCGGTCAGCGCGTTGAGAATAGATTCCTCGACAGCTTCTGCCACTGCGTGAAAAAGATTGTTCATCCAGTCGTGGGGGACCATTTGCGCGGCAACCAGTTCCGAAGCATCGCGCGGCACATGATTTCCCGTCGCAAAGGCAAAAAACAGGTCGCCGCTGCTGTTATCGCCATACCCGCCAACGTGGGCGAGGCCAACCGTGGCGCGCTGGGCGAGCCGCCGGCATTGAATCGGGAGGAGCGGGGCATCGGTCGCGATTATGATGATGATAGAACCCTGCGCGGCTTGACGTTCCGCGGCACGGCGCGCCATCAACCCGCGACCCACCGGAACTCGATCAATATGCAGATATTCCATCGAGCCATAGTTTGCCTGCACAAGCACGCCGACTGTATAGGTTTTGTCGCCCACCGGCGCCAGGCGCGATGAAGTGCCAATGCCGCCCTTGAACTGGTGACAGCGCATACCTGTGCCACCGCCGACATTCCCTTCATCCACTGGTCCGCTGCGCGCCGTCTCGAGCGCCGCCCAAACGTGCTCGCGCTGCAGGAAAAACGCGTCAATATCATTCAATACACCGTCATACGTCTCGGCAACGACGGGCAAAATCCAGCGCAGGGCGTTGGGCTGTGTGCGCCCGTATTCGACAATCACATCGCGCACGATGCCGACTTGATGCGTGTTTGTAATGCCGATGGGCGTAGTCAGGATGCCCGCTTCATCAACCCACATCAGCCCGGTCATTTCCCCATTGCCGTTGAAACGGTGATAACCGGCAAAACAATGGTCCGCCCAATAATCGCCGTCGCGCGGCACGATCACGGTCACGCCTGTGCGCGCAATGCGCGGCTCATCCGTGATAATCGTCGTCTGTCCCACACGCACGCCCGGCACATCAGTGATCGCGTTCCATCTGCCCGTGGGCAAAGCGCCAATGACAATCCCTAAATCGCGCAGTCGTTTTCGATTCATATCCGCCTCCGCAGATATTATAACGCGATTTGAATCTATTTTTGCGCCTGCGCCCGGAACATGCGGGCATCTCGAATGCAACTCTGTCTTGCAAATTGACGTACAAACTGTCCGAACGGATAATGCCAAATGTTTTGCATCCAACCGAGAGAGGCAGACATGAATTTGATTCGCGTTAGCATCGGCTTGCTCGTGCTCTTGATGGTCACATCCTGCGGCGACGCCCCCCCTCCCACTGCGCCCGCGCCAACCGCGCTCGCCCTCCCCACGAGTGTGAACTTGGCCACCGCGGACGCGCAAGCGATCGAAACCACGGTCACACTGCGCGTGCAGGCAACCCTGACCGCTGCTGCGTCCCCACCCACAGTCGAGGTCCCCACAATTGCGGCGACGGTCACCCCTCCCCCGCAGCCCCAGACCGCTGCGCCATCCATGCCGCCGCCGACTTTGTCGGTCGCGCTCTCGCCGAGCGTGACGCCCGTGCCCGTGCGCCCAACCGACGCGCCACGCGCCGTCCCAACTATGGTCCCGACCCAAGCGCCTCCCGGCGTCACGCGCCAAGAATTGTTGGGTAAAATCATTTTCAAGAGCGCCCGCGACAAAGGCAAGTATCCAAACAATTTCGAATATTATGTGATGGATGCGGACGGACAGAACCAGCGCAAACTGCCCAAGGGACCGGCGCAGGCGCTATACAATCAATTGCTCGCGCTGGAAGGGTTTTCACCCGACCGGCAGCAGCTGGTGTTGGGCGAGGTGGCGTGCAATTCAGCCCGCTGTGACCTGTACGTGGGACCGCCGGAGGTGATCCAAAATCGGAGTCAAGGCATCTGGACGCCAAAAGGGGTCCATGCCGCCACCGATCCGGTCTGGTCGCCGGACGGCAGCAATATTGCCTTTGTTTGGACGCGGGACAATGAACGCACCAAAAATATTTTCCGTGCGCCGCCCGAATCAAATCCCCAGTTTGTGCGCTTGACAAACTTTGGCGGCAAGCGGGACACCAAGCATCCGACCTATTCGCCCGACAGCGCGCAGATAGCGTTCGCCACACAGGACGGATCACGTTGGCAAATCTGGGTGCTGGATGCGTTTGCCGACCGCGATTGTGTCGAGGAGAATTGTCCGTCAAATCCGCGCAACCTGAGCAAATCGAGCGCGAATGACTGGGACCCTCTCTGGGTCAAATAACCAAGCCAAACAAAAAACAGCGCAGACAAAATTGTCTGTGCCGTTTTTTGTTTGCCGGGTCCGAGCGTCAGATAAACAACGCAACCGTTGCGCCTGCGGCAAATTCCAAAAATGCCGCCGCGCCGCGACATTCGACCCCTTCAATCAGGTTGCTCTCGTTCACGCCCATTACACCCATCGTAGTCGTGCACGCATACAAATGTCCGCCGCCCTCGCGCGTGACGTCAATCAGGTCCTGCAGCGGCGGAATGTTGGCGCGGTCGAACCAACTCTTCATCATGGCGGTCGCCATCGGCGTCATGCCGGGCAGCACGCCCACAAAATTTGGCACCTGGAATGAGGGCAGCGCCGGGATGGGCGCGGGCATGGCGGGGTTGCCGATGGGCGCGACCTGGAGTTTGGGCAGTTTGTTTTTGTTGATAATGTCCAGCCCATAAAAGGTGAAAAACACGCCCACTTCCCAACCGAGACTCACCGCCGTCGAAGCGAGAATCAGCGGCGGATACGCCATGTCGAGCGTGCCCTTGGAAGCGACGAGCGCGAGCCGTTTCGGACGCTGCGCTTCTTGAAGCGTTTTTTCGATTTCGATTTCCGCCAGCCGCTTGGCGACCAGCTCGTTTACTTTTTGTTCGAGTTCAGCATCGGTCATGGGTGCCTCCTGTGCTTGTCATTTGGAGCGAGTGTTGGGAGAGATTTCTCTCGACAAGCGCGAGATTTCTCGCCATAAAAATCATTCCTCGAAATGACCATTGGTTTATTTGTTGCGACGAATGAGAAAACGAAACACCCGCCCGTCCTGCTCTTGTTTGACCAGTTCCTGACCCGTCTGGCGCGCCCACGCCTGAATATCATACAGGGAGCCGGGGTCGGTGGTTTCGGTCAAGATCGTTTGACCCACATTGATCTTTTTTATCCCCTGGGACAATTTGATGATGGGCATCGGGCACAATAGATTCTTGCTGTCGAGAAACAGGTCCGCTTGCGTTGTTACGTCGGTAGACATGGTACGCTCCTTAAAATAAAAACTCGTTACCGGAACGGCAACGAGTTCACACAAGCATATCCGCGCGTCAGAGTGACGCGGGCTGCGCGATTAAAACAATCGAATGGGGTTGTATGAAATCTCTCGCCGTGCGATGGGGCGGACCTGCGGGCGGCGCTGCGCGCAGTTCCGCTCGGTACAGATGCAGTCCAATGCCGTAAAGCGAGAGAAATGTTTCATGGGTACACAACCAATTCTAATCGGGCTGTGGGTTTTGTCAAACCTCCCTTGTTTAATCTTCCTGCACATTCCTCTTTTTCCCGCGCCCCAGCTGCGACGAACGCTGATACGCCGCCCATATCGCGCGCGAGAGCGCGGTGCGGAACCCCGCCTTTTCCAGATAGTAGAGCGCTTCGGCAGAGGTGCCGCCGGGCGAGGTGACCTGGTTGCGCAGGCGCGCGAGATGCTGAGGCGTTTGCGCCGCATACTCGACAGAACCCTTGACGGTTTGCAGCACCAGTTTTTCCGCAATGTAACGCGGAAAGCCGAGATGCACTCCGGCGTCCACCATCGCTTCCATAAACATGAAAACATAGGCGGGTCCGTTGCCGGAGATGGCGGTCGCCATGTCGAGATAGTCTTCTTCGTCCACAAAAATCTCTTGACCCAGCGCGCCGAGAATCATCTGCGCCTGCGCCTTTTGTTCCGTCGTCACGCTCGGCGCGGCAGTCCACACGGTCATCCCCTGCCCAATCTGCGCGGGCGTGTTGGGCATCGAACGGACGAGGGCATGGTGGCTCAACCCGTTTTCCATCGCCTGCATTCGCGCGCCCGCAATGACCGAAAGAACGAGCGCCGACGGGCGGATGCGTCCTTTCAGCCCCTGCATCACAGGATTCAACATTTGCGGTTTGATCGCAAGCACCACCACATCCGCCTGTTCCGCTGCCGCGACATTGTCGGTCGAGGTGTTGATGCCGTATTGCTGCTGCAATTCTTCCAGTCGTGCCGCCCGCGGTCCTGCCACAATCACTTGATCGGGCGAGACCAGCTTGCCCACAACCACGCCGCGAATGATCGCTTCCGCCATTGCGCCGGGTCCGATAAATGCAATGTTGATGCCTTCCAACATTATTTCACCTCAACCACGTTATTCCATCTAGCTTTAATGCGCTGACAGATTCTGTCTCGACAACTCGGAGGAAAACGCGAATCTGCGCGAATTTGGGCAAATTCTGATCTTTATTCGTCGTTACGCAAAGCGTAACAATGATTCGTGCCAAGCCGCAGTTTGGCGAAATTCGCGTTTCCTTGTGTCAGTCAATAAAAGCTACCCGGAATAGGAGTGGATTTTACTGGTCGAGTCATAGAATCGCGGGCGCATTATAGCATGGGGAAAGCAATCGCAGCGGCAGTCGTCGCGCGTTCGAGAAGGAGCGTTCGTTCGCGGGCGTTGCGCGTAAAGGAGGCAGCGCGTTGAAATTCGACAGATGCCTCGGCATGCCGCCCCAATTTTGTCAAGAGGTCTCCGCGCACGGCGGGCAAAAGATGATACGACTTGAGCGCCGGCTCATCCTTCAATCCATCCAGAATTTCCAATCCCGCCTCGGGACCGTATGCCATCGAAATCGCAACCGCGCGATTCAATTCCACGATGGGTGAGGGGGTGAGCTGCGCGAGGGCATCATAGAGCGCCACAATGCGCTTCCAATCCGTGTCCTCGGGATTTGGCGCAGCCGCATGAATCGCCGCGATCGCCGCCTGCAAGCCATAGGGTCCGAACGTTTTGCCAAGCAGGGTTGCGCGTTCGAGCGCGGCGAAACCCCGGCGAATGAGCAGCGGGTCCCAACGCCCGCGATTTTGTTCCGCCAGCGGAATCGGTTCGCCCTCGGGACCCACACGGGCACGCAGCCGCGACGCTTGCAGTTCCATCAAAGCGACGAGCCCGTGCACCTCGCTATCGTTCGGCACAAGCCCCGCGAGGATTCGTCCCAACCGCAGGGCATCCTGACACAAGGCGGGGCGCATCCAGTCCTCGCCGGATGTTGCGGCATAGCCCTCGTTAAAGATGAGATAAATGACCGCCAGAACGGAACCGAGCCGCGCGGCACGGTCTGCGCCGACGGGGAGTTCAAACGGGACGCGCGCTTCGGAGAGGGTGCGTTTGGCGCGCACAATGCGCTGGGCGATGGTTGGTTCGGGGACAAGAAAGGCGTGTGCGATTTCATCGGTCGTCAGCCCGCCGAGCAGGCGGAGGGTGAGCGCG
Organism: Anaerolineae bacterium; assembly: GCA_020851635.1. Classification (GTDB taxonomy): domain Bacteria; phylum Chloroflexota; class Anaerolineae; order UBA4142; family SHND01; genus SHND01. The sequence goes on from JADZCJ010000065.1 coordinate 57,112, forward strand.
ACGCGCGCTTCTGCCGAGAGAACGGGATGACACGAAATAAAGACGAGGCGCAAGAGATCGTCGCCCGTGTCATCGTCGAGGTCCAGGTCAAACTCTGAACCGAGCTCTTGCTCGATCTCGAGCGCGCGACCCATCTGCTCCGTTTTGCGTTCGAGCCGTGCGTTGCGGCGGACCAGGTCAATCGCGTGATGTTTGGCGGTTGCCATGAGCCACGCGCCCGGATTGTCGGGCACGCCTGTTTCGGTCCACTGTTCGAGCGCGGCGACGAGCGCGCCTTGTGCGAGGTCCTCGGCGATGCCCACGTCACGCACAAGGCGCGTCAACCCTGCAATGATGCGCCCTGATTCGATGCGCCACACTGCCTCAATGACTCGATGGATTTCAACTGCCATGCACTAACCTTATCACAAAATCCGCTGTACAAGATACGTGCCACGCAAATTGATTTTGCGTGGCACATTTTGGCATTCTGGTGTCTAGCCGGGATCAATCACCGGGTAAATGTCACCTGCACCATCACCGCCCACCTCCCAGAATTTTTTCGAATATTCGAGGGCTTGTTCCAGGGATTTGGCTTCCATCAGCGCAAAACCAATAATCCCCTCCTTGGCTTCGGTGAACGGTCCGTCGGTCACGGTGATTTTGCCACCCTGATTTTGGACATGGACTTTGCTGCGGGGGTCGAATGCTCCCGTGGCGAGCAAAACGCCCGCTTGGGTCATCTCTTCGATCAATTTGCCCATTGCCGCATACAGTTCGGGGGTTGGTGGGGTGCTGCCGGAATCGGTGGTCATCATGAGGAATTGCATTTCTGATACTCCTTGAGATTTGTGAATTTGGGGCGAACCCTGCCTGTCGGCGGTTTCCGACTCGATGTTGCCGCCCTCTATTAATGCGTCGAACAAAGGAGGTCAAATTCGACACGGCGATACGGCTTATCCTCCTGCCATGGCTCCGACCACCCAAAGCGGCTCGCTGCCGTTCGCGACCGAATCAGGCAGCGGGTCATCCGTCGGGACGTGCGATAAATCCTGTCCACATGCAAAAAAACGGACAAAGGCGCGCCGCTGCAAGGTATTTTGGTCGCGGATGGTCCCTTTGAGCATCGGATAGGTGTTTTCGAGGGAATCCAGGACCGTCCGGATGGTCACGGGCGCATTAACGGGCACCTGCACCTGACGCTCGGTATTGGCGAGGCGGCGCAGATGCGTTGGGAGAATAACCCGAATCATGGAAGCGTTTGAACTTCGACCGACATGACGGATGGAAGATCACGCACAATGTCCTTCCAGCTATCGCCGGAATCCGCCGAGGCATATACCTGTCCGCCGGTCGTGCCAAAATAGATCCCGCACGGGTCAAGCGCATCCACCGCCAGCGCGGTCCTCAGCACATTCACGTAACAGTTTTTTTGCGGCAGCCCCCTGGTCAGCGCCTCCCACTCTTGTCCCCCCGACCGACTGCGATAGACGCGCAGCTTGCCTTCCGGCGGATAATGTTCCGAATCACTCTTGATGGGCACGACATAGATCGTGTTTGGCTCGTGCGCATGGACCGCAATCGGGAACCCGAAATCGCTCGGCAGGTTGCCGCTGACCTCATCCCACGAGTCGCCGCCGTTATCACTCCGCATCACATCCCAATGCTTTTGCATAAACAATACGTTCGGCTTGGAGGGATGCATCGCGAGATTATGCACACAATGCCCCACCTCGGCGTCGGGATCGGGAAGTTCATACTGCGATTTCAAGCCGTTGTTGATGGGACGCCACGATTCACCCCCATCATCGCTGCGGAACGCGCCAGCCGCCGAGATGGCGACAATGATGCGGTTGGCGTCTTGCGGGTCGAGCAGGATGGTGTGCAAGCACATGCCGCCCGCGCCGGGCTGCCACAACTCGCTTTTCACCTTGCGCAGCTCTGCCAGCTCTTGCCAGGATTGCCCGCCGTCCGAGGAACGAAAGAGCGCGGCATCTTCGACCCCGGCGTAGACCGTATCCGGATCTGTGAGCGAAGGTTTCAACTGCCAGACGCGCTTGAATTCCCAGGGATGCTGTGTGCCATCGTACCATTGGTGCGTCCCCGGGATGCCTTCATAGGCGAATTTATTGCCCATCGTCTGCCAGGTTTTGCCACCGTCATCGGACCGTTGAATCAGCTGTCCGAACCAACCGGAGGACTGGGAAACGTAAAGCCGATTGGGGTCAACGGGTGAACCGCTAAAGTGGTAAATCTCCCATCCCGGAAAAATTGGCTCGCTCACCTTCCAGCGTTTACGCTTTTCGTCCGATGTCAGAATAAAGGCGCCTTTGCGTGTGCCAACGAGAACCCGTACACCATTCATTGTATGATCCTCCTCTAGCGTTTTTTCGCCCCGCGCGAGAACGTCGCCAGACAATAATAGAACAATTGTTCGATTTGTCAAGACCCAATTTCTGAGCTTCGGACATGAGTTCGGACAAGGAGTGAAATAACATAGAGCCTCTGAATGCGGATACAATTGTTTTACCGAAACAAATCCCGCATCCGAGGAGGCTCCATGCTTCAGTCTACCCAGATTTTCCGCTTTGCCCAAATGTTGTTTGACACCGATGCTGTGGCACGCCAAGTCACACCCATTTTGAAAGCGATTCTCGACGCCCAGTCGGCACGCGTGAGCGAGATTGCACAGAAAATGCGCGGGACCCCCGCCGCCAATTACAAGCACCTGCAACGCGTTATGCAGAAAGTGGATGCCAAAGAAACCCTGTTGCGCTTGTTTCAAGCCGACGCCCCTTTTGTGCTCGGCGATGTCACCGAACTGCCGCGCCCGCAAGCCTATCGCACGCCCTATGTCGGCAAACTCAAGGATGGCAAAACGCGCGGCTTTTGGCTCTTGCTTTTGGCGACGCCCTATCGCGGGCGGGCGTTGCCGTGTCACTTTGTCACCTATTCCTCGCGCACCATTGCGCAGCAGGCCGACTCGCGTAACTTGAATCATCTGCAGGCCTTTCAGCAGGTCAAAGACTTGCTCGGCGAAAAACCCTTGGTCTTGGATCGCGAGTTCAGTTATCTGGAACTCCTCGAAAACTTGCATGCGGCACGGATCAACTTTGTGATTCGGCTGAATTTAGGTTCGCATCCACCCCAATTTTTCGATGAAAACAAGCAACGCGTCGCCTTGCAGGTTGACCCGGGCGAAACCGTCGTCTATCGCAACCTGTGGTACAAAGGGACCGTGCGCGTCAACATCATTGGGTACTGGCAACACGGCTATGCCGAGCCGCTGTGGGTGATGACCAATCTCCCAGCCGAACTCGGCGGCCAAATCTATTTTGCGCGGATGAAGATTGAGGAGAGTTTCCGCGATCTGAAAAATCTGCTCCGCCTTGAAAAGGTGATGAACAAGCAGCAAGCCAAGATGGAGCAGGTGGTGGCATGGGTCTTGCTCGCGTTCACCCTGGGCTTCTTGGTCGGGGCGGAGTTGCGGGACGTGCTCTACGGACCAGCACCCGACGCCACGCCCACTGCGCCGCGCGGTGCGCAGACCAAACCGCTCCCGCAGAAACCGGGGCAGAAATGGAAATTGTATTCCGGTCTCTTCATCTTGCTCAGACAAAAAGTCGCCCTGAGCGTGGCAGAAAGCCAACGCCTCCTGCGCCGTGTGCTTGACCGCTTCAAAACGATGGTGCACCATCCTGTCCGAACTTATGTCTGAAGCTCAGCCAATTTGCTGAGCTTCGGACATGAGTTCGGACATTCGAAAAATCTCGCTATTTTCCGCATGCCTCCGAGGCGACCAATCGGGGCACCTGACGCAACTTCGCACGGAAAATGTTGACCTCCTCGGGGCGTGTCCGAACTCATGTCCGTACTTCAGCCAATTTGCTCGCGGTTTACAGGCGTTGTAGTCTCCGCGAATCCGCCCGCCTGTCAAAGCAGACGCGCGCGCGATATTTTTAAGGTGAATAGAGAAAACAAGACCTCCCGTTCTCATCGGACGGGAGGTCTAAAAGAATCGCTATGTGTCAATGCGCCTGATTCGCCGCGCGTTTCATCCGGCATGCATCGTGCCATCGGGCATTGTTGTATAACTGAGGACAGCGCCGCCCAGATTCGCGTCGGTCATGTTTGCGTCGCGCAAGTTCGCGCCCGTAAGGTTAGCGCCCATCAAGAGCGCACGGGTCAGATTGGCGCCGACCAGATTGGTCTGATATAGATTCGTCGCAGTGAGATTCGCCCCGGTAAGGTCCGCCCCCGTCATGTTTGCGCCGGTCAGGACCGCGTTGGCAAGAATCACGCCCGACAAATCTACCCCGACGAGCTGAAAATAAGAGAAATTCGCCGCCGAAAGGTCAGGCACCAACAATGGATTGCGGGCGCGCCACTCGTGCCACGCCTGCGTGCCTTGTTTGAGTATTTCGACATGAGCGTCATTTGCCATAAGAATCTCCGGTGCAGTTTCCTGCTACTGCAAGTGGGTTGATTCAAGGAAAAGGACCACAAATCCCCTGCCCTGTACGACGCGCAGGTCCTTGAACGCTGACCCTATGAAATCAAACATAATGCAACCTTTGCAGAAATGCAAGCTATATCACAACCGGTCCGACTCTGCCAATCCGCTTGCAGCAGCCGAGGTGACATGCCGAATGCTGCACAACTGCGCGCTCGAAGTCATCGCGAGCGACGCACATTTTTCAGACCAGGGGTTGGACGCATTTATGGAAAAAGTGATTGGCCCGCATTATGCAAGATGACAAATGCGCGGAGCAGCCAACCGCCTGTTTAAGCGTTTTTATGCAAGGCAGGGGAGACGGGGGGTGGAGTAGCGCCGGGCGGGCGCACAACGGCGCGCACAAAGAACATGAATGGCACAAGACAGACCAGCGCCATTACGGTCAGGACGACTATTCCGCCAACATCAATGGGAACTGCCGTAGCAATTGATTCGGCGACGAGCAACGGAATCACCCCAAGCGCCAGCAATCCATAGGCCAGCAGGATACCACCGCCGGCAGCATAACCGAACGCGCGGCGCCGCCACAATTGAATGCCGACGACCAAGAGGAACGGAGATGCGATTGCCAAATCGTCGATCCAGACCGCGAGTTCTTGTACAGCGACCGGCGTTTGATTCGCGAGCGCGGTGACCACGAGCGCGGTCTGACGTACGAAAATGAGCAAGGCGAGAGCAACAAGAATGCCCCCACTGGTTCGCGCGGGGACCAAATCCTGCAGGGTCTGGCGCACGACGTCGCCGTCAATCCCCGTCACCAGCACGACGAGCGTATACGCGCTCAGTGTGACGATTGCAAGATAGACCAGGAACAATTGATTGAACGGGACAGCGATGAGGTAGGGAAGATAGATGTAAAGAAAAAAGAACAATGCACCCGGCAGGCAAACGAGCCCAAGCAGTTTGGATCTCTGCATGAGCCAGATCGAGCCAAGCAAGAGAGGCAGACCGACCGCCAGATTTATCGCGTCGGTTACAGTAAAAGAGACGCGGATCCCATCCGGATACAACTCGGTCCGATAGAGGATGCCGGCAAGTGAAGCAATCCCCACGAGCAAGGCGATCACAAGCCCGCTCAGCAACACAAGCGCAAGGCGCCGCGTGCGCGGCAACGTCCCGTCTCTGTTTTGCATATATGCCTCTCTTGAGCCAACCCAACTAACAAGCCTTGATACCGGCTCCGGCGGCTACATCGAAAGCGGCGACGGGATGCGGCAAGCCCGCCTCTGTTGTTTGCGGTCGCGTGCTCAAATCACATGCATTACCGGTCCGGCGCTTGCTTTTTCAAGCTCCAGCACGCCCGGCAGTTCCTGTGCCCAGACACGAATCGCTTCCCAGTCCATTTCATCACTCGCGGGAATCTTGCCCATGAACAATGAAGCGGGAAAAGAGAGCTTGGTCGGGTCAAACCTGCCCACAAACACCTGAATGGCAGCCGGTTTGAACCAGTCAAATTTAGCAAGCTCTTTGTCAAACTGTCCCCGCGCCTCCCTAATCTCGGATTCGTCACGGTGCAGCGGACCGAGCGCAAAGACAGCGACCGGCATCATGGCAAGGGCGCGGCGATTCTCGGAAAGAAAGCGGCGCGCATCGCCGTGCCACCTGCCAATTTCGATGGGCGCACCCAACACGATCGCTTGATATCCAGCCAGCGAATGGACCTCGCGGACCGGCTCAAGGTCCACCCTAAATCCAAACTCGCGCAGTGTCCCGGCAATCTTTTCCGCCGTCTCTTTCGTGGACCCATAACGGGTTGCATAGGTTACAAGAATAGTTATAGACATGTGTTTCTCCTTGCTCACAAGTAGGGGCACAATCCGTTTGCGGCATGCCTCTATGCCGGTTGGACCTCCATCACCGGCACGCGCATTTTCATTGATTCCGGCTCGAATTCATCCGCAACACCTGCCGCCCATTCTCGAATCGCGGGCCAATTGCGGCGGTCTCCGGCGGGGGCCTTGATGATCAACATAACGAAAATGACGGCCCACCATTTGAGCCGACCGTACTCGAGCCGCCCGCCAAACAAGCCGATGCTCACAGGTTTCGAGGGGCGGGTTGCCGCGAGAATCGGTCGAACATAATTTGACACGCGCGCATATCGCTCGCGCAAGCTCAAGCGCCCCGGTTGTGCCGGCGGTTTCGCAAGCGCGGCGTCCACCGTTACAGGCGCTCCATCCACACTCGTCTCGCCGATCTGAGTGAGACTCATCGCCGTAATCAAGACCGCAAAGGGAATGTGTTTCAGCGCGTTTCGATTCTTTTTGAGAAACCCTGACGCCGCGCGATGCCAACCCATAATCATGGGCGCCGCTATCACCACGCCATCATAGCCCGCGAGCGAGCTGACATCCTGGACGGGCATAACACTTGCCCGAAATCCTTGCGCGATCAGCTCTTTTGCCACGAATTCTGCCACCTCGACGGTTGAGCCGGAGAACGTGGCATGCGTCACTAGAATGTTCTTCATAGGCGTCCTGCCTGGCTAAACAAGAGCGAGCTCAATGCGCGGCAGGTTGCACAGGCGCATCGCTTATTTTCAGGAAACCCAGAGTGCGCCAGATGACCCGCATCATGCCGTGACCAAAATCCGGCTCGAGAAATTGATTGGGGCAGCTGCCGGGTATGACAGTGATGCCGTTCTCACGACATCGCTCCACCGCGGTCGCCGAGACGCTCGTCATGTTTGCAGCCAGTCCGGGCTTGGTCCCCATCATGCAGTGCATCCAAACATGTTTGATTCCCAAATCAATACATTGTTGGACGATCAGATCGGTGACGTGGGGATTGGCAAGAATGAAAACAGCTTGCGGTTTCTCGGGGATGGACTTGAGGTCGGGATAGCAGGGCTCACCCTCAAAGGTCGTCAGGCGCGGATTGACCGCGGTCACCGTGTAACCCGCTTGCTTGAATTTGCGATACCCGAGATTGCAGCCCGTTTCGCGCTTGTCTGAAACGCCAACGACGGCGATTCTTTTCTGCGCCAGGAAATCCTGGACCATAGAATCAATTTTCGCCATAGATACTCCGGTCGTGAATTTTTCGAATCAGCATTGATCACGCGACATGCGCCGAGAGCGCGCATGAAACGCGTATTTTCCTCATAGCGTACGAACGCGGGGTACGAATCCGGTTCCATGCGGGTCAGAATTTCGTCCATTCGCGCGCTCGTCCGGCGCGCCGGGCAAGCGCGCGTCACATTTGACCGTTTTTCCCGTTGTTTTTGGTGAATGCGTTCTGATCGGAGAGACCCCTAGGGCTGGCACAAAGTCAGCAGAGCGACCGAGTTAGCAAGGCGGTGGCTTGATTCAGATGCGCTTCGAAATGCCGCCGCGCGAGGGGAATATTCTGGTAGCCCAGCCAGCCTAACAAACTCAAGA
>JADZCJ010000066.1 GCA_020851635.1 Anaerolineae bacterium
GAGATAAGGAACGCTCGTTCTGGTGACAACTTATCGAGACGCAGCAATTCAGGTTATTTGGCGCAAATTGCTGTGATTTCAAGCGAAATTTGACAAAAGCATGCCTTCCTTAACTTGTGACCAATGGTGTAAATTGTATCCCTCGAAATTGCCCGAGAATGAGCGCCGAGACCGTAATCGTCTCGAAAAAGGGTGATTCTGTGACTCGAAACCCGCCCTTGCCGTTGAAATTTTTGCCCCCCCCATCGTCCATGCTATAATCGCGTCAATGCGCGTGTGGTACGGTCTTGTGCCGGTTGGAATTTGTGTCTGGCTGGTGGCGTGCGGCGCAAGCATCCCTCCTCCTATTGTTGCTGCTGGGTCCCCTTTTCCAACGCCGTTTGCCACAGCAATCGTCTCTGAAACGCCGACCCCCGCTGCGCCGCCGACGCCGGAGGCGTCACCCGACACCCTACTGCCGATTTCACTTGAGCTGTGGGCACCCGAAGAGTTTGCGTCGGGCGCCGAACACGGCGGCGAGGTGTTGGGGCGACAGATTGTCGAGTTTGAAACCGCGCATCCCAACATTCGGCTCGACTATGTGCTCAAAGCGCCATATGGCAAAGGGGGCATGGTTGACTGGCTCGTGCAGCTGCAAGAGCTGATGCCGGACCGCTTGCCCGATGCGGCGATTGTGGACTCGCGCGAGCTGGATAGATTGGAGAAACTGGGTCTGCTTCAGCCGCTGCAGCGCGGCTTGCCGGCGGGCGCATTTTGGGACTTGTTTCCGCCCGCGCAACAAATCGCGCGCCAAACCGGTCAATGGAACAATCAACCGCTTGTTCTCGAAACCGAGCACCTGGTCTATGATACGCGTCGCGTGGCTGCGCCCCCGCTCTCATGGCAAGAGGTGCTCTCGGACACAACCCAGTTTGCTTTTGCGGCAGACAGCACCGAATCGTTTCTGTTTCACTATTTGCAGAACGGCGGGAAGCTCAACCCGCGCGAGCACTCGGCACACGATACCGGTGTGATGCTGGATATCCTGGAATATTACCGGCAGGCGCGCGAAAATGGCAACCTGAACGATGACACGGCATTTCTCAATTCGGCACGCCAGATCATGCCGCTTTTTCTCTCCGGGCAAACGCCCATGGCACAGGTGCGGGCGCGCGATTTTCTGGTCGAGCAGAGCCGGTTGCCCAACGCGCGGGTCGGCGCGATCCCCTCGCGAGATGGCAGTCCGGCGGCGCTGGTTTCGAGCTGGAGTTTTGTCGTGCTGACGGATGAGCCGGGCAAGCAGCGTGCGGCGATGGAATATCTGGCATGGCTCGTTGACCCTGCGCGCATGGGAGAATGGTCCAATGCGGCGCGATTCCTTCCCGCGAGCTCGAGCGCGTTTGCACAATCGGTCCAGGAACCTGCCTACTCGGATGTCGTATGGGGGCTGCTGCAAAATGCGTTGGTTGCGCCCGCTTTTACAGTGCAAGGACGATATGCCGAAGCGTGGCACAATGCGGTTACGGCTGTGATGAACGGACAACTTGCGCCGGCTGACGCAGCATTTCGCGCGGCGCAAGCCATTACACAATGATGTGTCCCTTGTAAGAACGATTTCATTCGTTCCCAGGCATTATGATAGAAACCTCTCTCCGTTTGGATGCGCAGCGTCGGCTTGCCGATGCGGGCACGACGGACGTTGTTGTCGGAATCCCCACGTACAAACATGCGCGCACGTTGGCGCGCGTCATCAAAACCGTTGCCGAGGGCTTGGCACGCGACTTGCGCGGGCTTGGAACAATGCTTGCGATTGTGGACGGCGGTTCGCCCGATGACACTCTCGCGGTCGCAAATCAAACGCCGATCCCGTCCAATGTCAAACGGTTGGTGACAAGTTATCAGGGAGTGCAAGGCAAGGGCAGTGCGGTGCGCGGGATTTTTGAAATCGCGCGGGCGGTGCGAGCGCGCGTGATTGTGATCCTGGAAGCTGATTTGCAGTCCATTTCCCCCGATTGGGTCGAAAGACTCGCGCGGCCGATTCTCGAAAATCAATACCAGTTGGCGATTCCGCATTATTTGCGACCGCTGCCCGACGGCGCAATGACCGATTTGCTGGCATACCCCATCACGAGGTTGCTGTATGGGGCGGATGTGCGACAGCCGATGGGCGGCGAATATGCGCTGAGCGCGGAACTGGCGCATCGGTTTGCCGCGCGTGATGTGTGGGAGACGGATGTCGCGCGGCATGGGGTGGACATCTGGCTGACGACGGTGGCGATCAATGAAAACGTCAAGGTGTGTCAGGTCCGGCTGGGCGTAAAATTGGATGACAGTCGCGAGCTGCAATTGTCGTTTGACCCTACGTTTGTTCAAGCCATCGGCACCTTGTTCCGCATGATGGACATTTACAAGCGGCGCTGGCACCAAGCCCAGCAATCTCGCAACGTTCCATACTTTGGGAACGGGGCCGTCCGACAGCCCGCGACACCGTGGATCCCGAGTGTTTCGACGGCGGCGCTAAGTGACGCGTTTGTGGCGGGGTCGCGTCGCTATGCGCGCTTGTGGCGCACCGCGCTCACACCCTCGACTCGTAATGCCATCCGCGAGTTGAGCGAAGCGCCGGACGGCGCAACACGATTTGGCGCCAAGTTGTGGGCGCGCACGGTTTATGATTTTGCCACAGTTTATAACCAGGGCGAGGGCGACCCCGACAAGGTGGTCGCCGCGCTGCTCCCCCTGTATTTTGCGCGCTGCGCGACGATTATGCGCGAGACCGCGCTCGAGCCGAACGCCGTCGAACTGACGGTCCAGGAACAGGCAAAGCATTTTGCAATCGAAAAACCCTATCTCGTTCAATTGTGGGACACGTATGTGCCATGGGCGTGGGAGGGCGTGAGATAGCAATGTCGGATTACTGATGAACAAGCATTATCTCGTTGCATTGGGGATTTTTCTGGGACTGGGCGTCGTCCTGGCGGCTGCCCTAGTTTTGTTGCTCGCGCCGGTCGGCGGATATGCGGGGGTCGTTCCCGGCGCCACTCTGGATGAACAAACAATCAGCGTTGCCAAGGGATTGTATTGCCCCGTTTGCCCCGGTGTGCCATTGGATGTGTGTGATACGCAGGCGTGCGAACAATGGCGCGGCTTGATCAAAGAGCGCCTGAGTCAAGGTCAATCCGGAGAACAGATTGAAGCATATTTTGTCGAACAATATGGTGAGCGCGTGTTGGGCGCGCCTCGCCCACAGGGATTCAATTTGTTGATCTATGTGCTGCCCGCGTTTGCAGTTTCCGCGGGCGTGGCAGGGTTGTATATATTTGCGCAGCACCGGATGGGACGCTCACCGATGGTCCTCAATCCCGAGAGCGCGGCATCAAACCCCTATCGTTCCCGTATCGAACGCGAGTTACAAGAGAATGACTGAATCGGTCGCTCAAGCTCCGCAAAAACGGCGCACTGTGTCGTTTTTGATTTTTGGAATAATCGGGGCGTTTATTATCGGCTTGTTGGTTGTGCTGGCGATCGCGGTCCGGACGCGCGGCGCGCCGCCACTGGAATCGGGAGCCGCACCCGATTTTACGGTGACAACATTTGAAGGGGAAACATACAGTCTTGCGGACCTCAAAGGCAGACCTGTCGTCCTGAATTTTTGGGCTTCCTGGTGTATTCCGTGTCGTGATGAAGCTCCTGCCCTGCAGCGCGCCTGGGAGACGTACAAGGACCGCGGTGTGATGGTGCTTGGTGTTGACTATGTTGATACCGAATCCGACGCCAAAAAGTTTATCGCAGAATTTCGGCAAACATACCCGAACGCTCCCGATTTGGGGACGCGCATCTCGCAGGCCTTTCGCATTTCGGGCGTCCCTGAAACGTATTTTATTGACCGTGAGGGAAAAATGCTGCAGGGGATTGACGAGAACGGACGTGTGAAAGCAAATTGGATCGGACCGCTGCCCGAAGAGGTGTTGATTGCCCGAATAGAAGAACTGTTAAAGCAATGACGAGACTCGCCGCAAGGCGAGTTTTTTTTACATGCGAGTTGAGGGAGTAGGGGAACGAAACGGCGTTCGTTCCTTACCGCCCAAAGGTGTGCTGCGCGGGGAACGAAACGGCGTTTGTTCCTTGCCGTCCAGAATTGTGACGCTCATTCGTTACGAGCTGTTTCGCCGCGAGCTCGAAAGCCAGACAAACGCGCCAATGACCAGCAACAGTGTAACCCCGCTTATGATTGTCCCGAGCTTGAACGGCAAAGGGTCGTAGAGCATGTGAACCCGGTGTTGACCCGGAGTTATGGGGACTGCGCGAAACATGAAGTTGGCGCGAACGACGGGGACCTCCCGATCGTCCACAAAAGCGCGCCAGCCGGGGACAAACATCTCACTAAACAATACATAACCGTCCGCACGGGCGTCAGCCGTGCCGACGATCTCGTTTGGACCCAAGCCCGTGATCTCAAAGGGGTCAGTCGTCAAGAGATTGTCTTGACGGAGCTCGCGGGCGCCCTCGCCCGTGACCGCCGGTGAAAGGGAAAGGGGCAGCGGGATTTCCGGCAGTCCGCATGTTTCTGCCGCGAGTGGGACCAAAGGAATCTGCTGGTCGTCCGCCACTTTCGAGTTGTATACGACCCACGCGCGGGGCATCAGACAGCTGTTTTCCCATACGGTAATGCCGCCTCCGCCTTGAAACGCATTCTTGAAATTGGAGGGCATGGGCGTGTCGCGCCCGGTCAAAACATATTTCACATTCAACATGCCATAGCCCACTTTATCGCGCCCACCGAGCGACTCCCAATAGGTATTGAACAGGTCGAGCATGAGCGGGTTGTCACCGTTTACGTCCTGCAAACCAGACAATAGCCCCGTGTCCGGTCGCCAGATGCCTTCGACATTCGTGCGCGAGTCAATGCGAGCCACTCCCGTGGTCGTTTTCAAGAAATCAATGATCTCGGTGCGCTGATAGCCGAGCGTTGGGTCGCTGCTGCCAACATCGAAATACGCGCCGAGCGAAAAGAGATCGAAAAAAATGAGGGCGAGTGCGAGCCAGGACCAGAGACGCGCCGAGAGCCAATTGCGCGCGGCGACAAACAAGAGCGCAAAGGAAAACCCGAGCAAAAGAACAAAGAAACCGATGCTGTTGGCGGCGTTGGCGATGCGTTGAAAAAGAGCGGGGTCTTGACCTTGCCCCAGAATGAGAATGCCCAGCGCGAGCGCGCCGCCTGCGACCGCGAGGATGAGCGCGATCCAGGCGCTCGTGCGTACCGCCCGACGATAAAGCAGGCGTGTCGCGTCCGTCATGGGTGAAATGAGCGCATCAAAGCCGATGGCGGCGAGGGCTGCCAGGCCAAAATCCATGAGGAGAATGAAACGGGCGGGGGCGCGGAGCTGTCCAAAGCCCGGCACGAATTGAAAAAGCCAGCCATGCAAGATCGCATAGCCGCCGAGAGCGAGGAGCAAGCCAACGATGCCGATCAGCACAAAAAACATGGTCCTGGTGTTGCGGCGCAAGAGGACCGCAAACGCTGCCAGGAGCAGGGGGAAGATGCCGATGTATCCCACTTCGACGCGCGCCCAGGGACCCCACGCGTTCAGCGGTCCGCGCCCAAAAAAGCCGGGGACCAGGACGCCGACCAATTCGATGGGTGGAAGCGAATATTGCGCGGCATCCGCATAGGTAAATTCGCGGCGCACTGAAAGACCTGTCAATTCCAGGGCGGGCAGAAAAGTGATGGCGCTCAAACCGATGCCGATACCAATTGTGACGAGAAAAGCAGCCACAATGCTCTTCCATTTGGCGCGCTCGAGGAATATTGCGTATCCCGCATAGAGTGCGAGGGTGAGGAGGATAAAGAGATACGGTTGGATGTGCCCGGCAAAGAATGAAACGGCGAGCGTGATGGCGGCTAGGAGGACAAAAGTCAGAGGGCGACGAATCGCATCCCTGCCCCAAAGCTCACCCGGCGCGGGCAGGGCGTCCAGTGCGCGCGAGAAAAAGAGCAAGATCAACGGCAGCCAGGCAGCGGATGCGATCAGGTTTAGGTTTCCAAAATGCGTCACAAACAGATCAGAAAAAGCAAAGGCGATGGCTCCGGCGAACGCGGCGAAACGATTGAGCGGACGCGCGTCGGAGGTGATTCGCCCGTAGCGCAAGAGCGCAAACATGCCCGCGCCGGCGACATAAAAATGAAAAATCGCGAGATATTCAAGGTCGCGATATTGGAGCGGGTTCGAAACGAGATAGGTGACAAGATTGAACGGATAAAAGAGCGCAGACTGGATATCGCCGACGAATGGCATGCCGCCAAAAATGTATGGGTTCCACAGCGGAATAACGCCGCGCGTAAGCCATGTCTGGGCAAAATGGTAGGTGGGATATAGAAACCCGGCGAGATCGCCACCGCCTGCGGGGATGTAGGCATTGGGCGTAAAGAGGGCTTGCCAAAAAAAACCTGCGGTGAGCGCCCCCAGCGCGCCGAACGCAAACAGGTCGTATTGCATATTACGCCGCGTCTCGAGCCCGAGACGCGGCGTAATGGTGATAAACAGGACAATCAGCAGCCAGACGACTGCCGAGACAATGAGCAGCATGTCAGCGCGTCAAACGCATGAGGCGCGTTTTGCCATCCGCCGCCGTCCATGCCAACTGGAATTCGGGCACATCGGAATAGACAAAGAAAATCAGGTCGCCTTTGACATTTTCGCCCGGTCCCACTTCGCCTGCAGTCAAATTCTCGCCCGTTGTGATGCCGCCAATATAGACCTCGTAGCGCTCGCCGTTCTCTGTTACCAGCGCAAAATCTTCCGGATCATATTTGAGAGGTGCGCCGGTTGTGCGTGAATTGTCAACGCGGACCGTAACGAGCACCAATTCCTGCCCATCGGGAATTTCGATACCTTCTGCCGGAAGTGGGCGCTGATACGCTGTGACCGTAACACGCTGACCGCTGTCACTGCGGACGGCGCGCCCAAAGGGCACCAGTGTGGGTTCACCACGCGCCGCGCGCGGGGTGGCGGTTGGTTCACCGCCAAAAATGCTGATTGCGCCGACATTTGCGAACGGATCAAATCCGGTTTGACTAAGGACCCCGGCGATACCGATGCAAAGGCATACGCAAAGCAGCAAAACACCGCCTACGCCGAGTAACGCCAGGCGGTTTGCCGAGCGGCGTTCTTCCATGCGTATCTCGCGCCCGAGTTGAGCTTCACGCGGGACGCGATAACTTCCCAAATCGTCCATTCATCCTCCAAAAAAAACGTAACTTGTGGGTGAGCGGCAAATCACTTGATTTCAAATTGTTGAATGACCAGCGCGTCATTTTCGACGCGGCTGCCATCCCGACGAAACAACGGGAGTCGCTCGCCCGTCTCTAGCAAATACATGCCTACTTGAACTCGATACACACCCGGCATTGCCTGTGCGGGAATTTTCAAATCAAAATGCTCTACAATCCGTTCGCCCGCGCGCCATTCATCGGTCGCATATGTGCCGTTTCCCGGCTGGCGGTCCTGCTGCGCCCAAACGGTCGAGTTTGTGGCGGGGTTGTTTGGACCGACCAACTGGACAAACGTCGTGTAGTGCTTGTCCGTCAGCTGTGTGGCGCGCCAAGCTAAATCGAGTTCAAGCGCTCCGCCCGGCTCGAATCTGCTCGCCTCGGCGAGCGCATAGCCAAAATCCGCCAGGTCGGCAAAACGATAGTCGCCGATTGACGCACCGATCGGCGACGTGGGAACCGGATCGAGTTGGAGTAGCGTGCTATATGACTGATTCTCGAGATCGGCAATAGACCGTAGCGTTTTTGTGCGATATTGTCGGATTCTCGGCAGGGTCTGCGGATCCTCTCGTGTAATAATACCATACGTCGCCGCGCGACTTGAATCCGGCAGCACAAGCACGCGTCGTCCATCAAACGAAGAGAGGGGGCGACCGTCGAGCGCCCAGATTACCGTGTAATGTTCGTTGTAATCGGGCGTGAGGTAAATGGGTTCGTCTGCCGGACGAGCGGCGAGGGTGCGCGCGGTCTCCAGCAAACCGGCATCGAACGAGTAATAGAGACCCGAACTACCTGCCCAGTCAACAAAATAGGCGCGGGCGCTCCAAAATGCGGCAAGCGCGAGCAGAAACAAGAGCGCAAGCGCGGTCACAAGTGAGACTGGAGACCGCAGATCGATGATTTCCGATTTCCGAATTCCGGCTGTTGATTCGTCGGAACGGATTCTGGATGTCCGAGCTGTGATCCATTGCCAGACCCATTCGACGCCGAGGGCAATGAGGAGAATCATGGCAGGCATCGCGCCGATGGCGCGGCGAAAGTTCGGGGCAAATTCGGTGAGCGCGGATGGCAGGCACATGATCACGAACCAGATCAAAAGAAGCGCAAAAGGCGGTTTCCGCCCGCGCGCGATTGTCAGTGCCAGTCCAATGAGGAAAAATACGGCAAGAATGATATCCAGTGCGGGACGCCCGGGGAGATTGTCGCGCGGGTCGAGGTCGCCCGCAAAGAAAAACATGCCTGCCGTGCGAACGAGATTGACCAGAAAAATTTCGGGCGTGAAAACCGTGCCCGAACGACCGCTAAAGGCGACAGGGTTGGTGAGGAAAAAAAAGCCGAGAGGCAGCAGCGTCAGGCAAGCCACTGCGCCCATGACGATCCATTTGGTGAAATGTTCACGCACACCAGCGCGGTGAAAAATTACGAGGTAGAGGAACCAGAGCAGTATGGCGGGGAGCCACAAACGTGATGCGAGATAGGTATAGACCGTCGCGCCGATCAAAAACCCCGCGCCAATAACCCACCCCCACGTCATTTTGTGATAGGCGTGCGCGAGCGCGGCGGCGCTCAAGGTCAACAACATGGGCAATCCGATGGTCTCGATACCAATGCGCGAAAAATTGACTGCCCAATAGAGCGTCGCCGCGATCAAGGCGGCGACGATGGCAAGCAGGTCGGAACGGGGAAACATGCTCCTCGCAGCGGCATATACGGCTGCTACCAGGACAAGCCCGAATATCGCCGAGACAAGACGGATTGTCCAGGGCGATTCACCCAAGAACGAGAACAAGAGCGCCTCGGTGTAAATGTGCAGGGGTTCTTCGCCAAAGTTTGGTGTAAAAAAGATTGGGCGATTGATGCCGCGCAGCACTTGGCGCGCCATCGTGCCGTTGAACGCCTCGTCATAGTGGAGACCCGGCGGCAGCGTGTCCAATTGCCAGACGCGCAAAAAGAGCGCGAGCCAGAGAACCACAATCATGGCGAGCCAGCGACGGACGCGCGGGCGCGCCAAAAACGGCGCAAGAACTGCGCCGTCCCGGGTTTGCGGAGCGATTGAATTATCTTGTGGGGTCAACGAGAATTATTTTTTGGCTCTGCGTTTGGGTTTCGCAGTGGCTTTTTTGCTCGCAGCGGAACGAGTTGATTTTTTGGTCTTGAGCGGCTTGCGTTTTTTGGCGGGCGCTTTTTTCTTTTTTGCAGGCGCCGAGAGAATGCCGATTGCCTGCGGTCCCGGCGATTGAAGCCATGTGAGGACCTGCTCGTCAATGAGGGCGCGCGCTTGGTCGAACTGATTGGTCTCGATTCGGCGCACCGCTTCTTCGGCAAACCAACGCGCGGTCGTGTGCGCTTGTGCGTTCGCCAGGTCTGTCGAATTTTGCGGCGCGGTAGCATAGAACCAGGGAATGAGCGTGTTGGTGAGAATCTCGCGCGCGCCCTCGCCTTGTCCGGTTGCCAATTGATCGCGCGCTTGTTTTGCCAGCCCAAATGCCTCAATCAAACGCAAGGGGTGTCCCGGCGCAGACGGCGGGGCGGCGCCAACGGGTGGCGGTTCGACAATGACCGGCGTCTCGATCGGCGGAGTAGGGTTGGCAAGAATGTGCTCGCGCAAGACGCGCGTAAAATCGCCGGCAATGTCATAAGTCTTCCACCGCTTGTCGTCAATGCCGTAACAGTAAATCGTCGCGCCGACGACGTACGGGTCGCGCATCATCTCCCGGTCATACTGCGCCATCATGCTCATATAGCGCGGCACGCTGATTTTGTCTATGAATCCGTGCTCGCCGTTAAAGTCGGCGCCCGCCTCGGTGATTAACACGGGGCGGCGCGCGTCCTGGGGTATGCGTTCATAGGCGGCGCGATAGCGATTCAGCATGGTATCATTGAAATTGGTCCATTCGGCATTCGGCGCAATGTATTCATGTACGGCAAGATAATCACTCGCGCGCAGCCCGTCTATCAACAGGTCCCACAATTCGACATGCACGGGATTACCGGTGCTGAACGAATACGCCGCATATTTCAGTCCGACCCCCTGCACCAGTTTCGCCAGTTCGACCGTGAACGCGCTCAAGTTGCGGGCCTTTTGAAATTCGCGTTCGGTCAGCGGCGCGGGCGTGTCTATCGGGATTTCGTTATATCCCTCCCACACATCCACCAGCCCGCGCAGTTTTTCCATGATGGGCTGCAACTGCGCGAACGCGTTGTGCGCGTCGGCGATGGGGTCATAGGTGAACACGGTATCCACCGGTTCACGCTCGTCGCGCTCGATTCCCTGTTCGGAGAAAAACATGCGTCCGATCACCAGCGTTGCGGGTGAGCGCAGTTTTGCCTCACGGATTTTGGTGTCATTCAAACCGACATTGCCAAAGACCTTGATCAGCGGCGGGCGCGTCGCATCTACAAAATCAAAGACGAGGTCCGGGTCGAGCCAATCGCTGATGTGGAGTGAGAGTTTGCTCATAGCGAACAAGGGAAAAAGAATTTCCAAGCGCGGAAATTGTTCTCCCCGAATAGGAATCAAACCGGGAATGGCGAACCCGAAGCCAGCAGCTGTTGAAATAGATTTTCCAACGCATAGCTGTCTGCCGCCTGCAAACGCGCGACGCGCGCGCCGCCGTCGCGCAGCCGTTGTTCGTCCTGCACGCTGACCGCGCTTGTCCCGCCGACGATGGTGACGCGCTCTGCGTTCAGCGCCTCGTCAATTGAAAAACCGACAACGGGCGCAAAGTGGACGATGTAATCGAGCGCCAGGATCAGATTTGTCATGGTCCCCGGCTGCGTGCCCGGACCAAACAACAAATAATGCTTGAACACCTTTTTGGCGGGCGGTGGGGCGGGCGGCGGATAGTCGAATGTGACGGATTGATTGGCAGTGATGTTGAGCGCGGGATTGATCACGCCGACGCCTGCGAGCTCGAGCGTGTACGAGCCGACGGGGACATTTGTGAAACTGTAAAGCCCATCAGAACCCACGAGGGCATCGAGCGTGCGGTTGAGCGACTTGAGCACCAATCGCGCCCCCGCTTGCGTATTCATGATGCGCCCGCGCAAATTTCCTGTGGGTGCAGGTGTGGTCGGCGGCGGCGTCGGCGCTGTCGGTGTCGTTGGTGTGGCTGTCGGCGGCGTGGGGACGGGAGCAGGCGCCGGGGCGGATTGTGAGGTAAATGTTGCGCGCCGATAGGTGAGAATGTATTGCACGTGCCGTTTCAAAGGCAAACCCATCCCCACAACCTGGTCGGATGGAAGCCCGTCAACGAGCGCCGCGTATGGTCCATTCTCGCCGCGGTCGGGTGAAAACGAGGAATCACCCGACATGGGAAATTCGGCATGTCCACGTTCGTCCGTGATTGCCGTCGCCTGGTCGCCCGGAAATTTCTGGATAATGCGCTGTCCGGGAAGCGGTGCGCCGCGTTCGTCCTGCACAAAAACGATAATGTTGATATTACCGCCGGATTCGTCGGGGTCTTGATACTGCGCGGAAATCAGCTTCCAATATTTAGAGTCGGGCGCGGGCTGGGCAGATTTGACGCTCACGCGGACGAGGTCGGCGAGCCGCGGGTCGAGCTCGAGCTCGGGGGTGACCACGGGCGCATTCGGATCGTCGGGGCTGGCGGAACCTTTGGGCGCGGCGGTGACAATGACCCAACGCGCCTGCGCCGCCGGGAACGGAAAATGCAGAGGCGCGCTTTCCGGTGCACCGTCGTTCCCAAGCACCTGCACCCAAAAATCAAGGCGCTGGTCGGGCGCGCCGTTAGCGACAATGAATTGAATCTTGCCGTTGCCGTCCGAACGACGATTGGGATTGTTGGGGTCGTCGTCGACAAAATAAGGCGGCTCACCGGTCGGCGGGGGACCCGCATAGATTTTTACTTTTTTGTTCGGGGCAGGCGCGCCGTTGGCATCCTGCAAATAGAGAAACAGGATGCTCTCGGAATGCGGCTCGACGTTTCTATTGCGTTCGACAAACTCCATTTTTTCGCTCCTCTGAGCCGAGGGGGGATTTGATTACTGCGTGTAGCGAACAGATTATAACACGGTCAGAAATTTCAACAGATGGTGCGGTGAGATTATTGGCGTTGGAGCGCGAGCAAGCCCAGAATCTCATAGCCGACGCGGGCGGCAAGAAGCGCGGTAATCCCTGCAGTGTCATAGGCGGGAGCCACTTCGACAATGTCCGCCCCGATGATGTTTAGCCCGCGCAGGCGATGCAAGAGTGCGATGATTTGCTGCGAGGTGAACCCGCCGATTTCAGGTGTGCCCGTGCCGGGCGCAAATGCCGGGTCAACGCTGTCCACGTCAAAAGTGATATAGACAGGGGTGTCACCGATGCGGGCATGAATGGCGTCCGCGATCGCTTGTATTTGCCAATCCACGATCGCATCCATCGGCAGGATTTCAAGCCCCAGGGCGCGCACATCTTGCATATCGTCGGGCGAAAAGAGCGGACCACGAATTCCGACCTGCAACGAGTGTCTCGCGTCCACCAGACCTTCTTCGATCGCGCGTTTCATGAAACTGCCGTGCGTATAGAGTGAGCCGAAATACGAATGCCATGTGTCGAGGTGCGCGTCCACCTGGAGCACGGCGACCGAACCGCGTGCAGCTGCGATGCCGCGCAGGACGCCGAGCGTGACAAGATGGTCGCCGCCAAACGATAGGGGCGTGACCCGGGCACGGACAAGCGCCTGATAATATTGTGCTATCAGATTCAGCGATTCCATTGTGTTGAACGGATTGACGGGGCAATCGCCTACATCGGCACAGTTGAGAATCTTGTATGGGTCAACATCCAGCACACGATTGAATGGACGCAATAGCGAGCTCATTTCGCGAATGGCGCGGGGTCCAAACCGAGCGCCCGGACGAAACGAAGCAGCTCCATCAAAAGGGATACCCTGGACCGCGACGTTGAGCGAAGCGAGGTCGGATTGGAAAGGCAATCGGAAAAAGGCCGGACTGCCTGCAAAGCGCGGCGTGATTTGTGCGTCGAGTGGATAATTCATACCGTGAACGATAACAGGTTTTGCGAGAGATTTCAAGTTGGGGGCATGATACAAATTGGGCGGGCTTTATCTCGCGGCGGTTACATGCCGCGCGGGCGTACATGTTATAATCTCGCGCAATGAATCGTATTGCTCTATTATTTCATCCGCACAAGGAAATCGTGCACGAACTGGCAAACCAATGGCGCAAGGAAATTGTCCGGGCGGGCGCGCCGGAGCCGTTGATTGCGAACGCATGGGAAGAAACCGCGCTGGAGAACATCTGTTCAGTGGCGGACTTGATTTTGACGCTCGGCGGCGATGGGACACTGCTCCGAGCTGCGCGAGTCGCGGCGCTGTGCGGGGTGCCGGTGATGGGCGTCAAGCTGGGGACGGTGGGTTTTCTTTCGGGGCTTAGACCCGAAACGTTTTCGGAAAATTTGCCCCGTCTCCTCAATAGCGATTATTGGGTCGAGGAACGAATCATGGTGCAGGCGCGCTGGCTGCGCGGCGATCAGCAAATCGGCGTATTTGAGGCAATCAATGACGTCGTTGTGAGCCGCGGAAAACTGGCGCGAGTCATTCGCATCGAGACCATGATTGACGGCGCAGTGCTGCAGTTGTTTGCGGCGGATGGGGCGATCATTTCGACAGCAACCGGTTCGACCGCTTATTCGCTTGCGGCGGGTGGTCCGATCCTTGCGCCCACCGTGCGAACAATGCTTTTGACGCTGATTTCACCCTACTTGTCCCCGATCAATTCGCTGGTCCTGCCGGAGGGAGCCACGGTGTCACTGCGAGTCCATTCGCAAAATCAGCCGATACTGACGGTGGATGGACAGACCGACCACGAGCTTCAGGATGGGGATGTGGTGGAGACGCAAGCCAGTCCCAATTTGGCGCGGTTTGCGCGATTGGAAGCCAAGACATATTTCTATCGAACGCTGGTGAATCGGCTGCGCGAGAGTGATGACGGGACGTAGGACGAGAGATAGGCGGGACAACTATCGAGTTGAAAAAAGGACGAGCTCGTTTGCAGCCCGTCCTTTTTTCAACTCGGTAAAGTTTCGATCCGGTCAAAGATGACTGTGGCGAGATTTTCTTTGCTCATGGGCGCAAGGTCGAGTTCCTCATTATTCTTCAAGAGCAGTACAGCTTGAACATTTTCACTGCCAAAGGTCTGCGGGACCGGATTTGCGACGATCATGTCGAGATTTTTGCGCTCCAATTTGTCGCGCGCATTCAGGAGCAGGTCATTTGTTTCGGCAGCGAAACCGACGACGATGCGCGGCGTTGTCGCCGGTGATGCTGCGCGCAATTCGGCTACCGCGCTCAGGATGTCGGGGTTCCGGACGAGGCGGATTGTAAGTTCGTCGGAATCTTCTTTTTTGATTTTGAGGTCGGCGGTCGTTTCGGGGCGAAAATCGGCAGGCGCAGCCGACATGACGAGCACATCCGCGCCGGAAATTTCCCGCATCACCGCATCAAGCAGGTCGCGCGTAGAAACAATCCGCGTAACCCGCGCGTCATACGGGACGGGCAGGTCGTCTATACTTGTGATGAGCGAAACATCCGCGCCGCGATCGAGCGCTTCCTGCGCGAGGGCATAACCCATCTTGCCCGACGAATGATTAGAGATCACGCGCACGGGGTCGAGCGCTTCGCGCGTGCCGCCCGCGGTAATGACCACGCGTTTGCCCGCAAGCGGACCCGATGAGGCAAAGAGACGCTGTGCCGCCGCAACGATTTTTTCCGGCTCTGCCATGCGGCCCTGTCCGATTGCCCCCGAGGCAAGATGTCCCGCTTCCGGATCAATGATGCGGATGCCGCGCCGTTTGAGCGTAGCGATATTCTCCTGCGTTGCCGCGTTTTCCCACATCCCCGACTCCATGGCAGGGGCAATTAGAATCGGCGCCCGTGTATCGAGGCAAATTGCCGCGATTACGTCGTCCGCAAATCCGTGCGCCAGTCGGGCGATGGTGGTGGCGGTCGCGGGAGCAATCAGGATGAGGTTGGCGCGCCCGGCAAAGGCGACATGTTCGATTTCGGCGTCCGCGCCCAGCGCAAGGACATTACGCAATACGGGATTGTGTGTCAGCGCGGCAAAGGTGAGCGGTCCCACAAACTCTGCAGCCGCGTCGGTCATGGCGACATGCACGTTTGCGCCCAGCTGGCGCAGACGGCTGGCAATGGCTGCGGCTTTGTATGCGGCGATACTGCCCGTGACGCCGAGGACGATGGTTTTGTCGGCAATGAGGTTCATGTGCGTTCGGGTACAAGCGAAAATTTTTGCAACAAGGGCGCAAGAAGGTCAGGTGAGCTTAGGTGCAGAGCTTGGATCCCCAGGGCGAGGGCAGTTTCGACATTTTCGCGGCGATCGTCAACAAACAACACCTGGTCCGCAGAGACACTCGCAAGGTTGAGCGCCTGGTGGTAGATTATTGGATCGGGCTTGCGCGCGCCAATGACAAAGGAATAGTAACGCGCTCGAAACAAGCCCATCCACTCGAACGTCTGCTCAAGATACCGGGCGTGCCATGGGTTGGTGTTTGAGAGGGCATAGACGGGATACAGCTCTGCCACTTGACGAAAAAGCCGCACATTCTCGGGGAGTTCGGTAAAAATCTCGTTCCAATAGGTTTGGAATTCTCGTTGTGTGCCTGTGAAACCTGTCATGGCGCGCCCGCGCTCGAAAAACTCGTCGCCGGTCAGTTGATTGCGCTCAAAGTCGTCATGAAAAGGATGCGCCAAAAATTCCCGGATGCGTTCGGCATCGCCGCCATTGTGCGCCGCCAAGCGCGGGATGGCAAACTCCCAGTCAAAGGTGACGAGGACCCGGCCCAGGTCAAAGAAAATGGCAGTTGGGGTTGATGTCTGACGGGTCATGATTTGTTATGGGTTGTTCATTTCAAAGAGGATACGCAAGCCGTCCAATCCGAGCTCGCTATCTACGGTATCAATCGAAGGACAGTGCGGCGAAAGGATTTTTGACATGCCGCCGGTGGCTATGACCCGGGGCTCCGGTTCCTGCATTTCCTGTTTTAGCCGAGCCAGCATTCCTTCCACCAGACCGACATAGCCGAAAAAGATGCCCGAGCGCAGAGCGTCGGTGGTGTTTGTAGCCAGCGCGTGCGACGGTGCAGCCACTTGAATCCGCGGGAGTTTGGCGGTGAACTGGTGGAGCGCTTCGGCTGCCATGTTCATCCCGGGCGAAATTGCCCCGCCGATAAAATCACCGTGCGCGTCGAGCACATTAAAGGTGGTCGCCGTGCCAAAATCAATCACGATCAAAGGCGGACCGTATTTTTGTTTGGCGGCGACAAGAGAGACGAGGCGGTCGGCGCCCAGCGTGCGCGGGTCCTGATACTTGATATGGATTCCGCTCTTGCTGCCCGGCGCGGCAACGAATGGCTCGATGCCGAGATATCTGGCGCACAGCTCGCAGAGGGTGTCGTTCAACGCGGGCACGACCGAGACGATGGCGGCCGTGCGAATTGATGCCGGCGCAATTCCCGAGTCCTCGAAAAAAGTCAAGAGCTGTACAGCATATTCGTCCGCGGTCTTGTCAGGCAGAGTTTCCACCCGCCAGTTGTGAATCAACCGGCTGGATTCAAACACGCCCAAGCCGATGTTGGTGTTGCCGATTTTGATGGCAAGAAGGCGCGATAGAGTCATTGTGCTTTGGCGTCGGCGTAAATGTCAAACTGTGTAAAAAGCGCTTGGGCGCCCGGTTCATCCATTGTAAAGGCAATTACTCCCACGCGCCCATCCCAATCGCGACGCACGCGCCATTCGTTAATGATGCTCGCATCTGTGTCGAGGACGAGCTCATCATTGACATAGGCGAGTATGCGACGCGGGTGCGCATCCACACGGATTTTATTCAGAGAGCCGTCGAGATGAATCGCCTGCGTTTGCGCCATGGGGATAACATCTGTGAACTTGTAGGCGTTGGCGTCGTTCTCGTCGGCTGGCTCGTAGGATAACAAGCGGATGGTGGACCCGGACGAAATGGTAAAAGCGAGAAAACGCTCGCGCCCCTGTTCGTCCTCCCCGTGCCAAAACACAATGCCATATTCGACCGGTCCCGAATTTTCGGCGGGAGCAGCCATCGCTTCGAGCGACAGATTCAAATATCCCGATTCCGTGAACTTTTGGTTGAGGGCACGGACAAAGCCGGGGTCGAGCGGGGGCGTGAGCAGGTAGCCGTCATCGGTATATTCATAGCCAAGCCGAACGCCGCGCGCATCCGGGAAACCTGTCCGGTCAGTGAAATCCTCCCGTAAAGCGAGCGGCGGAGTGGGCGGATAGGCGACCGGGGTAATCGTGGGTGGCGGCCGCCGGGTGGCGGTTGGAGTCGGCAAAAGCTGAGCCAAAGGACGCGGGGGGCGAAAGAGATCTAGGACGAGAATAGTCAGGCAGGTGACGAGGAAACCGACCAGAATAGCCAGGACAATTTGAACGAGCCGTGAATCAAGCGCATTTCTCATAGAGAACCCAATGGATTATAGCACGACCGCCCCCCACCTTTGGGGCGTTTCACGTTTAACGGGCAATCCGTTATAATCGTCACGGAAGGCATTTTCTTCGGGAAACTGTGCGCGCGGCATGAGTCAAACCATTCCTGTATTGATGACGATGCGGTTCAGCGATGCGCTGTTGGACCAAGTTGGCTCGGTGTCTCCTCGACTCGAAATTCGCCAACAATCGGTCCGCGAAGACCGCGACGACATCACCCCGTTTCTGGACGGCAGCGAAGAAATCATCTATTGCTTTACGCCGCCGCGCGACCTGACCAAAGCTCCGCGTCTCAAATGGGTCCAGCTGCACTCGGCAGGGGTTGACCATCTCCGCGGACATCCGATTTGGAATTCGGATGTTGTGGTGACGACGACCAGTGGGATTCACGCGGTCCCCATCGGCGAGTTTGCGTTTGCGCTGCTGCTCGCGCTCGCGCGCAAGATACCCAAGATGGTGCGCCTGCAAGAGCGGGCGGAATGGCCCCGCAATCGTTGGGACCTTTTGAGCGGGCTGGAACTGCGCGGCAAGACTATCGGGATTGTGGGTTATGGCAGCATCGGCCGCGAAATCGGACGAATTGCGCGGCATGGCTTTAACATGCGCGTGGCGGCGATGCGCCGCACCGCGCAGGCGCCGCGGCGGCGCTATGTCGAGCAGGGTGTGGGTGATCCCGACGGACGGATTCCCGATATGTGGTTCCTGCCCAACGAG
The DNA here is from genome assembly GCA_020851635.1 of Anaerolineae bacterium. Lineage (GTDB taxonomy): Bacteria > Chloroflexota > Anaerolineae > UBA4142 > SHND01 > SHND01. The sequence goes on from JADZCJ010000066.1 coordinate 18,460, forward strand.
ATCAATGCGATGGTGAGCGAGTGTGATGTGCTGGCGCTTGCTGCGCCTGCGACAGAGGAAACAAGGTCCATCATTGGCGAGGCGCAATTGCGCGCCATGAAGCCACATGCGCTGCTTGTCAATATTGCGCGCGGGGAACTGGTGGATGACCGGGCGCTCGTGACCGCGCTCAGGGAAGGATGGATCGCCGGCGCCGGGTTGGATGCCTTTGCGATAGAGCCGCTGCCGCGCGGGCATCAACTTTGGCACATGGACAATGTAATCATTTCGCCGCACGTTGCCGGAGCGACCGGCAAGTATGATGAGCGCGCGGCGACATTGTTTGCGGAAAATCTGCGCCGTTACCTCTCGGGATTGCCATTGATGAACGTGGTGCCGCACGACCTACAATACTAATCTTGTCGTCGAGCGTGGTGGCGCAATTGACACGGGTCCGGCATACGGACGACAACACATGAAAAAAAGAATTGCAGTGAAGATAATTTCAGGCATCCTATGATACAGGGCATTATATTTGATCTGGGCAATACGCTGATGTATTTCACGGGCGACTGGGGCCGCACGAATGCCGATGGCGTCGAGCGGATGTGCAATTATTTGGCAGAACGCGGTTATCCGGTGCCCGTCTCTTTCGCAGAGAATTTTATTCAGGTTCGCGAATCGGGGCGTCGGCAGGCGAACGACTCGAACGTCGAATACACCACCGAACAAGCGCTCAACGATACACTCGCCATGCACAACATCTGCTGGATTCCCGATGCCATTCTGCCGCACGCGGTCGCCAGGTTCTATGACGCAGAAGATGGGCAGTGGGTCGCCTATGCGGATGCGCGGGCAACGCTGCAAGAATTGCGGGACCGCGGACTGAAACTGGCATTGTTGTCTAACGCGATGGACCATGGGGCCGTCATGCGAATGGTCGAGCGGGGAAATCTGACAGAGTTTTTCGACCCGCTGATGAGCAGTGCGCAGCTGACTTGGCGCAAACCCGACCCGCGCGCCTTTCAGCCGATTCTGAACGCATGGCAGGTTCTGCCGAACGAGCTTTTGATGGTGGGCGATGTATCGAGCTATGATATTGTGGGAGCGCATCGCTCGGGCATGTGCGGTGTTTTGATTCAAGACCGATGGGACACGCCCGTTGTGCCGCATGCGCCGATTCCCGAAGCGGAATTGAGACCCGATGCGGTGATTACGCAGCTATCTGAACTGCCTGCGTTGATTGACCGCTTGAATGCTCAAGTCGAACCTCACCAGAGGAATGATTAATGCCGAATCCGACGCTCAAGATTTTATTGCTGGCTTCTGAAGTTTCGCCATTCGTCAAAACGGGCGGCATTGCCGACGTCGTGAGTCAGCTGGCGCGCGCACTAAAGGGGTTGGGGCATGACGTGCGCGTAGCATTGCCAAACTACCGGGTCATTTCGCCGAACGGCGCGCGGCGCGTGGTCGAGTCCTTTCGGGTTGATCTGGACGGAATGAGCGAAAATGCAAGCGTGATCGAGGGCACTTTGGGTGACAATGTGCCAGTGTATTTTATTGACAATCCGCATCTGTTTGATCGTGACGAGATTTATATGCACGCCGATGACGCGGAACGATTCTTGCTGTTTTCGCGCGCGGCATTGGACATGCTGCCGCTGCTGAACTGGCAGCCGAACATCATTCATGTGAATGATTGGCAGACGGCGCTCATACCCAACTGGCTCAAGACGCTGTACGCGGACAAGCCGTTTTACCAGAATATGGCGTCCGTCTATACGATTCACAACTTGTCATATTTTGGGTCGTTTGGGCAGCGGATTCTCGAAATTGCCGGACTGGCGCATTATGGTTTTCTGGCGCATCCGGGCGTATCGGACCAAATCAATCGCGAGCTCAATTTCATGGCGCGCGGGATCTTGTTTGCGGATGCAATCAATACCGTCAGCCCGACGTACGCGCAAGAGATACAGACTCCCGAATTTGGCGAGGGCCTGGAAGCGATCCTGAAAATGCGGTCGGCGCGGCTGCGCGGCATTCTGAACGGCATTGATTATGACGAGACCGACCCCGCCCGGGACCCTGCGCTGGCAAGTCCTTTTGATGTTGACCATCTGGACGCGCGGACGCCCAACAAACGCGCACTGCAAAAGCAAGCCGGGCTGCCCGAAACAGATGTGCCGCTGCTCGCCGTGATTTCGCGTCTGAACGAGAACAAGGGCATTGACCTGGTCCTGGAGGTGATCGAGCCGGTGTTGGAGCTAGGCGCACAGTTTGTCATCATGGGCACGGGGGATGAAAAATACCAGAATGGCATCAAGGAAATCCAAGCCCGACACCCGCTTGGCGTGCATTTTTACGAGACATTTGAAGAGAAATTGCGGCGACAGATTGCGGCGGGCAGCGATATGCTGCTCATGCCCTCGCGCGTCGAGCCGGGTGGGACGACGCAATTGCTGGCAATGCATTATGGCAGCGTGCCGATCGTGCATCACGTTGGCGGACTGGCGGATTCGGTCTCGAATTACGAGCCCCATCTCGCCACCGGCACCGGCTTTGTTTTTGAACATGCGAGCCAACTCGGATTGTATGGCGCCCTGGTGCGCGCGATAGAGACATTTGCGCGCCGAGAGGAATGGAGCACGCTCCAGCGGCGGGGAATGCGCCAGGATGTATCGTGGACGCATTCGGCGGCCGAGTATGTGGAAATGTACCGCTTTGCCTCTGAGGAAAAAACGCTCGTGACGGCACGCGCAGCAGTCCTCGCTCGCGAGATCGAGCGCACCAGAGAGATCATGAGCGCGCTGCCCGCGCGGATCAATGGGTTGGCAGAGTTGGTCTATAACCTGTGGTGGAGTTGGAACCCCGATGCCACCGCGCTGTTGGAGCGAATTGACCACCCGCTGTGGCACGAAACGGGTCACAATCCGGTAAAAATGCTGCGGAGCGTTTCGGCGGACCGATTGCAGCAGCTGGCAGTGGCGCCCGATTTTCTGGAGCAGTATGATCGCGTGCTCGAGCGTTTCAATACATATCTGCGCGCAGAGAATACGTGGTTTGAGGCGCGTTATCCTCTGGCGATAGATAAATCGGTGGCGTATTTTTCCGCCGAGTTTGGTATTCATGAATCACTGCCGATCTATTCGGGCGGTCTGGGCATTTTGTCGGGCGACCATGTCAAAGAAGCGAGCGATATGAACATCCCTCTGGTCGCGATCGGCTTTTTGTATCCGCAAGGATATTTTCGTCAGGAAATTGACGCGCAAGGCAATCAAATCGCAAAATACGACAAGCTGGATTTTTCCGAATCGCCGGCGCTGGCAGCCAAAGACCAGAACGGCAATGACATTTTTGTCCATGTGGAGCTTCCGGGACGCACAATCTATGCCAAGGTCTATAAGATTCAGGTCGGGCGTGTGCCGCTTTATTTGATGGACACGGATGTCGAGTTGAACGCCGAGAGCGACCGGAATTTGACGGCGCGGCTGTATGGCGGCGACCATGAGATTCGGATCAAGCAAGAGATTGTCCTGGGCATCGGCGGTGTGCGCGTGCTGCGGGCGCTGGGGCTGAAACCGACCGCGTTTCACATGAACGAAGGACATTCGGCATTTCTGGTCCTCGAATTGGCGCGCGAACTGGTTGCAAGCGGCATGTCTTTCGAGGATGCCAGGAAGGAGGTGGCGGAGCATTCGATCTTTACAACGCACACTCCTGTCCCGGCAGGAAATGATGCTTTTGGCTTTGATCTGATTGACAAGTATCTCGGCAAGTTCTATTCAGGCCTCGGCATCTCGCGCGAGAATTTTTTCAAGCTTGCGCAGGATGATGGCAAATTCAGCATGACCGTCCTGGGGATGCGTTTTTCGAACCAGCGTAACGGCGTAAGCAAACTTCATGGAGACGTGTCACGCGGCATGTGGGCGCACATCTTTGGCACGTCCCCCAAAGAGACGCCGATTGGGTATATCACAAACGGCGTTCACACAGCTACATGGCTCTCCCCCGAGCTGCACGCATTTTTTGATGAGGTGCTCGACGCGGACTGGTACTCGCGGCTGGATGATCCCAAGACTTGGGAGCCGGTGCGACGCGCGCCGGACGCCGGATTGTGGGCAATTCAACAAGAGCGCAAGCGAGCGCTGGTCAAGTTTTCGCGCGCGGTCCTGACAAGACAGTTGAGACGGCTCGGCGCAAGCGCGCAAGCGATCGAGCGCGCGCAAAACGCGCTCGATCCAAACGCCTTGACGATTGGTTTTGCTCGGCGGTTTGCCACGTACAAGCGCGCGACGTTATTCTTGTCCGACCCCGGGCGGCTCAAGCGCATTGTGAATAGCGCGGAAAAGCCGGTCCAGATCATTTTCGCGGGCAAGGCACATCCCGCCGATGTGCCGGGTCAATCGTTTATCCGCGCCGTATTTGAGGCGACGCAGGACCCCGAGCTGGCAGGCAAAGTGGTATTGTTGGAGGATTACGGGATTGACGATGCGCGGATGCTTGTGTCAGGCGTGGACGTTTGGCTCAATAACCCGCGCCGCCCGCAAGAAGCCAGTGGGACGAGTGGGGAAAAAGCCGCGCTGAATGGAGCCCTCAACTTTAGTATTCTGGACGGCTGGTGGGCGGAAGGATACAATGGCAAAAACGGCTGGGCAATCGGTGATCCGGCAAAGCATTATTCGTCCGAAGCCGAACAGGATGCCGACGACGCGCGGTCGTTGTACGAGACGCTCGAAAACGAGATCGTGCCGTTGTATTATGCGCGCGACGCGAATGAGCTGCCGCGCGGCTGGCTCGAGAAAAGCAAAGAGAACATCGCGACTCTTGCGCCGGTCTATTCGACGCGCCGGATGCTGAGCGATTATTGCGAGTACTATGTCCGCGCCATGTTTGCGGGACCGCTCGGCGTCGCGCAAAAGCCAGAGACGATGGATTAGTCCAAACTCTTGGGTTCGTTTGGCGCGGCGGCACTGACTTGAGCGGACTCGAATAGAATGCGACCGAACGGCTCGAGATCAAAGTTGAACAGGCGCAGAGCAATGGCAAGACCGCTTGAGAAACTGCAAATTCGGGTTGACGAGACCGTCGCGCGATGGAGCAAATCGCTGCGGCGGTTTTCTGTTTTTGCGTTGCTGCTGGACACGATTGATGCGTTCAATGCTAATGGCTTGTCCATGCTTGCCGCATCTCTGTCGTATTATTCCCTGTTGGCGATCTTTCCGCTGCTGCTGTTGTTGATTTCCATCGCGCCGCTCTTTATTTCCTCAGAGGACGCTTTTGAGGTCGTGCTTGAACTCGCGCGTCAATACGTGCCGGGGGCAGAAGCGGCGCTGCGAGGAGTTTTGCAGCAAGTGATAGACGAGCGCGGCTCAGCAACGGTCGTCGGGATTCTTGCGCTGATTTGGTCGGCGTCAGGCGTGTTTGACGTGCTCCAGGTCTCGTTTAACCGCGCGTGGCGCGTGGCTCAACCGCGCTCATTCTGGCTGCAGCGGCTGTTTTCGATAGCGGTCATCGGCGTCATGGGGGTGTTTTTTTTGGCGGCTGTGATCGCTTCTGCTTTTTCAGAGAGTCTTGTTTTTGGATTTTATGGCGATTGGCGCGGAGCGCGAGAATTGGTGACGTGGGGTGGGAGCGTGGTTGGAGCGTTCATTGCATTTTCCGCGTTCACGATGTTGTACAAGACGTTTCCGCACGCCCAAGTGCGCTGGAAACATGCCTTGCTGGGTGGCTTGGTGGCAGCGGTGCTCTGGCAGTCTGCCAAATATCTCTACGAGTTGTATCTCGTACACTTTGCGCGCTTTAGTCTCATCTATGGCTCGGTCGGAGCGATCATTGGGCTGCTTTTGTGGGGCTATATTTCGGCGACGATTGTGTTATTGGGGGGACAGCTTGCGGCGACGATGGGGAAACTCCAAAATAGCGAAAATGGGGATTGGCGCTCCGGCGCCGGTTAGTTTGCATCCGAAAAGCCCCAAAATCCAGTTTCTCTTGGTGAGCATCCGCCCAAAAGAGCCAGATTCGAGGTTGTCCGGGACCCTTTTCGGATACAAACCGGTTAGGCCTTTATGAGCTCTGCGGTATCCAGCCAGATGGTGACGGGACCATCGTTCCAGATTTCGACGAGCATCTTTGCCTGGAATTGACCGCGTGCGACGCGCAGCCCCGTCGCCTCCAGTTCTCGCGCAAACGATTCGGCAAGCGGGGCGGCGATTTCGGGGCGCGCCGCCGCCATGAAATCGGGACGGCGCCCGCGCCGTGCATCGGCATAGAGCGTAAACTGGGAGACGACCAGCATCTCGGCGTTCACATCGAGCGCCGAAAGATTGAACTTGCCCGCCTCATCTTGAAAGATCCGCAGGTTTGCGATTTTTTGCGCGAGAAAAGCGGCATGTTCGGGCGTATCTGTGTGTGTGACTCCCACCAGAATGACCAGACCGCGCTCGATTTCGCCGACGGTTTCGTCCTCGACGCTGACGGCGCCGCGGGTCACGCGTTGGACCAGTGCGCGCATAGGTTTGCCAAATCCTCTTTCTTTTGCTAGAGTTGTTTCAATATGATCAAACTTTTAATGTCCTGGGACATTCGGCAGGGTAAAGAAACAGAGTATTTTGAATTTACGGTGCAGGAATTTGGACCGAAACTTTTGCGTTTGGGGATTCAACCGACCGAGGCGTGGTACACCGTGTACGGGAATGGTCCGCAAATCCTGGCGGGCGGCGTAGCCGAAGACCGCGTGGCATTGGACAAGATTCTTGCCGGTGAAGAGTGGGCGCGTTTGAAAAAGAAATTGTTGACGTATGTGACCAATTTCAGTTACAAGATTGTTCAGCACACGGGAAATTTCCAATTGTGACACCGATTGCGGCGGCTGACTCGTCCGCCGCAAATCAAGCGGAAGCTGTCTTGTTATCGCCACCGCCCGAGCCGGCAGAGGTGGACTTGGTTTCACTCTTGGACTCGGTCGAACTCTCTTTTTTCGCCTCTGTTTTGCCCTCGCTTTTTGCCTCGCCCCCCTCGCTTTTGGTCTCGTTCGTCGGAGCCGCTTTGTTTTCGCTTTTCGCTCCGCTTTCGTTCTTGCGGCTGTCGGTAATATACCAGCCCGACCCTTTGAAAATAATGCCTGCGGGATGCAAGATTTTGCGGACGGATGTGCCGCATTCCGGACATTCTTTGATCGGATCGTCCTTCATGGACTGCCATTTTTCAAAGCGGTGAAGGTTTTCGCATTCGTATTCGTAAATTGGCATAGGACCTCGCGCCTCGCATATCGCGAATCGTGTTAGAGTCAAATGAATTTCATGCTCATACAGGAGCAATTCGGTAATTATACGCGACAAGAATGGTGCGCCCAAACTCTATTCCAATGTGGTAGAATTGCGCTATATGTCCGAACGCGACGATTTGAACCGTTTGGTGGCGAACCTGACTGATACGCAGGTGGCGCAGGTGTATGGGTATATTCAGCGACTGCTTGGCGCGGGCGAATCCGCCGACGCACACTGGACGTTTGATTTTGTGCAAGAATTCGGTCAAGCCGAGATTGGCGCGCAGCGTGACCGCGCAGGGATGGAGGTCTTGGCGGCAGAAGCAACGTGCGATGGTGTTGCCAAACCCGCGTTGTGGGAGCATCCCCCGCTTTCGGGGGCGGCGATTGTGAGTTATGCGGTGCCGATCCCGCCGCAGCTGCGAACGTTGAAACTCAAATTCTTTGTGGGCATTCGTGACGGTTCCGAGCTGCCGCCGGACCGCTATATCGCTTTTCGTGTGATTGTGAATGGCTGGAAATTGTGGAGTGCGGTCAAGAACGAGCGCGCGTGGGACGAATACACGGTCAACATGCCCGAATTGGCATCCGATGTGGCGCGCATCGAATTTCAAACGGACGGGTTGGGCGACCACCGCTGGAACTGGGCGGTGTGGGGTGAGCCGCGTTTGATGGGTGATTTGTGATTTTTGATTGACGACTAGAGACCCGAGACCAGAGACTGGAGACGATGTGGACCGATGGATTTTGAGTTGAATCAAGAGCAGCGGGCGATTCGGGATTTGGCGCGCGTGTTCGCCGAAAAGGAAATTGCGCCGTACGCGAGCGAGTGGGATCAAACGCGCGAATTTCCCGCAGAGGTGTATCAGAAATTGGGGCGCGCGGGGTTGATGGGACTGCCGTTTCCCGAAGAGTATGGAGGCGGAGGCGCAGACGCGATTTCGCTGGCGCTGGCAATCGAAGAGCTCTCGAAAGCGGATGGGTCGGTTGGGCTGACCTATGCCGCACATATCGGGTTGGGCGCGGCGCCGATCGCGTTGTTTGGGAACGAGGCGCAAAAGCAAGCATGGCTTGCGCCTCTGGCAAAGGGGGAGGGTTTGGGGTCGCTGGCATTGACCGAACCATCGGGCGGAAGCGACCTGGCAGAGTCGGTCCGGACCACCGCGCAGCTCGACGGGGATGATTGGGTGCTGAACGGCTCGAAAATGTATGTCACTTCCGGAAAGGTGGCGCGCTCGATTCTGGTCTTGTGCCGAACCGAACAGGGACGCGGACATCGCGGTTTTTCTCTTATCATTGTTCCGCACGATGCGCCGGGCTTGGTGCTCGGCAAACTGGAACGCAAGATGGGTTTGCACACTTCGCTGACCACCCAGATATTTTTTCAAGATTGCCGGGTGCCGCGCGAAAATCTGCTCGGCGAACGCGGGGCGGGGTTCCGGCACACGATGCAGGTGCTGGACGGCGGGCGTATCGGCATCGGCGCGATGGCTTTGGGGCTGGGCGAAGCGGCGCTGAGTGCCTCGCTCAAGTATGCGCAGGAACGGTACGCCTTTGGAAAAGCGATTGCAGACTTGCAGGCGATTCAGCAAATGATCGCCGATATGGCGATGGAACTGCAAGCGGCGCGTTTGATGGTTTACAAGGCGGCGACGCTCAAAGATGAGGGCAAAAAATTCGGATTAGAAGCTGCGCAGGCGAAATTGTTTGCGACCGAAGCGTCGGACCGCGCCTGCTGGAAGGCGATCCAGATTCACGGCGGCGCGGGCTATCTCGCCGATTTTCCGGTGGAACGATATTATCGCGACAACCGGCTGCTGCTGATTGGCGAAGGGACGAGCGAAATCCAGCGAATGATTATCGCGCGGGATTTGTTGACGACGATGTCATGATGACGCACTATATTGCGCCTCTATATCGGGACAAAAATCCCGCGGTCATGTGACCGCGGGATTTTTGTTCATCAGGGCGAGACACCCCCGTTTGTGTTGCCTGGGTTGGTTTTGTCCGGATTTGTGTTGATCGTTGGGACAATCCCCGGTCCGGGAAGAACGATGGTCGGGGCAGTGCCTTCCGGCGTAAAGATAATTTTGTCAGTCTGTTTGAGCGCCGCCGCATTCTGTGTGGCGATTTGCAGCTGCAGAAAGGTCGGGAATGAATCATACATTTCGGCGAGCGCCAGGTTGTTGGCGAGGTCAGCTTTGGCTTTTTCGGCTGCTGCCAAAGCCCGGGCGGTGTTGATTTCCAGATCTTTACGGGCGCCGAGCAGATCGTTCGCCTTTTGTGTCTCGATCACGGCGCTCTGCGCCAAGAGTTTATCTTTTTCCAACTGTGCCAGAACAGTCTGCTGTTTTGCTTCTTCCTGGATTCTGGCTTGCGCAACTGCCACTTCGCCGCGTTGTTTGGCTTGCTCGGCTAGCGCCTGAGCTTCGGCGCGCAAGCGATCCTGGTCGGCCTTTTCGGTCTCTAACCGGCTCTTGGTGATCTCATCCAACAATCCTTGCACTTCGGGACTGAGAATGATGTTGGGCACGGTCACGTTGTTGATTTGGAGCGCATAGTTGGTGGCGAGTTTGCTCAACTCGTCGTCAATGCAGGTCCGCAGTTCGTCGCGGGCGGAGCCGATTACGTTGTTTTCAAAAGTGCGCTGACCGACACACACCTTCATCGCCTGGCGGGCGAGCGCTTCGACGCGCCCCTTGGCAGCGGTGTCGGAGATGTAAATGTCGGAATACGACGCCCAGTTTGAACGAATCAAGTCCGCCTGCGCAATGGTGGGGCGAAAAATATCGCCGTTCACGATCACGCCGACGCGCTGTTTGTCACTGGTGATAATTTCATCGTCCTGCACGGTGAATGGAATCGAGCTCTGATTGATGGTCTTGAGTTCGACATATAACCCTGCATCACTATACAGTCCCGGACCGACTACGGCAGCAATTTGTCCGTTGCGAAACTGCACACCGACCTCATTCTGTTCGACCGGAGCGAGAAAATAGAAAAAGCGACTGGCGATAAACAGCAGTATTCCCCCGATCACTACGATAGCCAGGATCGCAAATATAGAGCGTGGTGGGCGCATATCGAGTTTCTCCTTTCGACGCCACGGCACGTCCAGCTGCCTGTTTGAGCCGGAACGATCATCGGGTTCGCCCGCTTTGCGAGGCGGCAGGTTCTTCATGTTCTTACCTCATCAGAAATTTGCGGTGGATTCTATACGTTGTGAGATATACGTGCAAAGACAGAAAAGTTACAGCGCGCTGCCGGCTGCAATTTGATTTCACTCAAATAACCTGCTAGCGGTGAGCGGGTTTTGGTTCTTCGAGCGTCACAGTGGGGGTCCGCTCGGGTTCGACGGACGAAACCGGGACCAATTTTCTCGCGGCAGGGCGGCTGTTGAAATAGGTGATGATGGCTACTCCTGCGAGGATGATTGCCGAGGCAATAAAAGTGACGGGAGTAACGGGTTCAGCCAAAAGCGCCCAACCCAAAAAGACGGCGACAACGGGATTGACATACGCATAGGTGGAAACTTTGGCGGCTGTTGTGACGCCGAGCAAAAAGACATATGCCGTAAAGCCCAGAAACGAGCCAATCAGAATGAGATACGCAAAACCGAGCCAGGATGCGGCTGTAACCTGTGAAAATTCGAAACCGTTCCACTCGCCCAGCGCAAGCGACATGCCCAACAAAAACACGCCGCCGAGCATCATCTCCATTCCGGTCAATAGCAGCGGCGAATCCGGCAGTTGGGCATGACGTGAATAGATTGACCCGAGCGCCCAGGTGAAGGATGCCATCAACAGGATGGCGACGCCGACCAGATTCACCGGACTGCCCAGCCCCAATGTGCCGGGTCCGATCAGAACGACCATTCCCAAAATCCCTACCGCGACCCCGACAAAGGTTGCGACCCGCGGGCGGTTGCCGCCCGGGCGCAGCCAATCAAGCAAGACCATCCACAATGGGGTGATGGCGACAAATAGCGCGGCGAGACCCGTCGGGACCATCGTTTCCGCCCAGGCGACACTGCCGTTGCCCAAACCCAAGAGAAACACACCGATAATGAGCGCCGAGCGCCAGTGAATCAGCGTGGGCGATTTGACGCCGCGCCAGCGCATGAACGCATAGAGCACGACGCCGGAAACGACAAAGCGCAAACCCGCCATGATATGCGGCGGCATCGTTTGAACTGCAAAGCCGATGCCCAGATAGGTGGAACCCCAAATCAGATAGATAGCTGCAAATGCAAGGATGACCAACCAGCGCGGCGCGGTCTTGTTATTCATGATCGTAAGCTGTGGGCGATTGCTGCGGGATATGCGTCGTCCCCCGGCGTGACGAGGACGATTGTGGTGCGTGATACAGGTCGCAATAATTTTTCCGGCAATGGTTCCCGGCGTGGTGAGAACAGAGAGATTATAGACAAAAGCCGCGACTGGCAAAAAAGATGCCCCGAGGCAAATGCTTCGGGGCATCTTGAATTTACTCTGCCAGAGGGCGTTCGGATTTGCGCGGGCGACCGCGCTTGCGTTTGGGCGCCGTCTCGGATTTGGTGCGAGGTTCGAGATCCGGGATGTAGGGCTGTGGCGAGGTGTAGAGATTGATTCGCTCGTTCGCGATCTCAATATAGTCGGGCGAGATCTCGTAGCCGACATAATGTCGTCGGGTCAGGCGCGCGGCGATTGCAGTCGAGCCGCTGCCCATGAACGGATCGAGCACAATGTCATTGACGTTGGTATACAAGAGGATCAGGCGCAGCGGCAGGTCAAGCGGGAATGGGGCAGGGTGAGCGATCCCCTTTGCTTTTTGCTGGACTTTTTTGCTCTGCGTGCCAAAATGCCAGATGCTCCGCGCCGTGTCGCGGATCGCTTTTTTTGCAGTGCCGTTCTTGTGCCAAATGCTCCGCGTCCAATCAACAAATTCCTGGTTGGTGATGCCGGTGTGGTCTCCGTGCGTCCATTCCGCCTCCAGACGCATCGTATCCTTGCTAAATACCATGATGTACTCGTGCGTATCGCGCAGGGTGGGATTGGATGCGCGCGCAAAACTGCCCCACGCCGTCGAGACGCCCGCGGTGGCGGACTTGTCCCAGAGGATTTCACCGCGCATGATGAACTCGAGGTCTATACATTGTTGAATGATAAAGGCGTGCAGCGGGATATAGGGGTTGCGTCCCGTGTTGGCAATGTTGATAGCAAGCCGCCCACCGGGGACGAGGACGCGCCGACATTCCTGCCAGACGGTTTTCAAAAAGGCAAGATAATTGTCGAGCGGGGCGCGGTCCTGGTAATAGTTGTACTTTTTGCCAACGTTATACGGCGGCGAAGTTACAACGAGCTGCACCGAATTGTCGTCGAGCTCTTCCATCGCGCGACAATCGCTGTTGTATATGAGATCGAGGTCCATGGCGTCATAGGGCGACACAACTCAAAACGGCGGAAACCGGCGATTCCAAAACGGATGCGCGCTTGATAATGTCAAGCTGAATCCGAAAGCTGTTTTTGAGTTGTGTAGCGTGTTCGATAGAACGGGGCGACTGCAATGTCGGTCGTGGGGTGGCATTGCAGCTGTGGGCGCACTGCACAGACGTTAGTCTCCGCGCGCGAGAACGCGGCGTTTGTGGGAACGCCGCATTCTCTCAATGGGACCGCGCGCACGAGTACATCACATCTACGCGGATTCTAGCATAGCCGCGCGCGGGGCGCAATAGAAATTATGTTCTCGAATATTTCGTGAAACAAAAATAATAGCAACAAGACAATCAGCCGCGAATGCGTGTGCCCCGGGCGAGTGTGGGCTGCGCAAGGGCAGTGTAGATCGAGTCGGCTTGAGAGCCCGTAAGGAGAATTTCGAGTCCGGGCATTTGTTGGGCGAGAGCCACAGCGCGCTCGAGCTTGTCCAACATGCCGCCCGTCACATCCACGCCATGTGAGCCGCCGACGCGTGCGCCAAGCCGCTCGAACGTTGCGGGCGTGATTTCGTCAATCCGTTCTGCGCCGGGATGTGTGATGGGGTCGGCGGTAAAAATGCCGCTGACTGCCGTTGTATAAATGATGCGCGACGGTTTCAAGAGGGGGGCGAGATAGCCAAAGATGGCGTCGGTGGAAATGATTGCCATGCCGCGCGCGTCGTCGAACGCGACATCGCCGTACACAAGGGGGAGTAGATTGTGCTCGAGCGCCGTTTGAGCGTTGGTCCAATCGAGCGCATACAACTCGCCGCCGCGCGTGCGCGCAGAAGCGGAAGGTTGAAGCGAGACGACAGGCACATTCTCGTCCAACATGATATCGGTGACGATGCGATTCAGGCGCTGCGCGGACGCGCTCGTCTCGGCATAGGCGCGCCAATTGTCTCTTTGCCCGTAGCCGAATTTTTTGGCGGTAAAGTGTCCGAACGAACCGCTGCCGTGTCCGAGCAAGATACGCAAGTCGGGAACCTGGTCACGCGCTTCACAAAGCGCCCGCGCGGCATCGCGAATGACATCGGGTTCCGGCGTTGTCTCGCGGGTCTTGTCGGTGATCGTAGAGCCGCCGAGTTTGAGAAAGATGAGGGGCATAGGGTTAGCTGTCAAGAACGAAATTGGAACGCTGCGGCGGGCGTTCGTGACGTGCGGTCAGGGAACGCTGTGGTCGAGGAACGCTGCGGCGAGCGTTCCCTACTTGCTGTCAAAGACGCTGGGCGGTGGGGCAGGGGTGCGGTCGCCGAGGTCAAACGGGTCGAGCCGGATGCCCGCCAGGTCGAGATATTTCACGGCGAGTTCGTCGGGATATTTTCCCGCAAAAACAACACGGGTGAGACCTGCATTGATGATCATTTTGGCGCAAGTGTGACACGGCTGGTGTGTGATGAAAATGGCGCCGCCATCGAGCGAAACGCCGTACAGCGCCGCCTGCATGATGGCGTTCTGTTCTGCATGCAGGGTGCGGACGCAATGCCCATTGACCATTTCGCAGCCCTCGTCGAGACAATGCGGCAAGCCCTTGGGCGCGCCGTTATAACCCGTTGTCAGGATGCGACGGTCCTTGACAATGATTGCGCCCACCTGCGCGCGGAGGCATGTGGACCTTGTGGACACATCCAGCGCGATGCTCATAAAGTACTCGTCCCAGCTGGGGCGCACGCGAGGTTTAACCTGTTCCAAACTGCCGATCTCCTGCATCTCCCAGACCGGGCATGATGTAACCCGCCGGGAACGCATCTTCCTCGGTGGTCAGCCGCTCGTCAATTGCGCCGAGAAAGATATCAATGTCGGGATGCGCTTCGGTCAGCTTGGCGATCCCTTCGGGCGCGCCAATCATGCCGACGAATTTTATGCGTTGCGCGCCCCATTTCTTCAAAAGGTTGACACATTCGACCGCCGAGCCGCCTGTCGCCAGCATCGGGTCGAGCACCACACACACTTCGACCGTCGGCGAGACGGGGAGCCGATTGTAATAGGCGACGGGCTTGAGCGTGCGCTCGTCGCGATAAAAACCAATGTGCCATACTTCGGCGGGCGGCATCATTTCCCAAAACCCTTCGACCATGCCGAGACCGGCGCGCAAAATCGGGACAAGCCCGATTTTTTCTTTTAGACGATAGCCGGTAGTCTCTTGAAGGGGTGTGACCACCGTGTTTTCTTCGACAGCCAAGTCGGCGGTTGCTTCGTATGCAAGCAGGATGGCAATTTCGCGGATGAGCTCGCGGAATTTTTTCGGTTCGGTGTTAATATCCCGCAGTTTGGTCAATTTGTGCCGAATGAGAGGATGATTGGAAACATGGACGCGCGGGTTGTTCATTGCGACTCCTTGAGGGAGAATTGGTAAGCGTAGCCGGAGACTGCCGATAGTATACAAGAAAACAGGTAAACAAGTAATCATCCTACTTGTCTACCTGTTTTGTTTTCAAATCTATTTTGCTTTTTTGGGCAATGGTTTGAATGAGGCGAGCGGGAGTTCCATTTGTTCGTCCTGGTCCTCGACGCGGCCTTTTTTCTCGCTGTGCCTGGTGGGCTTGGTTTTTTTTGTCTCTGCCTTTGGGGGCTTGGAAGCGGTCCGTTTCGCCGACGACCTCGTTTGGGTCCTTGGCGCGCCTGATTCTCGTGCCGTCTTTACTTTGGGCGCTGTAGTTGCCCCGGATGCCGCTTTTTGCTTGCGCTCTTTTTTGACCGCAGCTGTTTTTGACCCGGACTCTTTGGGCGCGGCGGATTTTTCGCTGCCGTTTTCCGATCCGTGTCGGTTGCTGCCCGACGGGACGGGTTCCGGTTTCTTGAGCTCTGGCTTTCGGTCCTCTGTCGCGCTCTCTGCTTGTCCGACGAGCGAGGTCATGCGCGCAATGACGTCACCCTCTTTGAGCGTGACAAAAGACTTGGCTTTGGCGGCGCGATTCCCCTTGGCAAGATTCTCTGCGCGCACGCGCACATTTAGTCCGCTGGCGGCAATCAACATCACATCCTCGTCCAGAGCAGCCAATCGCGCGACCGCAAGTTCGCCGGTCTTGGCATCGGGCGTCAAGACGCCGACCCCGCCCGTGTGACGACCCTTGACCGGAAATTCTTTGAGCGCAACACGCTTGACAAAGCCATTCGCGCTGGCGATGACGAGCCACGTATCGGGTTGAACAACGTCCAGCGAAATCACCCTGTCATTTTCGGCGAGTTTGATCGCCCAAACGCCTGCTGCCGAACGTCCCTGCACGGGAACGGCATCCTGACTAAAGCGGAGCGCCTGACCTTGCGCTGTCGTGATGAGAAACTCGCCGCTTTCCCCGGTCAGATGCGCCCAGCCCAATTCTTCGCCCTCGGCAAGATTGATCGCTTTGGCGCCGCCTGCGTTGATGTTTGTAAATTCTTCGAGCGTCGTGCGCTTGATCTTGCCTTGCGCGGTCGCGAGCGTGACAAAGGTGTTGGCAGTTTCACCGTTGAATGCGAGGACGCCGATAAACTTTTCGCCGCTTTCGAGTTGGTTTGCCAGAGAGATGCCGCCGGGATTGCGCGCGACATCGGGCACCTGGGTCAAGCGGGTCGGCAGGACGCGGCCCCGATTTGTGAACAGGATGAGATTGTCGGTCGTGCCCGCCGTGAGCATGGAAATGGTCGGGTCATCGCTTTTTTCCGTGACCCCGTTCACCGCATCACTGCGCGTGCGGCGATATTGTGATGTGGGGGCTTTACGCAGGACGCCGTCGCGCGAAAGCGTTACGAGCGCGATCCCTTCTTCCGCTCCGGCGATCTGCGCGCCCGCCTTGAATTCGGTTTCGCTGGTCTGGGCAATAAAGGTGCGGCGCGCATCGCCAAAGCGTTCCTTGAGGTCGGTGGATTCTTGCTTGATGACGCCGAGGATTTTTTTCGGATGTGCCAGCAAGTCTTCGAGATAAGCGGTCCGCTTTTTCACCTCGGCGAGTTCGTCGAGAATCTTTTTTCGTTCCAACGCGGCAAGACGCCGCAGCTGCATGTCGAGGATCGCGGTCGCCTGAATTTCCGAAAACTTGAATTTCTTGATCAAGTTTGCGCGCGCGGTATCGGCATCCGCAGACTGACGAATAATGCGGATGACCTCATCCAGATGGTCGAGGGCGATCTTGAGACCTTCGAGGATATGGGCGCGCAGCTTGGCGCGTTCGAGTTCGTAGCGGGTGCGGCGCGTAATGACGCTCTGGCGATGCTGAACAAACAATTGGAGCGCCCGCTTGAGCGAAAGGACGCGCGGTTCCCCGTCCACCAGCGCGAGCATGTTGAGACTGAATGCAGTCTGCAGGGTGGTCAGTTTGAGCAGCGCGTTGACGACGGGCGTTGCATCTACGCCGCGCTTGAGCTCGATGAGCAGACTCATCCCCTGACGGTCGGACTCGTCGCGCAGGTCGCCGATTTCTTCGATCTTGCGGTCGCGCACCAGTTCGGCGATCCGCTCGATCAGCGTGGTTTTGTTGACCTGATAGGGGATTTCGCTGACGACGATGCGCGTGCGTCCTCCGCTAATCGGTTCGGTATGCAGTTTGCCGCGCACAACGATGCGCCCGCGCCCGGTGGCGTATGCTTCCTGGATGCCATCCGTGCCGAGAATAATGCCCCCGGTCGGAAAATCTGGACCTTTGACAAACTGCATGAGGTCATCCGGCTCGATATCGTCTATGTCGTTCCAATGGTCAATAATATAGTTGATGGCATCGCAGATTTCGCTCAGATTGTGAGGTGGGATCAGGGTTGCCATGCCGACGGCGATGCCGTTGGCGCCGTTGATGAGCAGGTTTGGCACCTTGGCGGGGAGGACGCTCGGTTCCTTGAGCGAGTCGTCAAAGTTGGGTCTGAAATCAACCGTGTCCATGCCGATATCGGCAAGGAGTTCTTCAGCCAATTCGGTGAGCCGCGCCTCGGTATAGCGCATGGCTGCGGGCGGGTCGCCATCAATACTGCCAAAATTTCCTTGTCCGTCCACCAGCGGGTAGCGCATGGTAAAGTCCTGCGCGAGCCGAACGAGTGCGTCGTAAATCGCCTCGCCGCCGTGCGGGTGAAAATGACCCATCACATCGCCGACGATGCGCGCGCTTTTCCGATGCGGCACATTATGGCGCAAGCCCATCTCTTGCATTTGATACAAGATGCGCCGCTGGACGGGTTTCAATCCATCGCGCACGTCCGGTAGAGCGCGCGCCGTAATCACGCTCATGGCATAATCGAGATAGGCGCTTTGCATCTCGTCGCGGATTTCTGTCGGTTTGATAGTGCCGATATCCATAAATCAACGGGGCGTGTGACAGGCAACGGGAGGATGCGAGTGTCGCGTGTCAAACGCGGGAGAGAATCATATTTTGCAAGAAAAATTTACCGCAGGGCATTATACATAAAAAAATGTTTCGCGCATGTTTTGGCAACATTTGTTCTATTACATCCTGCAATTTCACCCTCGAACCATCCATACCCCAAATGGGCTATGCATGTAAAAACATCAATATGGCAAAATGCAGAGCGGATCGCATACAACTGCTCCAATCGCGCGCGTCAGTTGACAGCATTCTCAATCACCGTATTATTGCGCCAACGCGTCTGCTCGAGCGAGCGCGCGGAAAGGGTGAGAGGCAAGAGAATGCAAATTAGCCGCATAAAATATGACATGAAAAAGTTTCGGTCGGAAATGTCCCGCCGCGCGCGCCTGCTGGGCGTCGTGCTATTGGCTCTGCCGTTTGTCTGTTTGTCAATCACAGGTGATCTGGCGTGGGGCGCAGACCCGGCGCTTGCCCAGAGCAGACCGGGACCGGCAGAGGCCGCCCCCGCGCAGGGACTTGCCCAAGCAGCCAAGCCAATCATCGCAGTTAACCTGGACGAGCCACTGGGCAAGCTGCCCGCCAACGCATTCGGACTCTCGGTGGGTAATTCGGGGCATGATCGCCCGGGACCCATGTATCTGTACCGCACGTCGGAGGGCAAACTCAAGTCAACAGAGCTCGGCGCCAAGAATCTGGTTTACTCGGTTGATCTTGATGCCTGGTCCGCTTCGTACAATCCATTTAATGCGGCGCCGCGTTCGTTTCCCGATTGGATGGATACCGACGAGTTTGTCGCTCTCAATGCCGACTTGAACACGGCGCCGATTCTGGCGGTCAACATTACCATACAATGCAAGCAGGCAGACCTGAATTTGCCGCCGTCAACCTCGAATGTCACATGCAAAAAGACAAAGCCGTCTGATGCCGTCTCCTGGATGACCTATCTGAAAAGCATAAACGCGCCCGTCAAAAATGTCATAATGGGCGGGGAACCCTATGCCGGGTGTATATATTGGATAAAGGGAATAAACTGTACGGACAGCGCGGGCCGTCATCGTATCGCTCTGCCTCAGGCAGAGTATGCTGCGCGCGTGATCCAGTGGGCAAAAAAGATCAAAAAGGTGAATCCCAACGTGCGTATCGGCGCGCACCTCCAGCCCAACACGTTCTTGTGCAAAAATACGGCAACCCTTGCAGAGCAAGCTATCGAAACTGATGAGCTTGACCTTTCGAGCGAGGTGGCGTCAAGTTTGTGCGGCGGCAAGTCGTGGGACCAAACCGTCATGGAATTGGCGGGCGATTCGATTGACTTTTTCGTGGTCCACCAATATTTTGTGATTCGGGACCATCCGGACACGGAAGCCGATGCGCAAAAACTTTCGTATTATCCGGAACAGCTCAACATGCGTGTGGTCAAAAGCGGCGTCTCGGCGTTTCCCTCGCAAATCCGCAAAGAGCTGGCTCAATGGCTGCCCGAAAAAATCGGCGCGCCCATCGTCGTCGCCGAGTTTAATGCCTCGTATATTGACAAGGTGTCCGAAGCAGAAATGAACATGTCTCGCCAGTCCATGTACACGGCGATGGCGGTGGGAGAACTGTTCCTTGACCTCCTCAAACCGGTCAAGACGCCGCTGGGTAAGCAGCCCGGCGCGGCACATGTGGTTTTGCTCGGCATGTTTTTGCCACAGCTGACTCTAGCGCGGTTGGCTGACCCGCAAGACCCGGGTTCCATGATCACGATGCCTTCGTGGCATGTATTGTCCATGCTCAAGTCCATTCCGGGCAAGATGCTGGTCGAGACGAAAGTGACCAACAACCCCAAGACGGCAGTCAATCGCGCCGCGCTGAATGTTACAGCTGTAAAAAAGGGCAATAAAGTTTACGTCGCGGTGTTTAATCATCATACCGCAGCGATCAAGGCGCACGTGACCTTGACGGGGTTCAGCGCGGTGAGCGCTACGGCGACGCAATTGGGACACAATGCATCGGGCTTTTTGGGCATGAACGACGAGTCTCAACCAGATGCCATCACACCCCAGACGAGCGCGATTCCTGCCGCGAGGGTCAAGCCGGGCAAACTCAGAGGGGTCAAGTTCCCTGCACATTCTTTGACTGTGCTTGAAATTGTGGGGCAATAGCTCGAGACCGCGCTCCTGCGTCCCTTTTGGATCACCCGGCGTCTTATGCGTATACCGGTTCTGGGAATCCTTTTGCTCGCCGCCCTCTTGCGGTTTTATGGGTTGGGCGACAAGAGTCTGTGGGGTGACGAGATTGCTCAGGCGGTCTGGTCCGCCTGGGACTGGCCCCAGCTGTGGCAAAAATTCCGCGCGCCTCCCGATTTCCTTTCGCATTTTGTCCTCGTGCATTTGGCGCACATGTTCGGAACCAACGAATTCTGGACGCGCCTTCCCTCTGCATTCACCAGTCTTTTGACAGTCCCACTTGCATATGTGCTGACGAAACGCTTGACCGACCGCGCGACAGCTCTGATTGCCATGCTTTTGGTGGCAGTCGCGCCCTACCAGATTTGGTATGCTCAGGAAGCCCGGATGTATGCTGCCCTGGGTTGCTATGCCATTCTGGCATTGTACTTTATGGTCAGACTGGTGGCGCGAGATAGCGACACAGCCATTCGCGTCGGAATCGGCGGAGCGATTCAGCATCTTGTGACCGGCGAATGGAAATTGGTCCTGGGCTTGGTGGTGGGAAATACGCTGGTGATCTATACTCACCTGTTTGGCGTGTTTCCAATTTTGGCAGAGGCGGTCATCGCTGCCGGGTTGTTGATCGCTTTGTGGATTCGCACGCGGCGGGTGACGATGCCGCGCTGGGCGGTCCCGCTGCTCATCGCCTTTGGGCTGACGATCCTGCTGGCTCTGCCCCTGGCAGGCGGGACCGTGCCCTATGTTTTGCAAGGCGGGAAACCTGCGTTGAACCAAGAGCTATTTCCTTCTCAGAGGTTCCAATTGACCCCGGCGATTGTGTGGGAGGTGCTCGGCGATATCGGACTGGGTGCGCGTGAACCCTGGCGCACAACGTTGTCTCTTGCGCTGGCGGTAATCGGGTTGGGTGTGTTGGCTGTGCGGAAACCGCGCGCCGGATGGATTGCCGCGGTCTGGCTTGTTCTGCCTTTTCTGCTTTTGGGAGTGGCGCAGCCGCGTCACACCGTCTCGGCGCGTTATTTGATTTTTCTACAGCCGGTCTATTTGATGCTGATTGCGTACGCTGTGGCGCAAGGGGCGAAAGTTCTGACGGGACGCTTGAGGGGAGAGACCAGAGACGCCAGGGCTTGGAATGTTTCACCGGTCACCGCGACGTTCGTCGCGGCGGGGCTTGTGTATTTGGGACTGATTGTCGTCCCACCATTGGTTGAACTGTATCCGCGCGCAAAATTGAACGACTGGCGCGCGCTGGCGCGATTTATTGAAGCGAATGGACGGGCAGGGGACCTGGTGTTTGGCGAACGCAACACGCCCAATATGAATGCGCTCACGTATTATTTGCCCAACCTGCTCCGATACCATACTCCGCCGACAAATGTGGAGCAGTTGGAGGGCGCGCTAAAGGAAAACCGCCGCGTCTGGTATGTTTCCGCAGGCGAATTTTTCGACCCGGAAGGCGAGGCGTGGGCTCGCGAGAATCTAGAGATCGTGCCCGTAAGCCAATGGGCTGAACCGACGCTGCGATATGCGCCCGAGAGCGCGTTCGAATACACCCAGTCGGAGCATTTGGCGACGCTGTATTTTCACGACGGGAATGTGCCCGCCGAGATTGTCTATATGGGCAGGCAGGGGTTCACCAGAGGGGAAATCGAACGCGTCAAAGTAAACCCCGGCGAGACGTTGGAAGCGGAACTGGAGCTGAACGCGGGGAGCGGGCGGGATTTGGAATTTGAATTCTCGAGCAAAAAAGCGGCGGCGTTTGATGTGACGGTGAATGGGGCTTTGCTGGCGCAGGTGCGCGACATGGAAGCGGACAAAGGCGCAAGGACGGCGCAATGGCATCTGGCCGCAGGTGATGACACCGTTCAAGTGCGAGTGACGAACCGGAGCACAGAATTTCCACTGTTTATTATGCGGATTGCCTTGCGCGAGGCGCACTAGCACATCATTACCATCTCACCTGAATAATGAGCGCATTATGGTCGGTCAAAAATCGTCGGAATGAGCGCGTCTGGTCCTCATCCGCAATTTCAACAATGTCGGCATGAATTTCCAGTTCGCGCGTCTTGGGCAGACGGACCAACACAAAATCAATGGGGATTGTCCATTTGTCTTTGGAGATTAGCGGAAAGGGGCGATAGGTGGGACGCGGGTCCTCGGCGAGAGGGTCGTGCAATTGCCCGCGATTCATCAGCTCGTCATACAAGAACGTGCCGCGCGGAAAATTGAAATCGCCGCAGACGATGACCATCGCCTCATCCGGTTGTTCCTTTACCATTGCCGCCAGATGGAGGACCTGGTCGAGCTGGATACGCGACATTGCATTGTCCGGGTTCCAGACCCCCGCATAGTTGGCATGCAGATGCGTATTCATCGCGACGACCTTTTGGTTCTCGATCTCAAACTGGGACACCAGCACTCCCTTTTTGAGCACCCAATCGGCAAAGCCCGCACTCAGCAACTTGCCCCGATTCTCATACGCCACAAAGCGTTTGTTTGCAAGAGGCAGGCGCGCGGCAGTGAACAATCCACCTTTGGGCGCAAAAAAGCTTGTTTCAAACGCGCGGTGCGGGTAGTCGGGCAGTCCGCGATTCAAGAACGACACATAGGCGTTTTGTTGAATCTCTTGCAGGCAGAGAATCGAAGCGCCGAATCTGTCCAGCTGATTCGTTAAGCGCATCAAACGCCGCAAGCCCAAAAAGAGCGGCAAACCAAAGGTATTCAGACTCAAAAGAGAAAACTCTGCCATCGCTGATTCTATCTCCGAGTCGCGCGTTTGCGAGACAAAACTGTATTGAGGATGCGCGCAAAATCCTGCTGCCCGTCGGGATCACGCAGACTTGTATTGTTCAAATGAAGCCGTCTGCAAAGGACAACTTGCGGCACGACCACATGCTTCAAACCAAGCGCAGTCGCGCGCTCCCACCACTCGATAAAACTCCCAACTCGCCACGCTTGTTCAAAAAAACCGACCCTCAGAAAATCTTGGCGTCTCTGTAAAAGAGTATAGTAACCGATTCCGGGCAGTGGGTCGGGCGGACAAATCACTCGCTCGCGAAAAGTCCGATCGGTCTCCGGGCTGTAAAAATTTTGCACATGCCCAAACACACATTCCGGCGCGTTTACAGACGAGAACGCGGCGAACCGATCTGCTAAGGAAGTCGCTGTCCACAAATCGTCCGCATCATGAAAGGCGAGCCATTCGCCGCGTGCGGCGCGGATTCCGCGATTGAGCGCCGTAAATATCCCCGCGTGTGCTTGGGAAAGCACGCTAATGCGCGAGTCCAGCGTGCGCGCCCGCGCAGCGGTCGCATCGGTAGAGCCGTCGTCAACGACAATGATCTCCATCGGCACATAATTCTGACACAGCACGCTTTCGAGCGCCTCGACAATATACGCCTCTGCATTGTAGGCGGGCATTACGACGCTCAGCAAATCACTCAATATACACGGCGCCCCTATTCCGTAGAATCCTGTTTCGCATAATCTGCAACAGCTCGCGATTATAGTCGCTTGCCGATGACGGTACGGTCGAGAGATTTCCTGTGTGGAATCGCTTGGTCAAGAGCGTTTGTGGAAGAATGTGGATATTTTCGCCGGAATCCAGCAGGCGTCCGAGCCAGTCTATATCACTCGAGATGCGGTATTCGGTAGGAAAGGCGCCCAGCCGGTCAAAAAGACTCTGCCGCGCGAGCAGGTTTTCGGTCAAATACGCGGGGAACGGCTGCGCAAATAATTCGGGTTTCGCATCCGCGAGCGGAGAACCCGGCTCCAGCGCCAGATATCGCGCATACGAAAATACGCAGGATGTTTCTGGATGGTCTCGAAGCCAGTCGTTCTGCAAGCGCAGCTTGTCCGGATGCCACAAGTCATCGCTCGACAAAAAAGCGACAGCATCCCCGCGCGCCAGGGCGAGACCCTCGTTCAACGCATTCCACATTCCGCTTCCCGATTGGCGTACATACCGCGCACGCGTATACGCACGCGCAATCTGCGGCGTTTCATCCATCGAGGGTCCGTCCACAATGATCACTTCGAACGACGCGAAGGTTTGGCTCGCCACACTTGCCAGGGCGTCGCTCAAAAAGCGAGCGCCGTTCAAGACGGGCATGATCACGCTAACCCGCATTATACGAGTCCTCAAAAGGCGTCTGGTGTGCCATCACCCGTTCCAGATACCCCTCCACACGGCCGGCGCCAAGCCCCAACTGTCTTGCCGCGACAAATTCGGCGGCAGCGAGAGCGTAACGTTTTTGCGTGCCCAGTGTCAGCCCCGCCCACATTCGGAGCAGCGGGTCCGCCGAATAGTGCATACGATAATCCAGGATGCCGCCCGCGCCTGCCGCTGATTCGAGCGGTGATGCGTTTGCAATTTGAAACTCGGCTGCGCGAGTCTGTGCACGGTCGGACACAGCAAGACTAGTTTGATACGGTCCGCCCCATTCGCCCAGGGCGCATATCAAGGCGGCAGCTCCCGGAAATCGCGCGCTGGCAAATTGCGGCGTATACTGCCGCTCGCGTTTTGATTGTTGCATCGCCATATCGTACAGCTGATGCACATCAGAGGCAACTCGGTCGGCGCCAAAATGCGCCCGCGCAAAGGCGCGAGCGTTGGCTCCCAACCGTCTCCGTTCGTCCGCGTCGTCGGCGAGTTGCCGCAACATCTCGCTGTACTCGGTCTCGTCTCGCGCAACCATTCCTGTCTCTTGGTGTTGGACGAGATAAGGCAGTCCCCCCACCGCAAGGATGACCGGCGGCACTCCCAACCACATGGCTTGCTGCAAAATCAATTCACTTGCCGCATAGGTGTAGCGCGCGAGGGGGTAGCCAAAGATGTCGCAAGAAGCGAGAAACTCGAGCACATGCTCCAGATAGCCAGGAAAATCGAAACGGACGTGAGGATACTCTTTCGCCTGCCGTTTCAGGGTCTTGACGGCGGTTCCGTCTCCTGCCACGAAAAAGGTGATGTCGGGCTTGGCGCCATCGGCGCAGAGTTGGACGAAACGCGGGTGCATTTTGACAAAATCAACTGTGCCCGCGTATCCGATGCGCACACCTGTATGCGGCGGCGCGACGATTTCGTTTGTCGGCATGAGGGTGGAATCGAGGACGACGTGCACACGGTCCGGCCGCGCCCGGAGTTGTTCCCGGAACGATGGCAAAGTCAGAGAATGCGGTGTCGCGGCAATGACCCAATCAGCAAAATTCAACAGGTCAAGGGTTGCGACCTGTGCGGGGTACTCGCCCGCGACATGCAGTGTCATGACGAGCCGCATAGGCGGCAGTGGTGACGCGAGCCACGCGTACAGTTCGGGTGTGTTCCACGCCGCGAGATGCACAATATCAGCATCGTTCAACGCGTCTGTCAGCCGAGCTGTGTCGTTGCGGTCAATCACGTCAAACCCGGCATCCACTGCCTGGCGGACTGCGGCGGGCTCGGTCGCTCCCAGCGAGACGATGCGGTGTCTGTCGTTCAGATACGTCATCTGGGCGCTTGCCACATCGAGCGTCGAGCGTAGTGCCCCGCCGCGCACCAAGCGAGGAATCACATGCGTGATGTTGATTAGTTCACCTGTGACAGTAACCTATACTCTCAGCTTGCATGGAGTGGTTGTTCGAGCAGTCGTGCGATGGTCGTCGGAATCTGCTTTATTTCGACGCCGAGTTCCAAATTCCAGCAAGGGACACGGCGCACCAGTTCGGCGAGCCGTTTCAATACCTGCCCGTCGGCGGTTGCCAGTTGTGACATTGTGCTGGGAGCCAACGCAAGCAGTGCCGTGCGCGGTAAAGCGGGGGTGACACGGCAAGCGCGCTCGCCCGTCACGCGCGGGATCAAGATTGCGCGGAGCGGAAATTCTCTGATCAACTTGCTTGGCAGAGTCTCGTTAAAGAAAAAGATTGCCTTGCCGGACCCGCCCTTGTCCCAAAAGCGAATGTGCGACTCCAGGAACGGGAGGCGCGCTATCGTTTCGTCGCTTGCTTTACCGCTACTGTAAAGACTGTAGATGCGAGGATTGTCATCTATGCGGATCGCGCAGTAATCGTCGCCCGCAAAGAGAAGTTCCGAATCGAGACACGCGAGCGAGGTGGTAGATTTTCCCGCACCACTTTTGCCGACCAAAAGTGCCCCGCCCGCGGGCAATCCGACGGCGGCGGCATGCACATATTGTGCGTTGAACGTGGCAAGCCAGGGAAAGAGAATCGGGCGAAGCGGCGAGGCGCGCTCGTATGCGGGGAGCGCTTGTTCGCCAAAGACACAAACATATGCGTGCCCGCGCGCTGCGTCGTACAAAAACAGTGTGCGGCTGTCGGGGTGATAGAGGGTGAACCGCGTCCCATCATTGAACCCTTGGATTTCGCCGCGCCGCAGATACGCATCAAGGTCCCAGCGCGGACGCGGCAGCATGACGCCTGTCTCGGCAATTTCCCAGAGATGAACATGCAGGTCTGCCGCGGGACGTGCCGGGGTCTCCAGATGAGCAATCGCGCGCGTAAACGCCTCTCTCAGCGCGTCTCCTGCAAACTCGAGGCGCATGATGCGACTGCCTACAAGATAATCAATCGTTCGGGTGCCCGCGCGCTCGGCGGCGCAGGCAAACGCGGCAGCTACGTCCGAGAAAAATGTGCGGATTTCGTCGGCAGCAATGGGATCAGCGCGCATCTGCCCTGGTCGCGGGCCATCCGCTTGCGTCAACCTGGTGAATTGGGTCGAGCAGCAATAATGCCTGCATGTCGGTGTATTTCTCGATGTGCGGGACGAGATACTCGCGCCGCACTGATGGCGCTGCCCCGGGGAGGTCAGATGCGGGATTGGAGCCGCCGGTTTCAGGGACTACAAGCTGCTCTTGAAGTAATTCCGTGAGCATGTCGTCAAAATCGGCGGCAATTCGAGCCGGGTTGGCATCGTACAACAGCTGCATCCGTTCAAGAATCTGTGCGCGTGACAAGGATTGATTCAAGAGGTCCCACATTTCGGCGGCGGTGTGACTGAGACCATAGTATGTGCCGGTCCGAAGATTCACCAATACGTATTCGTCGTCAAACTGCTCATCAATGACGTCCGGCCGGTTTGCGCGATAGTGTTGCGCGTTCACAAGAAACCTCCTAAATATACGGGATTACAATTCGATTACAATATCGGGCCCGTTCAATGCGATGCTCTGTGTGCACCCGTAATAAATAAAACAGTGTTTTTATACCTGATTGAGAATTTGGCGCAATTCTAACCATTATTTGACACGGTTGTCCTGGGCTGATTGTAACTGGATTGAAAGAAATATTTGTTGACTGTCAGGGGTGTCGAATGGTATCCTCGCATAGTCATAAATCCGGGGGGAGACACAATCAAGCGCTGTCAAGTTGGGTCACCCAGGAGTAAAGTATGGACATCGAGTTGAACGCCTTGCGGCGGGTCGCGAAAGCAGCCAAGAGATATCAGGACAAGGTCATCCAAAAACGCGCGATGCAGGTGACCTCGGACAAAGAGATTATCGCTGCTCCTAAAGAAGGGTTTGAGATTGGCTCTGCCGAATTCGAGCTCTCTGAAGCCCTGAACGCCTGGTTCCGCCTGCAAGAAACAACAAGCTAGACTTGGACTGAGCTAAAGTCGTGCTGTCAATAATACAGCACAATTCCTCAAAAGCAGAGCAGCCCTCTGCGTCAAGGCGCGTGCCGGACGCAGAGGGTTTTATTTTCGCTCTCTCCGCTGATAGAATAGCCACCCCGCGCTGACAAACACAATCGCAAGTGCCACTGCGCCTGCCAAGAACCATCCCGACTGCGTGGCGGGAGCTTTAACGATTACTCGAGTCTTGAGCTCGCGTCCGACGTTGTTGCCCCCATGTTTGACCTGCCAAGCGGTGGAATAGGTCCCCGGCATGGTGGGAGCAACCATCGTAAGCGCCCAGCGTTGGATATGCTCCGGTGGGACCAGCTGCTGCAACTCGAGTCGTGACGCGGCGCCAAAGCGGTTCTCGTTTGCGCTCACCAGGTAATAATCCGCCGCCGGACTCCACGTGCCAAACCCCGTATTCTTGACATCGAAAAAAATTTGAAAAATCTCACCCGCGTTCACCTCAGTCGGGTCAGACTGTGCTACGATTTCCAGATCGTTGCGCGGCAAATCATACTGATACAGGTTTTCGGCATCCATCAACCGAATCAAGTCCGCAGCGTAGGTGGGCGAGGTCGCATAGCCCGCCGCGGCGATGCGACGCGCAAATTCGCGCGGGTCGTCCACCGCCTGCATTGCGTTCGCGTAGCGGGGGGCGGTTGCGAGCAACAAACCGTGGTCACGGAACGAATCTTCCATGCTGGCGTATTTGCGAAAACGCTCACGGCGTTCCACATATCGCACGCCGTTCCATTCTTTGGTCATTGCCCAAACCCAGCCCGTAGCAATGGGACCGAGCACGAGGTTCTCACCCGATGCTGACCCCGCCTTGATGCCAAAATAGTTGTTGGCGTCTGCAATCGGGTGCTTGCCGCGCCCTGTTTCCCACATGGCTTGAGCCAGTGTCACAGAAGCGGGCACGGTGGTGGAGCGCTGGGATTTGATGGCGAGTGGAATGGCGCGTGCCATAAAATCGGCGTCTGCCTGCGCATATGCCGGAGGAATAAAGAACAACGCAGCGAGGCAAACGCCGAGGATTGTCAAACTCAGGACTTGTACGAACATGGATTGGGTTCTGACCAAACAAGACTTGCCAATCTGCCCCGCTCGGTTACAATTCTGCCGACGCATCAAGCTCAACCGCGCGGCGCGCGATACGCGGCAACGGTATCGCGCAGAAACGCGACCGCAGCGGTGGGTGTTGTCGGAGTCGCTTCTGCCGTCAGTTTCATTGCGGCGGCGAGGCGTCGAGCGATCTGCATGCTCAGCGCCTCTTGATTCGAAAATTGGGAGCGCCGGTTCAAAAACGATTCTGCCAACTCGACATCGCTGATGGTCAATCCTGCAACGCTGGGCGGAGCGTTCAGCGGCGCGGGCGCACCCGCGGTGGCTGCCGGCAGGATTTGGCCAAGTCGCACCTCATCCCGCATTTTGACCACAATCGTTCCTGCGGCAAAATCTCCGAGCCGTTTGGCGCGCTTGTTGGAAAACATGGTAACGACACCTATCCCGTAGGCGAATGGGAAAAAATCAATGATGCGAACGAGATTGCGAATAATTGAATCAAGCGCCGTCATCGGGTACCCATTTTCGCGAATAACGCGCAGGTGAAACAATCGTTTGCCCGGCGTTTGTCCGTTCATAAAGATTTCGAGAAATATAAAATAGCCGAACTGGATAAAAAAGAGCATTAGGATAAAGACAATGCCCAGACCATCGCTGACAGAGCGCGGCAAGTCCACGTTCGAGAGCTGTGCCCCAACCAGAGCAACGGCAACAAAAATCAGGACATAGATTACCCCCTGAATGAGAGAGTCAATCAAGATTGCCAGAAACCGCGAGCCGATATCAGCCACATCATAGCCAAAACGTATGTTTTCGGGTGTCTCGACAATAAATAGATCCGGAGGCGCTGTTTCCATCGGCGTCAATGACCTCTGTCACAGTATGTTGCTGTGACAGTGAATCAGTCCTATCGCATCATTAACCAGCTCGCCAGACGTCCTTGCCGAGACACGCCCGATGACGGGCGCATCCGGCACAGTCCATGCAAAAGAGCTTGATTCATGATGCGCTATCTCTATATGCAATATCAGCAATTGGTGCAGCAGCGCAGACTCGGCTGGGAACGACTGGAGAATTACCTGCGCCGCATCGAACGAGACCAAATCAAATCGCTGTCGCAAGCCGAGCTTGTCGAATTTGGGCAATTGTATCGCAGCACGACATCGGACCTGGCGATCGCGCAGCGCGATTTTCCGCGTCATGACGTGACGGCGTATCTGAACCAGTTGGTTGGGCGCGCGCACCCCGTCGTCTATCGAGGAGAACCACTCGTCTTGAAGCGATTGGTCAATTTTTATCTGCGCGACCTGCCTCGATTATATCGCGAGACGCTGCCCTTTATCGGCGCGGCAGCTCTATTGTTGTTTGGGCCCGCAGTCATCGCTTATGTTGTCATGGTGCACAACCCGGCGGCGGCGACGCTTGTCCTGGACCCCGCGACGATTGGGATGATCGAGAGCGGCGATCAATGGTGGAAAGAGTTGAACGAGCGCAACCAAGTGGGGTCCGCCTTTCTCATGACGCATAATCTGGGCATTGCGTTCCTTGCATTCGCCGGGGGGATGGTCCTTGGGCTTGTGACCCTCTATGTGCTGGTCTTGAACGGCATCAACATTGGTTCGGTACTGGGACTGCTGCATGCGTACGGCAACGCCGGACCTCTCTGGGAATTTATCGCGGGTCACGGCGTGCTGGAGCTCAGTGAAATCACCATCGCGGGCGGCTGTGGGCTGATGCTTGGCTATGCCATGCTGCGTCCGGGGCTGCTCTCGCGGCGCGATGCGGTGGGAATTGCGACACAAAAATCCGTTCGGTTGCTTCTTGGCACCGCGCCGATCCTGGTGATCGCCGGAATCATTGAAGGCATGATTTCACCCCAGGATGTTCTTCCCGCTTTTGTGAAATTTGGGGTTGCGATTATCACGGGACTTTTGCTTTACGGCTATCTGTTGTTGACGGCGCGCAGCCGACAAGAGGACGAGATGCGGACGCGCGCTTAATGAATCGAACTCAGGAATTCGCGCATCAACGCATCATCCCAACCGGTTGCATCTCCCATAATCATCACGACGACCAACCCATTTTTTCCTTGAAACGTTCCAATCGCCTGCCTCATGCGCGGCGAGTTTTCGCTCTCGGCAATCGTAAAGACCGTGTCCTCGCCGCGAATGGTGAAATGTTCCTCTCCCACCACGCGCATCCCGCCGCCACTGCGGTTGAATTGCTGTTGAAACGACTGCCGCATCTGTTGTTCCATTTGTGCGCGGCTCACGCCCGGTGTCCGCGTCCCCATTAACATGAACAACATGCTGTCGTCCGCGCGAGACTCGGGCGCCAGCACAACCATCTGAT
This sequence comes from Anaerolineae bacterium, assembly GCA_020851635.1. Classification (GTDB taxonomy): domain Bacteria; phylum Chloroflexota; class Anaerolineae; order UBA4142; family SHND01; genus SHND01. The sequence continues at coordinate 49,637 of JADZCJ010000066.1, forward strand.
AGATGAACAGGTTCATGCCCATTTGTTCCGTATAGCCAGTCGGCACGGTATAATCCGCAATCTCGTCGCCCACGCCTCCGGCGCCGCCCGGAGTTGTAGACACGATACTTTCGGCAAAGCGCGGCAGCAACAGGTAACCGATGGCGCAGACTCCGAGACACACGACGACCAACGACCCGACCACAATCAGGGCGATTTTCGAGTTGCGACTCATTTTTCCTCCCAACGAATCTATATTCTGCCCCGCGCTTTGAGCTCCAGATACTTGTTCACCACCGCGACCGTCAACTGATTCGCCGGCACATCCAGGGTCAGCACCCCGCGCTGCCGCAACTTGTCAAGAATCAATGCGCGTTCATCTATCAATTGCTCGGCAACGGCGCGTTCATAGACGCCGACCGAATCACGCGGGAGCTGCCGCGCGATTTGCACGACGGTTGGGTCGCTGATGGCGACGAGCAGCGGCACGTGGCGCGGCGAGAGCGGCGCGATTTGTCGGACCAGGGTTTCGGCGGCGATGCCGGTGGCAATGTCTGAAAAAATCACCACCAGCGACCGCTTTTTGTGTTTTGCGCCGAGATACGAAAAGGCGCGCACAAAATCTGATTCAACGGGCTGTGACTCAACCGCATACAATGACGCAAGCATTTTGTAAAACTGGCCACGCCCCGCCCTCGGCGCGAGATAACTCGTGATATCGTCAGCAAAGGCGAGCAACCCCACGCGGTCCCCGCGCAGCCCTGCCACGTACGAAAGCATCAGGACGGCGTTGACAGCATAATCCAATTTCGCGAGCGCGTGTCCCGATTGATTTGCCGCGTCACTCACAGGCGGGCGCATCAAGCGTCCCGTATCCAGCAGGCACATGATTGTCTGGCTTTTTTCGGTCTCGAATTCGCGAGTGACTGGTTTGCCGCGCCGCGCGGTGGCTTTCCAGTCAATTTTGCGAAACTCGTCATCCATCTGGTATTCGCGCAGACGCTCAAACTCGGTACCGCTGCCCAGCATCCGCGCCTGGCGGAGCCCGATTTCCTGAAGCCTGCCTTTGCGCGCCTGGAGCTCGTATTTGCGAATGTCCAACAGATTGGGATAGACCTTGACAGGTTCCGCCGCAGGATAGCGCGCCTGACGAATAACGAGTCCAAGAATTCCCCCCCAGCGCAAATTCAAATCCCCAAATTGAAAGTCCCCGCGGCGCGGCGGATTCACGTAATATGCGAGTCGAGCAGTCTCACGCGGGCGGACAGTGATCGGGCGTTCGGCGCCGGACCGAGTTTGCGTGGTTTCGGTGGCGCTGACCAACGCGTTGGCGTCCAGCACAATCACTTTGGCGCGAAACTGCGGGGGATACTCGTCACGCGCGAGGGCGCGCACCGTGTGCCGACCGGTGTTGGTGATGGATACGATGATCCTGTTTTGTGCGCCGAGCGAAAGGCGCGAATCGTGTTGTCGTTTCAGCTCAAATTCGCGCGGTTGTGGGGAGAGCAGGCGGTCCGCCGCAATCATGGCAATAACGAGCGCCAGATACGCGAGCGCCACATACAACATGCCCGGCGCTATAGTGCCGAGCGCCATGAGAGGCGTTGTCAAGAGGAGCAGGAGCAATGCGCGACGAGTAAAAAGCATCGTATCAACGCGGCAGAGCGGGCATCTCGTTGGGTGCGCCGCAGTTCGCGCCATCAAGGTCGGATGTGGTGGTAGACATTCACGAATGACCGCTCAGCGCGGAACCTCAACCGAGGCGAGAATGCGTTGAATGATTCCGTCTGCGTCCAGACCTTCGATTTCCGCTTCCGGTTTCAGCATGATGCGGTGACGCATGACGGGCAGGGCAATCGCTTTGATATCATCGGGCACCACATAATTGCGCCCCTGCATCGCCGCATATGTTTTGGAGGCGAGCAGCATTGCGATCGAGGCGCGAGGACTTGCGCCGAGCGCGAGATCAACGGCGCGTCGTGTGACATCCGACAATTTGGTAATGTATGCCAGAATGCCTTCTTCAACCGTAATCGTGTTGATTTCGGCGCGCAGCGCGGTGAGATCATCGGGTGAGAGAACCGGTGTGAGCCCCGCTTGCGACAGCTGGTGCGCATCGAACCCTTGATGATAGCGGCGCAGAATGTCGGTTTCCGCGTCTGTGGATGGATATTTCACAATGGTCTTGAACAAAAAGCGGTCGAGCTGCGCCTCCGGCAGTGGGTAGGTGCCCTCGTACTCGATGGGGTTTTGAGTCGCCAGCACCATGAATGGCTCGGGCAGCAAGTGTCGTTCGCCCTCAATGGTCACCTGCCGTTCCTCCATCGCTTCAAGCAGCGCGGCTTGCGTTTTGGCGGGGGCGCGATTGACCTCGTCCGCGAGCACCAGGTTTGCAAACACGGGTCCGCGCCGCAAATAGAATTTGCTGTTGTTTACGTCAAAGACCTGTGTGCCGACAATATCGCTGGGCATCAAATCGGGTGTGAATTGCACGCGTCTGAATTCGGCGCGCACGAGATGGGCAAGCGTCTTGGCGGCGAGTGTTTTCGCCGTGCCGGGAACGCCTTCGAGCAGCACGTGTCCGCGCACAAAAAGCGCAATCACCATCTGTTCAAAGACAGCTTCCTGTCCGACGAGCGTTTTTTTAGATTCGGCAGCGAGCGCATGAAAAGCGGATTGTATGTTCATGTTTCCAAATGAGAGAGAACTGTGATTGGGGTGGCAAATGACGCCCGATTCAACGGTTCGTGGAGCCCGGTCCGCGAACCCCAAAATTGACAGCTTGTTCGATCGTCCTTACGAGGTCTGCCTCGGTAGTGTCCGTTTGGCGCAGCGAATTGAGCAGGCGGGCAAGTTCCGCGCGGTCCAGTTCGGGACGCAGGCGTTCGAGCATCTCGACATATCGGCTGTCTTCCAATTCGGGATTTAGATGAAAGGGACGACCCAGCCGCCGTTTGAGCGAGTGGCGGTAGTGTTGGAGAACCATCCCCCGCTTGTCGGCGCGGCGAAATAGATTTGCCATCGAGGTGACATATTCGCTCGGACTGCGTCGCGCAAGTGCTCGGGGCACGGGCAGAATGCGACCGAATCGCTGTCCGTTGAGCGCCAAATACCCGAATATGACGAGCATGGCAAAAATCAATCCCCAGCCCCAGGGCGTGTTAAAGATTACGGCGCTCAGGGATGTTTCGTCATCGGCTTTGAACCCAAGATGGTATTCGTCAAATGCAATCTCGCTGCCTTTTGGCAAATCTGCAATCAGAGCGGCAGCAAACCCGGCGTTATCTTCGTCGCGCAGGTTTTCATTGGTAAAGAGCTGCGGCGCTGTCGTAAGCCATATTGTCCCACCGCCTCGCTGCATCCGCGCCAGAATAGGTTTGTCTTTGCCCGTGGCATAGACGACAAATTCGGGAGTGTTGAATTCGAGCGCGCTTGCCGTGCCTGCGCTCAGTTCGCCGATCTCTGCATCCGCCAATGGCTGCGACAATTGCGCCGCGTTCCGTCGTGATTCAAAACTCGCTGATACATCCAGGGCGCTGAAAAGCTCATTTTTCGAGAATACGCTGTCCTCTGCAAAAATCAATGTGTTGCCGCGCTCTACCCAATTCAAAATATAAGATGCCTCGTTGCGCGAGATCGTTTCGGTGGGTCCCAACACGAACAACATGCGCGTCTTGTCGCCGATCTCAAAATCACCGTTTTCGATCCGCGTGGTCCGATAACCGATTTGCTCCAGCCATTGGTACAACCCCAACGCGCCGCGCTCGTTTGAAGAATGGGTCGAAAAGGGCGTGAAAACCTGTCGCCCCTCCTCGATCTGGTTGTTTCGCCACGCGACAAACACGCTGAACCCCCCAATCAGGACGAGAAGGAGAACCAGCAGCACACTGTCGCGTGTTAAGCGGATACGGCGCAGCGCTTGCATTTTGTCTAGAGACTCTTGATTCGTTCGACGCGCTGACGGTACTCGTCAAAGTCCCGTGCGGAAATGGGTTCGAACCCGTACCAGGTCCGGTCAAAGGTTTCGACGATCGGCCAGAGCGCGGCGATGGCGCGCGGGTCGTTTTGAGTCTGCCGCAAATACTCGCGATTGGTCAGAGTAGGAATATATTTGATTCGCCCGCGCTCATCAAGCAGAAACAGCGTCGCCAAATACAACTGGCGCACGGCAGAGCGATAGTCTCCCGCATTGGCATATCGTTGGGCGTGGTCGAATGCTTCGCCGGGCGTGCGCGCGTCCTGAGGCGTCAGTTCGCGCGCAAGTGTTTCTTCGGAGACAAGGTTTCGTCGCAAATTTCGCACAAAATAAACAAGCACGCCAATCACCACGACTCCAGCCACAAGGACCAAAAGATCGCGCACATCAAAAACACCCTGCGCCGTGTTTTCAACCAGCCGATCAAAGAAATTCAAGATCCGCAGCAGGATTTCCATCCACCAAGGCGTTGTTGTTGATTGCACAAAGGGAGGACGGTTCAACAGGTCCCGGAGCGCGCCAAGTTCGGCGGGCACAAGCAGCGGCAGTGGTTTGGCAAGCGCAAATTCCAGCGCGCTCAGGCGCGCAACCACATCCTCAGTTTGCTGTGGATCACGAATGAGACCGACGAGTTCGGCGTTATTGACCTCAACCAGCGCACCCGAGGGCGTTTGCACTTGGTGGACCGCAGCCAGCGCGTCGGCGGCTCGATTCAACCGGGACACGCGTTCTGCGGGGTCTGTGGCTTGTGTCTGCCTCACCAGCGCGAGAGTTTGCGCGATGATGTTGCGATATTCGTCAAACGTGATGGGAGCTTGCGCGTTGAGCGGTGTGACAGCGCCGGACCAAAATGCTGCCAGACTTGATGCGACGAGAAACAGCACAAGACGGGAGACGCGCATTATTGCACAGAGCTCGAATAGAGAGGGGGCAAGTTTATCGGCGCCGGGTCTTGCAACTGTAGCTCAAGGTCAAAGCCCTCTTTGCGGATCTTGAGGTCGTAAAAGAGGATCGTGAGCACGGCAAATTGAAGTGGCGTTACGATCAGAGTGATGATGCTCGTAGCCAGCGTCTGCACGATCGCGCCTAACGCGGGGGAGGGCAACAAGATAGAAACAAAGGTCACCAGAAGAATAGGTCCTGCCGAAAAGAACGACACAAGAACATAAAGAATGATGTTAAAGCCAAGGACCCGCAAGAACGTGCCTCGGGTCAGTTTCCAACTACGACCCATTCCGCCGGTGCTGTTATAGTTTTCGAGAACGATCGCTTGTGTCCAAAAGGTCCAGCGTGTATACAAGAAAAGGGCGCAACCACCGACAGGAATAAAGAGCACACAGAGGCACAATGTGACCAAGCCAAGGATGGCGTCGCTTGATCCGTCACCTGCGCCCATTGCCGTGGCGGCAGCGATCGGCACAATGCCTGCGCCAATCAGAACCAAGAATAATCCACCGATTGCCAGCCCGAGCAAGAGCGCGGCAACCAGCAATGAAAGCCAGCGGCGAAACGCGCTCGCATACGCCCGACGAATTGTCGCCTCGCGCCCGAGAAACCGTTCCGAAACGAACCAGGCAAGCGCGGCGTTTTGAAAGATGACCAGGATGCCACCCAGAACGCTGGCGCCATAAGTGAAAATCCCAATCCCCAGCAAGGTTGTAGGGTCATTCCCAATGTTGGGCAAAGCATCTGAGCCAAGTGAAAACGGAAACAGGAGCGCGATAAAGAGCACCTGGAACAAAATGACCGGCAGACTGACGATGGCGACAATGGTGACCAACGGCACAAAATTGTGGCGATAAATGCGAATCGCCAGATCCAGAATATCGCCGGCGGTCATCGGTTTGAGTTGCGGAGCGAGTGAGGACATGGTGAGGTTGCAAAGCTAGCTGGCGTTCGGCAAAAGCAGTTTCAGTTGACGCGCGGTGTCAATCCCCTGCGCCCGATAGTGATTGTTTGAAAACACAAGAGTATTCTCAGCCAGGGCGTCCATCCGCTCGATTTTGGGAGCCCACTCTCGCAGCTCTTCCGGCTTGTATGTGTAATCGTAACGTTCCCATGCGTGTTCGTGCTTCCACCATTTTTGATAATTGCGTCCGTGAAAACGCACATATGCCGTGTCGGATGTCACCTCGACCACACGCGGGAAAAACGGTTCATCCACACAGCAAAAGCCGAGATTGTTTTCGCGCAAGAGTTCGAACGTTGTCTGCGCGCGCGTCTCGTCCAGCCATTCCTTGTGCCGAAACTCGATGACCACAGCCAGATCGGGCAGTCGGGCGCGCAGATACCGGATATAGTCGTATCCCTCCTGGTTTGCTCGAAACGAATTTGGAAATTGGGCGAGGATGGGACCCAGTTTGTTTTGCTCGCGCAAAGGGGTAAGCGCGTTGCGGAATTGTTCAAAGAGCTTGTCCTCGCGTTCCCGCGCATGAGTCATTTCACGAGTCGCTTTGACGGCGAACAAAAAGTTGTCGGGGACCTTGCGCGCCATACCTGCAAACCCGCGCGCGGTGGGCATGCGATAGTATGTGAAATTGACTTCGAGAGCGTGAAACTCCTGCGCATAAAACGAGAGCCATTGCTCTTGTGGCAACCCTTCCGGATAGTAGGGTCCGACCCAATCGTCATATTGAAAACCACTTGTGCCGAGGTGAATCATGGTTTCCTGTCCCCGTGCCCGGGCTCCGCGCCTACTTGAAGGTCACGCGATTCGGGTGTGTTTTGAGTTTTTCCGCGCGCATGATCGCAATAATGTCGTCAACGGTTCTTTCCAAATGGGTGTCATGATTTGGCAGACAATAATCGAAATGGGCGAGTTCCTGCATTTCCAGGGCGGCACGGTCCAGACGAACCCTGAGCGCTGTCTCGCTTTCGGTCTTGCGCGCCCGCAAGCGCGTTTCCAGTTCCTGAAGGGTCGAATACAAAAAGATGAAAATCGCGCCGTCCACTCTGGTCCGAATAGTCGCAGCGCCCTGCACGTCAATTCGCATCAGCACATCCGTCCCCCGCGCCAGCGCCGCTTCAATTTCGCTGCGCGAATTGCCATACAGGTTGCCATACACTTTGGCGTGTTCGAGAAACTCGCCGCGCTCGAGTTTGGTTTGAAATTCCTCCTGACTGGCGAAATGATAGTCAATGCCTTCGACTTCGGAGCTGCGACGCTCGCGTGTGGTCGTCGTCACCAGAAAATGAAATGGCATGTTACGCGCCTGCATGCGCTTGAGGGTCGCGTCTTTGCCTACGCCGCTCGGGCCCGAGACGACGACGAGGAGAGGTGAGGGAGTGGGCAGAGCGATAAATTGGGTCATGCCGAACCGTTCGCTCCCGGCATGGGGGCATGCGCCGGCATCGGCGCGCCAAGACGAAGCACACTGGCGCTGCCCTGCAGGTGCGCGGTCACACTGGTCGTGTCAACCACGCGCCTCGCATTTGCCAACACCATGCCATAGTCCACGATCTTGTGTCCTGTCACGATCACCACAACATCCGCCCCCCTTAATGTCTCGGCGGTCAACGGCACCCCTTGCAGCACGTGCGGTTTGCGATGAAACACATTATCGCCGATTTGAAACCGAGTCACATAGGGGTCGTGAAACGAGACGTTGGCGTGATGCGCGATCAACAATTCAATGATGCGTTCGGCAGGCGAATTGCGCGCATCGTCAATGTCACGTTTGAACGCGACGCCGAGCACCAGCACATTGGCTCCATCGAGCGCCCTGCCGTCCCGGTTTGCAGCTTCAGTGATGAGATCTACTACGTGAAAGGGCATGGATTGGTTAACTTCGGCTGCCAGCTCGATGAATTTGGTGTAGAAATCAAACTCGCGCGCTTTCCAAGAGAGATAATACGGGTCTACCGGGATGCAGTGCCCTCCCACCCCGGCTCCCGGATAAAACGGCATAAAACCGAACGGCTTGGTCCTGGCAGCATCTATCACTTCCCAAATGTTAATGTCCATTCGCTCGCACAAGAGCGCGAGCTCATTCACCAGCGCAATCTTTACGCTGCGGACAATATTTTCGAGCAGTTTGGTCATTTCCGCGGCGCGCGGTGAAGAAACGAGATGTACCTGCGGCGTCAGCGCAACGAGCAGCTTGTGCGCCAACTCGGTCGAGCGCGGCGTAAGCCCACCCAGGACCTTGGGCATGTTGTGTGCGCTCCAATCCTTGTTGCCGGGGTCAATCCGTTCCGGAGAGAATGCCAAATAGAAATCCTGACCTGCTTTTAGCCCACTCTTTTCCAGGATGGGCAAAACAAACTCTTCGGTCGTGCCGGGGTAAGTGGTGCTCTGCAAAATCACCAGTTGTCCCGCGCGCAGATTGCGTGCGATGCTTTCGCTCGCGCTCTGAATCATGCCGAGGTCGGGCGCCTTCATGCGGTCAAACGGCGTTGGCACACAAATAAAGATAACATCCGCGTCCTTCAAGACCTGTTCGTTGGTTGTTGCGCTCAGCGTTTTGTTCTGCACCAATTGGGTGACGAGTGCGGTTTCCACATCGGGGATATACGATTCGCCGCGTTGGATCGCTTCGACTTTGCGCGCATCCAAATCCATCCCGATGGCGCCAAAGCCCGCTTCGGCGAATGCCACGACCAGCGGCAGACCTACGTATCCAATGCCGATGACGGTGATGCGCGCCGTGCGTTCTCGAATTTTCTGTTCCAAAACCTGATCGAGCGATAGAGACAAGGTAGTCATAGGGTTCATCCGGGCGTTTTCCTTTCCAGGAGGATAATAATGACTAGACCAAGAGCGAGCGCCAAGCCAAACACCAGATAAGCGAGCGATGGGGGCAAATATTGCACGCCAAACCCGAGGGCGCCTGCAACCAGACAGAGACCATAAATGGTGAGCACCGCCTGTCGCTGGTTCATGCCCAGTCTTGCAAGACGATGTGAGAGATGGTCCTTGCCGGCAGTGGTCCAGGGATTCACATGACGACGCAGGCGCGAGACGGTTACCAGCGTCATATCGAGGACGGGGATTCCCAACACGAGCACGGGAATCATCCACGTGACGGCGTCCGGCTGTCCGGGAAAACGCAGCTTAAGTCCAACGGCGGCGAGCATGAAACCCAAAAATAAACTTCCCGCGTCGCCCATAAAGATGCGCGCGGGGTTGAAATTATACACCAAGAACCCGAGCGAAGCCCCTAACAGGGCGGCGGCGAACGGCGCGACCAGAATCTGGCCGTTTGTGATGCTCAAAAGCAGAAACCACCCGGCAGCGATAGCTGCAACACCGCCCGAAAGCCCGTCCATATTGTCCAAAAAATTCACCGCGTTGGTGATTCCAATCACCCACGCGGCGGTTATGAAAATGTTCAAGAATGGATTTCGCAGAAACTCTACCTGGACGCCCGTCACGATCAGAATAAGAATGGCAAACAGCTGTCCGCCTAATTTGATGACAGGTCGCAGCGTTTGCCAATCGTCCCAGATGCCGAGAAACGAAACCCATGTTGCCCCAAGCAAAATGCCGATCACCTGGTTCACATAAAATGCATCGCTAAACAGCAGCAGCGCGCCGACGAACGCGAGATAGATCGCCACGCCGCCGAGCAAGGGAACGGGTGACGTGTGCAGCTTGCGCGCGCTCGGCCGGTCTATGATGCCCAAACGAAAAGCCACGCGACGCGCGAGGGGAGTGGCGCCCATCGCAAGTAAAAGCGAGGCGAAAAAGATGAGCAAAAGGGTTGGCATATTGTGTGTTTGCGATACTAACCCGCGCCGCCCAGTTTTTCCGCCAATTTGCGCAGCGCGCTGACCAGCGCAAAATCTTGCGCGTTTGCGCCCCGCAAAAGCTCTTTCAGTTGGCTTGACGCCTGTTCCGTTTTCCCGCTCTGGATTTCGGTCACAACCGTATTCAACTGTGCCCAGAATGTCTTGTCCGCATCGGGCGCCAGTTGCTGTGCCAACGCGATTTGTTGCGCGACGGACGAGAGCTGGTCGGTGGCGATGAGCAAAAGCGCAATGTTTCTTTGCGCCGCATAATCATCGGGCTTGAGCGCGGCGACCTTTTGATACGCGGGCAAGGCAAAACCGGGCTGCCCCCGCGCCAACCATTGTCGCGCCACTTCTGTCGCGAGCGCGGGATCGGTCGGGGACGCGCTCGCGGCTTCGAGGGCTTTGTTCAATTCAACGAGTGTAAAGCGAAAATCCTGATAGCGCTGGCGAGTTGTGCTGTCACTTGCCGGGATATTGGTGAGCGCGCTGTCAATCGCTGTAATTGCGTCCGGCACGCGTCCCAGTTTCGAGTAGAAATTCGCGAGGACGGTGTATGTTTCGAGGGTTGGATTCGAGACAGCTGCCTGGGTGAGAAGGGTCTCGAACCGGGCTGCCTCAGTCGCCGCGATCGCTTCATCTGCCGCGCGGGTCAGTTCGCTGACGGCGAGCCCCAATCCCTCCGGACGAAAAACATCGCCGCACTGTGGCGCATATCGGATCGCGTCCAGCGCATCCATCGTGCGCTCGCGCCAGTGGGTTTCTGCCTGTGCGCGCACGGCAAATGTAAAGCAAAAGGTCGGGTCAACCTGGAGCGAGTGAAAGATTAGTTCGTGCGCTCGCTCGCGTTCGGCATCCGCTTCTTGTATATTGCCCTGGTCTGCCAGGACTTGAGAATACTCGAGCAGCGCCTGGGCATGTTGGTTGTAAAGATGCGCCGTGTTGGGACTGAGGCGATGAGCATGGTCAAAATACACCATCGCCTGCTTGTAGGCGTCAATTTTTACTGCCGGGTCGTTCGACAGCGCGCCGCGCGCCTGCGCCAGACGCGCCAAATTCGCGGAATGATCGGTGTTGTAAGGATTGATGGCGCGGGCGCGTAATAACGCCTCTTGCGCGCGATCCAGTGCGTCCATCTGCGCCGCCACATCCGTTGCGGACTTGGCTTGGTCCAAATACGCGCGCCCCAGAAACAGATCGTAATAGTCCTGTTGGGGCTGCATTGCGAGCGCGCGCTGGAATAATTGAACGGCAGTCGCGGTGTTTTCGCCGGTGAGCGAAGCTGCCTGCTTGTAGAGCATGTCGGCGCGAATCGGTTCGATATTGGTGGCGAAAATCAACAAAAAAGCAACGATCGCGAGGACGGGAGCGACCACATAGTTTGTCGTCCGATTGACCCACGCCGCAGGCAAGGTCTCGTCAAAGAGCATGGTGATGGCGCACATCACCGCCACGAGCAGGGTAAAGACGCTAAAGAGAATGACCGCCGTGAGCAGCGCGTCAAGCACCGTCGCTCCCACCGTGGCGATCAAGAGAACGTGATAAAAGACAAGCCCGGAAAAAATGGCGAACGCGAGTACGACAAACAGAATACATGCCACGAACCAATCCCGCGCGCCCAAGCGAAATGTGTGACCCCATTCGCTCGCGCAAATGCCGAGTCCGACCAGCAAAGTTGTTACAAACAGCCACAACATGGTGTACGAGGTCATTAACCCCGTCGTGGTGTTTTTGCCCGTCAGCGCGCTGATCACAACACTCAGCCCGCTCACCGCTTGTCCGCCCGCAGTGCCGAGATTGTTCGTGGTGATATAGTCATAGCCCATCACGGCGAGCACGAATCCAACCAGAAAGGCATATAGAATCAAGGGGGCGCTGGAAACACGACGTGGCGCGCTCTCGGACTTGGATTTGGCGGTTGGAGCAGTGACGGCTGACACGCGTTTGCGCTTGCCCACAGCCGCGGCGGGCGCCGGTTCCGCAGTCGGCTTGTTCTCGATTGGCGGAGCGGATTCGGTATCTGCGCCCATTTGCACGCGTCCCGTCCCGATCACCACAAAGACTGCGGCAAAAAACCAGAAATAGAGGCGGGAGGAAACAATCGCAATCCCGAAATGGATTTCGATAAAGTGCGCGACAAAGAGAGCGACAAGCGCGACAAGCCAAAGCGCATTCGGCGATCGAGTCAGACTAAAAGGACCCGCGCGAAGCGCTACCGCGACCAGATACACAAACATACCCAGGATCATGCCGCCGGGCAATGCCACACCGATAAACTCCCATCCAAACACCAGACCAAAGACCGCGGCGAGCAAGAGACCCCCTCCGAACCACAATCCGAGAAACAGATTGCGGGCGCGCAACGAGGGCATCAAGCCGAGCCATTTCATTGCCAAATACAAGACGACCAAAAACAAGATATTTTCGGCAACAAAGCCCAAGAGACCGGTCGTTACGAGCGCGTCAAACGTTTCATTGTGTGACCGATCGGGCGTGGCATTACGTGATTCGAGATTGCCGAGTTCGGGCGGGTAATACCGGTTGTAGGAAACATACATCGTTTCCGGACCGTAACCGACGAGAGGGCGAAGCGCGTTGAATGGATCGTCCCCGTTGACCGGCGACCAGAGTGGTTCATGCAGAACGACGAGTTGGAGCGCACCCTGCCAGATCAACACACGCACGCGCCCCGTGCCGCCCTCCAACTCAAATACGCGTCCCATGCGTCCGAAATATGGAAGTTGACGCAAGGACGCGAACGGCGAATCGGGGATATTCAATAGCGCGAGAAACACGAACAAGAGCGCCGCCGCGCCGACCGCGCCCAGCGCGAGCTTGCGCGCGCCGCGCACCAGCGCCAAGAGCACGCCGAACGTAAACAGTCCGCCCAGAATGCCGAGCAGAGGACCGCGACTTTGTGTAAAAAGCAGGGCGATGAACTGTACCGCGAGCAGCGAGGCGTATAGCGCGGGCAAAAGGAAATCGGCAGCGCGCTGCTTGAATACAAAAGCTGCGCCCCACCAGAGCAGAATAACGGCGAACGAGAGCAAGAGCGCGAGATTGAATGCGCCGGATGCCAGGTTCAATTGTTCGGGCGTCACAATACCGCTATAGTTTGATTCGATGATGGATTTGGCGCCGAGGTCAAAAGTCAACCCCCAGATGGCTGCCATGCCCAGAAAAGTGACGACGGCGGCGAGATAAACGAGGGGGGGGCGCGCTGTGCGCACGGCGGCGCGTTTGCCCGTTTGCAACAGCCGCGCCAGCGCGAGCGGGATCGTCAAGATCAAGAACGCACCGATAAAAATAGAATTGCCCAAACTGGAAGCGACGCGCGTGGTGACGTCACCGACCCAAGGCAGGGGGTCGAGGTAATAGTGTTGAATGATTGCGTAAAAAGCAACCGGAAAACTCGCGACGAGCGCGATGGTGATCGCGCGCTCCACATCGGCGCGCGTTTTGATTCGACTGGCGGCGAGAAAAAAAATGACGAGGTAAGCGGAAAAGGTATACAAGCCCTGCAGACGTTGATACGAGCCAAAAAAGGAGACGGTGGGCGAGAGCGAAAGCAGAGTGCTGAGGACATATGCCGCGAACAAGAGCGCGACAGGAATCGTCAGCGGATTTTCCTCCGATACGCTCGCTAACCACGCGCGCGCGCGCTGAAGCGGCGGCAGCACATTCGCACGCGTAGGGCGTCCACCGCGTCGCCGCTCCGAACGCAGAATGAGCCACATTGCGCCCATGGCGAGCGCCAGGGTGCGAATCAGGGTGATTTTGTCGGGTTCAAAGACGCGACTGGAATAGATGTTGAAATAAAGCGGCGCAATGATGAGCGCAATGAGCCAGCACGCCTGGATGAATTTTTCGGAAAACAGGGCAAGTCGAGAAGGTGGATACATAAGTCGTGGTCGAGCGGCAGAGATTCTATAACGGGTGTTTCATTAGCGCAAAAGCCGCTCAAATTCCAAACCCAGGATGCCTCCCACCGACCGCGATCTGGCATCAAGAATCTTTTATACCCTCTTTACCATAGTTGACACCTCTCCGTTTCGGTTTTTGGGTTAAGAAACCTTAGCCTGTATTCAAGGGTTGATGAAATCTAATTGCACCTTGACAACCAAATCGCATCGACGTAGGGTACATCTCATCTTTGCCTGCTGAGGTGTATGATGAATTCAACGCAAGCCGAACTGTTCGC
>JADZCJ010000067.1 GCA_020851635.1 Anaerolineae bacterium
GAGCGTTGCCCTCACATGGCAAAGGTCATAGGTTCAAGTCCTATACCGCCCATTTTCGAGTCCGGTCCTCGCCGTGGTCGCCGTTTATCGCGCCACGGTTTTTTTATCATGTCCGCCCTGGGCGAAGAATCCTCGTTCAACCTCACCTCGCGCGTCTCGCGTCAGGTTGACGGCGCGCTCGTCAACCTGCGATGGGTCTTGATCGCGCTCGTCTGGCTCACCGTCACCCTCACAACGGGAAACCCCCTGCCCGAGAGCTATTTCCTGCTCTGGCTCATCGTTTATGCTGTCTTTAACGCGCTCTTGAGCATCGGCGTACGCTACCGCCGCCTCCCCGAAAAACTGCCTACGCTCGGTCTCATCGGCGACATTCTCGCATTCAGCATCCTGCCACTGCTTCCGGATATTGCCGAACCGCTCTATATTCTCTTTGCAGTTTTCCCGACGCTTGTCGCCGCCATTCGTTTTGGCGTGTGGCGCGGCGCCCTCGTCGCCGCCATCGTCCTGCTGCCCTACGAAGTAGCGACACTCTTGGCTTTGCTTCCGCCGGAATCGCGCGCGCTTCTGCCGGTCAATTTCGATAGCAATATCAACTTTATCTCTGCGTTGCTTCCCATTCTCGTCCTGCTCGGCTCGGTCGTTCTCGTCGGTCATCTCGCCCAGCGCGAACGCGAAGCCGCGATCGGGCGCGCCAACGTCGAACTCCAGGAACTGCGCAAAACGGTGGACGGCGCCAAGCTCCTCTATGATTCATCCGATACCCTCGGCTCCACCTCCAACTATGTCCAGATTCTGGAGATGATGCTTCAAGCGGGTGTCAGCGGCATGCCGCGCGGGCGGCTCGACCAGGCCGCGCCTGTCGGCATTGCTCTCACCTTTCGCGACCCCAAACCCGACGAAACGGAGCGGGTCCTGATCGTGGCGGCCTCGCGCGGACTGGACCGCGCCGACGGCAGCCGTTTCATTCCGGGCAGAAAAGGCATCGTCGCACAAACGCTTGAAAGCAGCGACCCCATCCCCTTTACCAGGACCAAGCAAGACCCCGAACTCTGCCAGTTCTCGACTCTCGGTCGGATGCGTACCGGCGTGTGCTATCCGCTCGCTTCGGGGATTGATGTGTATGGCATCGTCATCCTTGCCACGCCCAGCACGCGCCTCCCAAATCAGGAACATGTGCGACTGATGCGCGCCTTTATCAATCAAGCCGCCATTGCGCTCCAAAACGCACAGCTGTCCCAAAATCTGCGGATCGAACGCGACCGCATTATCGAAGCCGAAGCCCTCGCGCGCGCCAAGCTCGCCCGCGACCTGCACGACGGACCCACCCAATCGGTCTCGGCGCTTGCCATGCGCCTCGATTTCATCCGCCTCCTTTTGGACCGCGACCCGCCGCAGGCAAAACAGGAATTGGAACAAGCGCGCGAGGCCGTCATGCGCGTTGGCAAGGATTTGCGCGGTCTCCTTTTCACATTGCGTCCGCTCACTCTCGAATCCCAGGGGCTTTCCGCCGCGCTCAAACAATACGAACAACGCTTGCGCGAGACCGATAACGTTCCCATCAATATTCAAGCTGGTTCGTTCGGGGTGGACCTCGACCCCAACATTGCTGCCACAGTTTTTGCCATCATCGAAGAAGCGGTCAACAATGCACGCAAACATGGCGGCGGCGCGTCAATCCATGTCAACGTACACAGCTCCGGGAGTTCGCTGGTAGCGGTCATCCGCGACCAGGGTCCCGGTTTTGATGTCAATGCCATAGCCGCCAACTATGCCGAACGCGGTTCGCTGGGCATGGTCAACATGCGCGACCGCGCCCGCCTGGTCGAAGGTAAACTCTCGATTGATTCCGCGCCTGGCAAGGGCACTCGCGTCACCCTGCGAGTCCCGCTCAACACCCGGCGCTCCAATTCCCGCGCCGACACTCAACCGGAATAATTCCAACTGCGGATCACTGCCTTGATCGAAACAATCCTTTCACTCTTCGAATCCAGCCGCGGACTCTACGCCTTTGTTTGGGCGCTGGTTTCCTTTCTCATCTACGCCCTCGTCTCGAATCTCGCGGCGCTGCCCGACATTGCGGCGCGGCTCGGCGCGCTCGAAACGAGTCGCGGTCTTGTGCCCAAAACCGCCCAAGGTGTTGTTTTCGAATTGGCGCGCTTTGGTTTCTATATCGGTCTGCCATTCATCGCGCTCTTTCTGGGATGGATGGATATCCGGGTGATGGGGTTAGGCATGCCGAATTGGGCGGAGGGGTTGCAGTGGGCGATTATCCTGCTCCTGGCGGCGTGGCTTATCCTTATGGTGATCTGGCTGCCATACCTGCGCGCGACGGCGGACGTTGCGGTGGCGCCCAATTCCACTCGCTCCTTTCCCCGCCGTCTCGTCGAATTGATTTACATGCAGTTTCATTGGGCGTTTTACCGGGGCGCCGCCATATCACTCCTGACGGGCATCCTCCCCGATGCAGGATACTGGGGCACGGCGATTGGCTTGGGCATGGTTTACGCCGAAGCCCTGACCAACCCGCGCATCAGGTATCAACTCAATCAGCTCGGTCAGGCCGACACAGTCGTTTGGAGCGCGGGTCAAGCCGTCATCAATGCTCTGGGTTTCCTCGTCACGCTCAATTTCTATTTACTGGTCATGATCCATTTCCTCCTCACACTGACGGTCCCGCATCTGCGCGCCGCGCCCACCGAACGCTCACCGCTTGCGTCGCCTTCGATCGCTCGCCCGCAGCGCGCGCGCGAATAGCACAAGCCCTTCGCCCGCCGCAAGGGTACTCTTTCTTGTGTCACTAAAAACAGAGACCTCCTCTCGATTCTTGAGAGGAGGTCTCTGTTAGCAGCACAGCTCGCACAGCGCCTACCGCAGCACAAACGCCAGCGCGATCATCACCCCAAAACACAAAATGGCGAGCAGCCCGATGCGACGTAAATCCGAATACACATAGCTATAATTGAATTCCGCTTCATTATTTTTCGCCAGGGCAGCAGTGCTTCCGAGCCGTTGTGTCGGTGCAGGCGGGACTTTGATGTCATACCCCGTGCCCGTCTCGGGCTTGGACAATTCGATTGGCGCAGGCGCGGCGGGAGTTTTGATTTGCCCGCTTTCACGGCGCGCTGCCGCGCGTTCTTTTTGACTACGAGTTTTCTGTGGCATTGAAACTTCCCTTCGAGCGTGGATTATATCCCTATGGAATTAATTGGGCAATCACAACCAGGCGATGCGTATCCACACGATACGGGTGACAGGTTATCAGCGTCACCACCGATTCCCGCGTGGGATTCAGCGCCGAAAGTTCGGTCGGCGCCACAATCCGTTTGGCGCGCACCTCGTACTTGAACAATTTGCCGCCCGAGTAAACGTGCACCTCGTCGCCGTTCTTGAGCGCCTCCAAATCTCTGAATACTTCGCCAAACACATCATTGTGCCCCGACAACACCATATTACCGCGTTCTCCCGGATTTGCCGAACGCGCATGGTGTCCGACCCCGCGCTTGAGTTCTTCCCAGCCATCGCCCGGCACAACGGGCCAATCCACGTTGATCGCAGGGATAACGATCCGTGTTGGCGATTGCGGTCCGGGAGCCGGCGGCGGCAGCGCGGGCGCCGGTTGAACATCCACCCCGACTGCCGCCGGCAGCGCATCCGGCGGAGACGACGCTCCCGGCAATTCTCCCGCCGCCAGAGGTGGAAACGATGATCCCGGAAGTTCTCCGATCGGCTGCGCGGGCGCGGATGCCACGTTCGTAATTGGCTCGCCGCTCGCCTCGACCTCGCTCCCGCGAATCGCGGCAGCAACCTCTTGATTCAATGCCTGCAAATTTACAAGCCCCAGCCCCATTATCGCAATCAACCCGAGCACAGCGCCAATTTCGACCACAAATAAAATGCTGTCGCGCCAACCGCGCCGCCCTTTGCGTTTCGGCTTTTCATTCGGCTGCACCGTGATCGGCGCAAAGCGACGAGTCCCGTCCGCCTCCGCAAAGGCGCGTGCCCGTTCGATTCGCCTCTTTTCCTCAACCAGCGCTTCCAGCTCATCCAAAGAGAGTTCAGAAACGAGCCGTCCGTCCTTTTTCTGTTGCTTGCGAAACATACAAGCCATTATAAGGTCCCGCGCGCGGCGGGTCAAAATGTAATTTGTCCTATACGCTCCTCTTGCGCCGCAAAACACCCCACACCTGTTCCAACTCATGCACCCTCAAGAGTTTCAGCCCCAGAATATAGACCAGCCCCCCCACCGTCGCAGGCAGCGCCACGTATACCACCTTGCTCCAGAACCCGGTCCCCAGGTCCGGAACGGACAGCACCAGCATTACAGCGCCCATCGCCGCCGCCGCGCCGAGCAACTTGAGTGTCGTCAGCCCCACCCCCTGGTCCCCGATGCCGCCCAACCTCGTTTGCGTCAAAAATAGCATCACCAGGGCGTGCCCCGCCAATTGTGCCGAATTTGCCAACACCAATGCAAGATACCCCAGCGGCTCGATGAGGGACAATGCCACGACCAAATAAATCCCCAAACCAACCACCGCCACCAGATTCGGCAGCAGCGTATTCTTGCGCGCATAAAATGCAAACACAAGCGGCTGGTCAATCGCGGCAAAGGCCGTGCCCAACAGATAAAACTGCAGCGCGCGGGCGGTCGCAGTCGTATCATCAGCTGTAAATGCCCCATGCTCGTACAAAAGCGTCACCACCGGCTGCGCCAGCAGCAAGAGCGCCACCACACACGGCAGCATCAATACGAGGACGAGCTTGAGACCAAATGCCAGCGTCCGGCGAAAATCTTTGGGCGCAGTCGCCCGCGAAAGACTCGGCAGAATCGCAAACGAAATTGCCGTCGCCACCAGCCCCAGAGGCAATTGCACCAAATAGGTCGCCGACTGCATCCATGCCAGAGACTGCGCGCCGGTGTGTGATGCCAGATTGCGGTCAATTGCTACGCCGATCAACATGACGCTCAAACCACCCAGGACGGGAATATACAGCCGGACAATCTGCTTGAGGGCGGGATGCTTGAAATCGAGTGCGAGGCGCAGCGCCGAGCCGCGCAGCCCAAACATTTGCAGCACGACCTGTGACGCGGCGCCGATTACCACGCCGATCACCAGACTCGTGATTCCGAACATTGGTGTCAGCAGCACGGCGCACAGGATGATCCCGAGATTGAATGCTGCGGTCGTAAACGAGGGGAGTGTAAACTTTTTTAGCGACAGCAAAATGCCCGACAGGACCCCCGCGACTCCGAGAAAAAACACGGCGGGCAAAGTCAGGCGGATCATCTGCACCCCTGCCGCGCGCAGGGTTTCATCATATCCGCCCCCCAGAATGATAAAGAGCGGTTCCGCCAAGAGCTCCAGAATCAAAACCGCAAGCGCCAGCACGACTGCCAGGACGCTCAACACAGTGCTGACCAGCTGCCAGAATTCTTTTCTGCGTTCGGCATAATCGCTGAACGTCGGCACCAGCGCGGCCGTGATCATCCCGCCAACCAAAAAATCATAGAGCGTGATGACGAGCGTCGAAGCCACCCGAAACACACTCACATAGCCGGACGCGCCAAACAAGTCGGCGATCACCAGCTCGCGCCCCAGCCCCAACAGGCGCGAAAACACGTTCCCTGCCGCCAGGATGGACGCCGCGCCCACAATCCCGCGCGTCGTCGCTTCGGGGGCAGAGACCGGATCTATATTGGTTTCAATGGACATGACTGTAAGGCGCGGGGGGTGAGGTCAAAATTCACAGTCCTGAAACGTCCACGGTCTCGGCGACCCGTGCCTCTATATCCTCGAACGCATCGTCGCCGCGAGTCGTAATTGCCTCCGGGGCAATCAATGCGCCGCCGCTCGCCGTCGTGATATTCCACATACGGCAAAAGGCACAACGCCCCGGCGCCGTCGTCGGCTGTCCGCACACCTCACACGCGTGCAGGTCCTTGTGGTCCTCCGGCGTCTTGAAAAAACCCGCCTGCCGCGCTTTTAGAAACTCGACATAGAACGACAGTTTCGCGCCGGGTGATTCGGCTTCCAGTTGATTGAGCAGCGTCTTGTAAAAATTCGTAAGGTTCCCGACAGCGTATGGACATTCGTCATACACATAATCAATCTCCCGCACCACCGCATATGTCGCGGTCTCGCGTTCGTAAAAGCGACAAAACGGTTTGACTTTGCGCGCCAGCCCTTCGCTCGCATCCAGAACGGGCGCCTGCCGCGCGAGATACCCCGTCTGCCAATGTAATGTATTCTGCATCAACACCGCCGCTTCGTCATCCAGATTGTGTCCCGTCGCCAAAACATCATAGCCGCGTTCGGCAGCCAGGCGGTTCATTACATAGCGTTTAGCAAGTCCGCACGAGGAACATGGTTTTCCGTGCCCGCGCGAGGTTTCGCGCGATATTTCGGGGATCGTCTTGCCGTAGGTTTCTTGAATGTCCACCACATGCAGGGTGGAATCAGGCGCCCTTTCGGCAGCGAATTTGCGAATACATGCCAGCGACTGGTCAGAGTATTTGATTTCGCCCTGAATCCCCAGACCGATATACAACCCATCCGTCTTGTAACCCAGCCGCCCAAGCACATCCCACAACGCCAGCGAGTCCTTGCCACCGCTGACCGCGACCAGAATCCGCGCATCACGCCCAAACATCTTGTATTTCTCGATCGCCCGCTGCGTCGAATTCACAAACCACTCGTCATAGTGCTCACCGCACAATGCCAGTTTGTGGTGTCGCATGTTGATCACTGCCGGCGTATCACATTTTCGACAACGCATGAACCTGCTCCCCAACCCTCATCCTTGATCTAAACTCCACATCAACATCCGCAGCCCAATCGCCTGCTCGAATCGAAATTCAAAAATCTCCGGTCCCCCGTCCCCAAACCAAGTCACTGCTGGACGAATCCCCAGTTCCCCCCGAAATCACTGCCACCAGTTTGACCTCATCTCCCTCGCGCAGCACAATGTCATCCGTCACCAGCTTGCCGTTGATCGTAATCAGCACGCTTTCCGGATCAATCCCGAGTTTTTTCAGCGCATCGCGCGCCGGCATATTTGCCTTGACCTCGAATTTCTTGTTGCGAAAAGTAATAGTGACCATGATTTTTCATTCTATCGCGTGATTCGTCAAAACCCAAACGCTCGAGACACCTGCGCCAAATATCCCACAAGCTGACGGGTAAAGCTTACACAAAACGGGCGAGGATGAACATCCTCGCCCGTTTTGTGTGATTCTCTTACTGTTTCAACTTGGCGATGATCGCATCCGCCATCTGACTGGTTCCCACCGCGGTTGGATCGTTGCGGTCAGGTTTCATATCATACGTCACAGCTCTGCCTTCTGCGACAACGGCAGATACGGCTTTTTCCAGCCGCGCTGCCGCCGCATCTTCACCCAGATACCTCAGCATCAACATACCCGACAAAATGACAGCTGTCGGATTCACCTTGTTCTGCCCCTTGTATTTGGGCGCACTGCCGTGCACCGCTTCAAACATTGCGCCGTGATCGCCGATGTTGGCGCCGGGCGCGACGCCCAGCCCCCCCACCAACCCTGCGCATAGGTCGCTCAAAATATCCCCATACAGGTTCGGCAGCACCAGTACATCATACAATTCCGGTTTCTGCACCAACTGCATGCACATATTGTCCACCAACACTTCTTCGTACTGAATATTGGGATAATTCCTGGCAACTTCACGCGCCACTGCATAAAACAATCCATCGGTGTATTTCATGATGTTTGCTTTGGTCACCGCCGTCACTTTTTTCCGATTGTTTCGCGCGGCATACTCGAACGCAAACTTGACGATCCGCTCCGTCCCCGGGACCGAAATCGGCTTGATCGAGATGCCCGCAGGTTCACGAATTACGGCTTTCGGCTGCTTGGCGCGAATCCACCTGATCAGCTCCTCGGTATCAGGCAGACCCTGTTCAAACTCGATTCCCGCGTACAAATCCTCGGTATTTTCGCGAATCAAGACCAAATCAACATGGTCATAGCGTGTCCGCACGCCCTTGTACGTTTTGGCAGGGCGCACATTTGCATACAAATCAAATTCTTTGCGAAAAGCAACATTCACGCTGCGGAATCCGGTGCCAATCGGCGTCGTAATCGGCGCTTTCCATGCGACATGGGTGCGCCGCATGGAATCCAGAACGTTATCGGGCAAGGGCGTGCCATACTGTTCCATCGCGTCCACACCCGCCTCCACCACGTCCCAGTTAAATTCAACGCCCGTTGCTTCGACGACCCGTCGAGCGTTCTCGATCAGTTCGGGACCCGTGCCGTCCCCGCGAATCAGTGTTACTGCATGTGCCATTTCTCAATGCTCCAGTTTTTAATTAGATTTCGCAAGCGCGCACACGTTCTGACATGTCGTGCGCCACGCTGCGGTACTGCGCCAGTGCAGCTCAAGTTTGCTAGAACTGCGCTAGAAACCGCGTCGACGCATGCCCAACACCAGTCCGCCGACAATTCCCGCCGCAATGCCAAACACCAGCGCGGCGCGTGTATCAAAGAGTGCCCGCACATTGCCGCCCACATTCTGTGCCAGAATCAGTCCCACAAACGAATTGTTGACCTCTGCTTCGCGCGCAATCATGATGCCCGCGCCGCCCTGGTCTACCGAAATTTTTTCGCGCGCGATCATCCACTGCCCGCCCCCGGCTTCCACCTCAATGTTGGTGGCAAACATGCCCAGTGCGCCGCCCGCCGTCAGATTGATCTGGTCACCACGCGCCAGGACAACCCCGCCCTGTACCACAGAAATCGCGCCGCCTTCCGCTTGAAAGATGCCGCCCTGCTTGACCGTCACCGATTCAGCGCTTGCATTTTGCACGCCGCCCTGCTTGATCACCACGCTCTGCGCGTCAACATTTTGGGCGCCGCCTTGGGTAATATTCACAACCTCGCCGTGAACTGTATCATTCATCTCGTCCAACGCCTGTTCATCCATCTCCAAATCCATATCGGGTCCAGGATTGTCCACCTTTGCCTCCCTCATTTCAGGAACTCGCCCTATGCCTCATTTCGCGCGGGTCCTGCCGTCACAATCACCGCTTCTTCCAACAGCGCATACTTTTGAACGACCTCCAAAATCTGCTCGCGCGTGACCGACCGAAACAAACCTTCATACCGCACGATATAATCCATCCCCAACCCGTATAGCTCCATGTCCGCAAGCGTGCTCGCGACGCCGTCATTCGTTTCCAAACGAAGCGCCAGCGAACCGGTCAAATAATCCTGTGCGTGCGCCAACTCTTCTGCGGTCACACCCCCGGCGCGCAGCCGCCGCACCTCATCGCCGATAGCTACGATTGCCAGGTCCACATTCCGCGGATTTACACCCGTGCCAATCATCCACGAACCTGCGCCAATGCCGGCGCTCAACGAACTATAAACATAATAGCACAGCCCCAACTTGTCGCGCACGGTTTCACCCAGTCGTCCGCTCAAGCCAAGCTGCCCAAAAATCAGGTCGGCGGTCCGCAAGGGATAAAATCCCGGGTCATGCCGCCGGATGCCGGGATACCCCATAACCACATCGGACTGGATCTTGCCCTCCATCGCAATATCCTGGCGCGTTGCGCGCGTGGGCGGCGCCTGGGGAATTTCAAACGGAATCCCCTTTTTGCCCTTCCAGTCGCCAAAATGTTTCACGACCAGATCAATCGCCTTTTGCGCGTCAATGTCCCCAACAATCACAAAGACCGCGCCTTCGGGGCGGAAATATTTGGAATGGAATTCCGCCAATTTCGCGCGGGTCAACTTTTTGACCGTCGCTTCCGTCCCATCATCCGAACGATGATACGGATGTCCTTTCGGAAACGACAACTCTTGAAAACGCCGCCACGCCACATAGCGCGTGTCGTCCTCGGCCTCGCGCAGCCCGGTCACGATTTGCCCGCGGAGTTTTTCCAATTCCTTTTCGGGAAAAATCGGCTCGCGCAGCACCTGTTCCGCAACGTTCAGCAGCGTCGGAAAATCTTCGGTCAAACTCTTGCCGCCGAACGTTGCGATCTCCGTGCCCGCGCCCACACCAAAACTCGTGCCAAGACTGTCGTACAATTCGTTCAGTTGTTGAAACGTAAATTTCTTGGTCCCGCGCTGCAGCGAGCTCGCCGTGAACGACGCCAGCCCCGCTGTAATATCCGTCTCGTACATCGCCCCCGCGCGCAATCTGCCGCGCAGGGTAATGGACCCATTCGTGCGATTTTCCTTGACCAGCACAACAATCCCGTTTTTTAGTTCCGCGCGGGTTACATTTTCAGGAGTGATTGGGTGAGACATAAAGGTCCGTCAACTGTCATTTCGAGGAACGGTTCTTGTGACGAGAATTCTCGCTTTTGTTTCCAGCTTTTTGTTTCGCCGTCGCGGTCTTGGACCGGGCTGCTTTCATCTTGCCGCTGCCGTTCCCGCTCGCCGCCTGATTGTTGGTAGGCACAAACCAGCCGATGGTCCGGTTCATCTCGGACAAATATTTCTTTGCCGCGCGCTGCACATCGTCTTTGGTGACCTTTTCGAGGTTCCCCAGAAATGTCTCGTACATGCGCCACGACGCGACCACATCCAACATGCCAAGCCGATAGCCGTGATTGGCGACTCCATCTTCGGCGTAAACATATTGTGCCCGCGTTTGCTTTAGCACCTTTTCATACTCGCGATCGGTGATGGGCTTGGATGCGATCTTGTCCAGTTCTGCCAGCACCGCGCGTTCCACCTTTTCCAGCGTGACACCCGGGCGGACTGTTGCGCTCACCTGAAACAGATACGGATCGAGCATTGGACGATAAAACACGCCAACGTCCGCCGTCAGCGACTTGTCAACCAGCGCCTTGTATAACCGTGACGAACGCCCCGGACTGGTGCGACCCATCGCCAGCCCGCTCGCGCCCGCAAGCACGCCCGCGAGCATCATGGTCGGATAAAAGTCAGGGTCGGTCGCACGCGGCGATTTGTATGCTGCCATAAAATATGGCGCCGCGCCGGGACGACGCACCGTCACACGTCGTTCGCCCGCCTGTTCCGGCTCGTCAATTGTCAGCGCGGGAATTTCCTCGCCGCGCGGGAGCTTGCCAAACGTCTCGTGCAGTTTCGCCAGCAGCTCTTCCGTGTTGAAATCGCCGACGGCGACCACGGTCGCGTTATTCGGCGCGTAATACTTTTTGTAAAAGCTATAGAGGTCATCGCGCGTCATGCGCTGCAGGTCCGCTTTCCAACCAATCGTCTCATGATGATACGGATGCACCTTGTACGCGGTTGCCTGCATCTCTTCCGCCAGCCAAAACCCGGGGTCGTTTTCGTGCCCTTCGCGTTCCGAGATAATGACCGTGCGTTCCGATGCGACTTCATCGGGGTCAAAGCGCGCGTTGACCATGCGGTCCGATTCGATCTGGATGGCAATCTCGAGCCGGTCGCTGGGCAGGGTCTCGTAATATGCCGTATAGTCCAACCACGTAAACGCATTGTTCGTGCCGCCATTGCGCGTCACCAGCTTGAACACATCGCCCTTGCCAAGCGTCTGCGTGCCTTTGAACATCATATGCTCGACCCAGTGCGCCGCGCCCGTGATGCCCAACACCTCGTTGCGCGAACCGACCCGGTACCACACCCAGAACGTCGCGACGGGGGCATTGTGAAGCTCACGAGTCAGGACCTTGAGCCCGTTCTCAAAAAAAGTCTCACGCACCTCGGTTGGCATCCATCCTCCTACAACAACTCGATATGGCCGATCATTTCTTTCGGCTCCAAACCTAGATCCCCATCACTTTGAGTACTTCGCGGACTGCCTGCGCGCTCTTGTGCAGCGCTACCACTTCCTCGTCCGTCAATTTCCACTTGACGATTTCTTCGGCGCCGCCCGCGCCGAGTTTCACGGGCACGCCCGCAAACACTCCGCTCAATCCATATTCGCCGTCAAGACGCACCGTGCACGGCAGAATCTTTTTCCTGTCCAAGACAATCGCGTCGGTCATTTCTGCCAGCGCGGCGCTCGGCGCATAGAACGCCGAACCCGTTTTCAACAGATTGACGATTTCTGCCCCGCCCGTGCGCGTCCGTTTCACCAGCGCCTCCAGACGGTCCGCCGAAAGCAGCTCGGGCAGCGGAATACCCGCCACGGTCGTATAGCGCGGCAGCGGCACCATCTCGTCGCCATGCGAGCCGAGCACATACGCATCAACGTTCTGCACCGAGACATTCAGTTCCTGCGCAATAAAAGTGCGAAACCGCGCGCTGTCCAAAATCCCCGCTTGCCCGATGATGCGCTCGCGCGGGAACTGCGTTACGTGCGCCGCATACTGCGTAATCGCGTCCACGGGATTCGATAGCACGATCAAAATTGATTGCGGGGCGTGTTCCTTGATCGCCTCCGCCCAGCCGTGCATAATTTTCTGATTCGTCTTGACCAGGTCATCGCGGCTCATGCCCGGCTTGCGCGCAATGCCGCCTGTCATGATCACGATCTGCGACCCGGCAAGGTGTTCGTAACCCTGTCCATCCTTGATGGTGACGCCTGTCACCATGGAATCAAAGCCCAAAATCGGACCCGATTCTAACAAATCGAGGGCTTCGCCTTCGGCAAGACCCTCGACCACATCAAACAATACGATATCGGCATAATTGCGTTCGGCGAGTCGCTGCGCTGTCGTTGCGCCCGTTTTGCCCGCCCCAATGACAGAAATCTTGCGTTGCATGGTCCCTTGACTCCGAATTAATTTTCAATTGGCGAATCGGCGGGTCATTTCGCTCTCTGAAAGCTCAGTGAGCAAGTCACCCCGACGTCCCGTCGTTACTCAAAATACAAGATGCGCGAAAAAATACTGTGCCGCACACAGTCCGCCAGTGATTATAACCTGATACACACTCATGTCAAAGCAATTTTTCTGTATTTCTGTATCAAACTGCGCTTTAGCCTGTATTCAAGGGTTGATGAAATCTAATTGCACCTTGACAACCAAATCGCATCGACGTAGGGTACATCTCATCTTTGCCTGCTGAGGTGTATGATGAATTCAACGCAAGCCGAACTGTTCGC
>JADZCJ010000068.1 GCA_020851635.1 Anaerolineae bacterium
CCGATGGCGGCGAGTTTGCCGTCTTGTCTGCCTCACCCGATGCCGCAAACCAGAATGCCTGGATCGCCGCCATGAACGAAGCGCTCAAGGACCCGAAATACGCCAAACTGAAATTGGTGGACACGGTCTATGGCAACGACCAGTCCGAAGAATCCTACAAGCAAGCGCTGGCGCTGGTTGACAAGTATCCTGACCTGAAACTGATCATGGCGCCGACCACGGTGGGGATTGCCGCCGCCGCCAAAGCCATGACCGACGAAGGCTTGTGCGACAAGGTCAAGGTCAGCGGTTTGGGCTTGCCTGCGGAAATGGTCTCGTACACGATGAGTGGCTGTGCGCCGCAGTTTGCGCTCTGGTCGTTCAGGGACCTCGGCTATCTCACGTATTACCTCACCTATCTCATCGCCGGTGGACAGCTCAAGGGCGTGGAAGGTGAACAATTCACCGCCGGACGGATGGGCGACTATACCATCACCAAAGACCCGACGCGTGAAAAAGGGCTGCGCGTCCTGATGGGACCGTTCACGGTCTATGACAAGTCAAATGTAGAAGCAGCAGCCAAATAAGAAATCAAGGGGGTGGGGCAATGCCCTGCCCCCTTCCGGGCTGTTTTGGATCCTCTATGTCTATCTCTGATCTGATAGCGAAACCTATCCCGACTCGGATTTTGTGCGTATAATACTCGAGCCACGTTTCTGATAGGAGGCAAGATGAGTCAGGTAATTCAACTTTCGCTCGATGATCTGGGACGAATCCTTGTGCCCGCTCGGCTCCGCGAAAAACTACTTCTGTCACCAGGCATGACCCTGATCGTCGAACCCGACAACGAGGGTGGTGTGCGATTGCGGATTCAAAGACAGGAAGCGGTGCTCGTACAAGAGGATGGGATCCTGGTCGCGCGTGGCGAACCGCTAACCGACCTTGACAATATTGCGCGTAACGCACGTGATGAACGCGTAACGGAACTCGTTGAACGCACCGGACTATGAGAGTCTTTTTTGATACCTCGGTGCTTGTAGCGGCAATGGTCCAATCACATCCATCCCATGGACGGGCTTTGGCTTGAACGCGTAAAGGATGGAACCGACCATGGGGTTGTGTCTGCCCATTCGCTTGCAAAAGTCTATTCGATCCTTACACGCTTGCCGCTTCGACCGCCAATTTCTTCAATCAATGCGAGAACGTTGATCCAGGAGAATATCGTCGGGGTCTTGGATTGTTGCGTTGGATTCGTCTGATTATCAAGAGGTTGTCGAATACGTGGCGACAAATGGAATTATCGGTGGCGCAGTGTTTGATACGCTTATCTTGAAATCTGCAGACACGGTTGATATAGATCAAATTGTCACATTAAATGAAAAGGATTTTCGTCGCGTATATCCCTCCTTGGCTAACATGATCATTATCCCTTGAATCTCTACACAACTGATTTTTGCCGCCGCGGTGAGCAACATGTCCGCTATCGTTGACCTTTCGCGCGATTTTTTTGCCGAAATCCTTTTGCCCGCCCTCGAACGCGATTTTCCGCAAGAGACGGCGCAGACCGCCTTTGGCATTTACGGATACGGCTCTGAAGTGCTGGGCATGGACGACGAATATTCGCGCGACCATCATTGGGGCATTCGCATCAACGCCCTCATGCCCGATGCACTCTACAAAACGCGCCATGCTGAGATGATGCAGCGTGTCGTGACGCAAATCCCACCCACATGGCGCGGGCATCCTCTCCGTGAGGGGTTCACCCAGACCGGCGGGCTGGAGATCGCCTCACTGCAGGCGCACCTCTTGCGCACCATCGGCATAGACCATCCTCCGCGAGACGCGCTCGAATGGCTTCACATCCCCGAAGAAGATATCACGCACGTCATTGCGGGAGAGGTATGGCATGACCCCCTCGGCAATTTCACCGCCGTGCGAAACGCCCTGAGCGCGTATTATCCCGAACCCGTACGACTGCGCCGCATCGCGCACTGGTGCCGTTATTACTCGGGAATGGGGGCGTATGCGCTCAAGCGCGCGATCTTGCGCGGCAACGACTATTACTACAACATCACGTTTACGCGCGCCATGCGGCTCGGCGTGCAGCTGGCTTTTTTGCTCGACAGACAATATTTCCCCTATGACAAATGGACGTTTGCCTATTTTGAAAAATTGCCGCGCATGTCCGCGCGTCTCGGTCCGTTCGTGCGCGAGGCAGTCCGCCTGGAAACACCCTGGGCGCGCAAACTCGAATTGTTGAATGAAATGTCCGACGTGTTTGATGCCGCGCTCGTCGAGGATGGCATCATCCCCCCGCACCCGAAATTCCGCGGCTCTGAATCTTCGGGGTATCGCGTGCTCGAACACGCCTATGCCGAAATCTTGAAACAACTCCCGCCCGCGCTTCAAACCACCGTTCCCATCTGGGACCAAATCTATTTCGAGAGCTGGCACAGCGGTTATACGGCGGGTTTGGAGATAAAGACGTGGGATGGATTATTGAACTTGAGGAATGAATGAATTCCCGACAACGCGTTCTCGCCACCCTCAAGCGCCAACCCGCCGACCGCACGCCGATTGACTGCTGGCTGTATCAAAAGAATTTCGTCCAAAATCTGGAAGCGGCGTGGGGCACGCGCGAACAATTTTGGGACGAGTTTGGCATTGATATCATCGTCGGCTATGTGCCGTGGCCCAATCAACTGGGGCGCAAACCCGATGTGTACGAATTGGCAGAGCTCGAGCTCAAGGACCCGCGCGATGACTTTTGGTTGACCTACAACGGATGGACCGAGGATTTTGCCGGGCTGAATATTCGCGAGGCGTTACGGTACGGCGACCGCCGCGCGATTCTGGCGCACACGTGGGGCATTGTCGAAGGCGCCAGCTCGTTTCTGGGCATCGAGAACTGTTGGATGTATCTCGGCATGCAACCCGACCTGATGAAAAACTGGTTTGACCGCTATGCCGACTGGATGTGCGGACTGTTTGACAATTTGATTGACGCGGGCGTGGATTTCATCACGTTGTCGGATGATTGGGGCAGCAACAAACGCATGTTGTTTGCGCCCGCCATGTGGCGCGAAATGATCAAGCCCTATGCGGCGCGCGTCGTCGCTCACGCCGTGTCGCGCGGCGTGCCCGTAAACCTGCACAGCGACGGGCACATTCTGCGCATCATGGACGACATTATCGAAATGGGCTATGCGTCCATGCATCCCGTCCAGGAAAGCGCAGGCATGGACCCGCGCGAAATCAAAGCAAAATACGGCGACAAGATCGTGGTCTATGGCTCGCTCGACGTGATTGATGGGCTGCTGGCATTCGAGGGCGACGCGCTGGACGAGTACATCACCAAACGTTTTGAAATCTATGCGCCCGGCGGCGGGTTTATTTTCAACACGGGTCATTTTGTCCAACCCGACATTCCGCCCGCGCGCCTCCTCCGTGCCTATGCGCGCGTGCTGGAATTGGCAAAGCAGTATGGCAGTGGGGATTTGTGATTGCTAATTGCTGATTGGAAACATTCCGGGCGCGAGCATGAATATTCAGGACCATTCGTCGTTACGCACTGCGTAACAAAGATTCGCGTTTCCACCTCTGTGGCAAGGAGACCGTCATGAAGCGAGTTGGCTTTTTACTCAAGGTAAAGTCCGACAAGCTGGAAGAATACAAAAAATATCACGAGCACGTTTGGCCCGAAATGCTTGACGCGCTGCGGCGCACGGGCTGGCACAATTATTCCCTGTTCCTGCGTGACGATGGTCTGTTGTTTGGCTATTTCCAAGCAGAGGAGAGCTTTGCCAAGTCACTGCAAGGCATGGCGCGCGAGGAAATTAATGCAAAATGGCAGGACCTGATGGCGCCGTATTTTGAAAATCTCGGCGGCGCGCACGCCGACCAAAACATGCAGGAACTCGTAGAGGTCTTTCATCTGGATTAGAGCCAGAGACCTCGCGGGTTTTCCAATGGCGGACCGTGTCTCCGTGTGCC
The DNA here is from genome assembly GCA_020851635.1 of Anaerolineae bacterium. GTDB lineage: Bacteria > Chloroflexota > Anaerolineae > UBA4142 > SHND01 > SHND01. The sequence goes on from JADZCJ010000068.1 coordinate 3,973, forward strand.
ACGGGAACCCTGCGAGGTTTTTTCATGAATGACAGCGGCAAAATTTGTGGCTCTCGATCTGGGCGCGGAAAGCGGGCGCGCGATCCTCGCGTCTTTTGACGGCGAGCGCATCACCCTGCAAGAGGCGCACCGTTTTCCAAACGTGTCCGTGCGCACGCTGGACAGCTTGCATTGGGACCCCCTGCGCTTGTTTGACAACATCAAGCACGGCTTGGGAAAAATTGCGCGCGATCATCATCGCGGGATTGCAGGCATCGGAGTTGACACGTGGGGTGTGGATTTTGCCCTGCTCGGACGCGACGACGAGTTATTGGGCAACCCGTTTCACTATCGCGATGCGCGCACCGCAGGCATGCTGCCGCGCGTGTTCGAGCGCGTGCCGCGCGACCGCGTCTTTGCGCAAACCGGCATCCAGTTTCTGGAAATCAATTCGCTCTACCAGTTATATGCCATGCGCTTGCAGAACGCGCCCGCATTGGACCAAGCCAGAACTTTATTGATGATGCCCGATTTGATGCACTATTGGCTGACGGGCGTCAAGGCGTGCGAGTTTACCGATGCGACGACGACCCAGTGTTATGACCCGCAAGCGCGCCGCTGGGCGTACGCGCTGCTCCACGAGCTGCAAATTCCAACCGGCATGTTTTTGGATGTGGTTTCACCGGGGACCGTTCTCGGCGCGCTACATCCGGCGGTTGCGGAGGAAACGGGTCTCGAAAACGTTTCGGTGATTGCCCCCGCCTCGCACGATACGGGTTCTGCCGTCGCCGGTGCTCCCTTGCAGGGACAAAACACTGCGTGGTTGAGCTCGGGGACGTGGAGCATTTTGGGCGCAGAGGTTGCCTATCCTGTCATCAACGACCTCAGTCTCAAATACAACTTTACCAACGAGGGCGGCATCGGCGGCTTTCGATTGTGCAAAAACGTGATGGGATTGTGGATTCTTCAAGAATGTCGCCGCGCGTGGAATCAGGCAGGGCACGAGAGTTCTTATGCGGATTTGATCGCACAGGCAAAACACGCGTCGAGCTTTGCCTCGTTAATTGACCCCGACCACGATTTGTTTTTTCGTCCGGGCGACATGCCCGCGCGCATTGCGGAATTTTGCCTGCTTACGCGCCAACCCGTGCCCCAAACATATGGCGAGGTGGTGCGCTGTGTGCTGACGAGTTTGGCGCTCAAATACCGGTTCCAGCTAGAGCGCCTCGAGAGACTGGTGAGCAAACCGCTTGACACGATTCACATGATCGGCGGCGGGATTCAGAACGAACTACTTTGCCAGTTCACCGCGGATGCGACAGACCGGGTGGTGACGACCGGACCTGTCGAGGCGACCGCCCTCGGCAACGTCATTATGCAGATGTTCGCGCTCGGCAAGATCGGTTCACTGGCGCAGGGACGCGAGGTAATTCGTCAATCCTTTGAAATCAAACAATATGCCCCGCACAAACCGGCTGCGTGGGACGAGGCATACGGGCGCTTTCAGTTGCTTTGTAGTGAATAAAAAGGCAAATTTGCCCACCAAATCTCTCCGCAAAGCATTACCAATCATCCTCTGGCAGTGATGCAAGCTGCATTTGCCAAATGACAGGATCGCTTTCCGCCGATTCACTTTTCGGAACCCTTTTTTCGGGTTTTGCGTCTATCCAATACAAAAGTAGACTATAAACACACGTTTCAACAGTCCGGGCGCGCATTTTGTGCCTCTTGTAGGGGACGCATGATTGGCTTGTTTTCTCGAAAACGGCGGCTCTTGTTCCTCTGGATCACGCTGGTGGTCCTTGTTTCTGTTGCTCCATTCTCCCTCGCCGCCCAGACCGGCGGCATCACGCTTCAGGTCGAACCCTTTTTTAGCGGTCATTACAAATTTGGCGAATGGCTGCCGCTGCGCGTGACGGTCACAAATCCGGGCGCGCCGGTCTCGGCGCAAGTGCGCGTCGAAATGTCGGAAACGGGCGGACGAACCTCATGGGTTGTCCCCGTTGACTTGCCCACAGGCGCGCAAAAGCAGTTTATCTTGTATGTGCTGCCGACGTCATTCGCGCAGGTCGCGCGCGCCCGCCTGGTCAGCGGTACGCAGGAATTGGCGCGCGAGAATGTTCCCCTTACTCTGCATCCGAATACCGATTATTTGATTGGGGTGATTGCCCCCCGCACCGAACCATTCAATGCGGCAAACGTGATCGAGCTCGAGGGCCAACTCTCGCGCACAACGCGCGTTCTCCCGATGGGACTTGGCGATTTGCCTGACCGTCCCGAAGGGCTGCGCGTGCTTGATGCGCTGGTCCTCAGCGATGTGGATACGAGCGCCTTGTCGCCCGCTCAAACCCGAGTGTTGACAAACTGGGTGCAAAACGGCGGGCGCTTGATTCTTGGCGGCGGCGCGAGCGCGGCGCGCACGCTTGCGGGGTTGCCTCAAGAGTTGGCAGGCGAATTTCGTTCGACGCAAGGCGTGACCGAACTCGAATCCCTGGAAGCGCTCGCGGCGTTTGGTGATTCACCGGTGCGCGTCGAGGGACCGTTCGCGGCCGCCTTGACGACGGGTGGGGAAACGGTGGTGGCGCAGGGCGACCAGGTCCTCGTTTCCGAAAAACAGCTCGGCGAAGGACGCGTGACATACTCGGCGCTCGATTTGGCAGCGAGTCCGTTTGATGCATGGGCGGGCGCGCCGCATTTTTGGAAAAGCATCCTGACGCCCGGCTCGGCGTACCCGATGAATTTTCCTCCCGATGTTTCGGCGTCCTTGATTCGCTCTCGCTATATGGCAATGGCGCTGCAAAATCTGCCCGTGCTCGCGCTCCCTTCGCTGAATGTTCTGGCGGCGCTCCTGACGGTCTATATCGTCCTCGTCGGACCGGTCAATTATCTGGTCCTGCGGCGCTTGAAAAAGTTGGATTGGGGTTGGGCAACGATTCCGTTCCTGACGTTCTTGTTTGCCGTCGGCGCGTTCGGCGTCAGCAGCCAACTGCGCGGCAGTGATGTGATCCTGAGTCAGGTCTCGATCATTGATTTTGCGCCGGACGGCAAACCGAGCCGGATGGAATCGGTGGTCGGTCTCTTTTCGCCCACGCGCGGTTCGTTTGCTCTGGAAATCCCCGACGGGAGTCTGGTCATTCCCATGTCGAACGCGTTTGACCCGTTCTCGACGCAAACAAATGTGGGCTCAAATCTTGAAATCGTGGAAACGAACCCCCTTGAGGTGCGGGGCATCAACCTCAACCAGGGCGCATTGCAAGCATTTGCGATCCAATCGCCCGTGCCGGAGGATTGGCGGATCGAATCGGACCTACGCATCGAAGGAGAGCGTGTGCGCGGCACGCTGGTGAATCGCTCCACCATGCCGTTGACCGACGTATATCTGGTGAACGGGGAGCTATATGTGCGTTTGGGCGCCCTTTCGCCAAATGTGCCCTTGACGCTCGATCATGCGTGGGAGCGCTCTCAGGGCGCGCAGCCAATGTTGATAAACGGCAGCGCGCCCGAAAACGAGGTGCAGCGTCAAATTCTTTCGGCGCGTTTCGATTATTGGAGCGGCTCGCCGCAAACGCCCCGTTCCGTGATGCTGATGGGATGGGCGGCGTCCAGTCCCCTGGACGTTCGCGTACAAGATATGACGGCGGCGCGTCAGGTCAATAGTCTGGTCCTCATGGACCTGCGTCCCGTTTATGCGTCGGGACCCATCCACTTGCTGATGAATGATTGGCGCGTGCGCGAATTGTCGGGACGAGGCAACCGCGTGTTTTGCGGCTCGGTAAACTATACAGGCGTGCGCAATGGCGAGGCGGTCCTTGAATTTATGCCTTTTCCCGAATTTGCCATCAGCAGCGTTCAAGAGCTCGTGGTTCAGGTGCGCGAGTCATTCCCGCACACGGTAGAATTGCAGGATTTGGACGGAAATTGGGTCAAGCAGGACATTACCTCGTCCACCGATCTCGTCGTCGAGAACCCCGCCCGCTTTGTGCGGCCAAACGGCGCGGTGCGCCTGCGCATTAGTGCAGTTGATGAACCGGAGCGCTGTGTGTTGTACGGAATCGAGATGCAGGCGACAGTGGCGGAATGACGCAAGATTTCTGGAGACCCTTGACGTATCACGCTCCGCCCTTGACCTTTCACTCTTGACGTTTGACGTATCACGCTTGACGCATCACACTCGACCTTTGACGTTTCACATTTGACGATACGCGCTATGCGACCCGCGCTATGCGATACGCGATCTTTCTCTGGTTAGCCCTGTTGCTTGTGTTGACCGGCTGCGAGGTCCTTGGCTTTGTGGGGCAGACGCAAGCACAGGCGCTGGCATTCCAAAAGTGTAATGAATTTCGACTCAAGCAGATCCAGGACCCGCAGGTGCTGACCACCGAATGGTTGACGGTCGCTCAAGTGGAGGCACGGGGCTTGAGCCTGGCGGGACATGCGCCGAACGAATTAGTCTGGCTTGTGACGCTCCGGGGGCAGTGGCAGCTGGAAGGGGGTCCGCCGCCGCCCGAACAGGGACCCGCACCTCCCGCGCCCATTCTTCATCGGTGTATGGCAGTGGTGGGCGCGCGGACAGGTGAATCCTTGTCCGTGCGTGCCGAACCGTAAACGACATGATTGATACGACGACCGAGCCGTTTGCAATTGAAACTCGGCAGCTGACCAAAAAATTCAAAAAGACGCTTGCGGTGGACCATTTGAATTTGCAGGTGCCGCGCGGCGCGTTGTTCGGCTTTATCGGGCGCAACGGTGCAGGCAAGACGACGACTCTGCGTATGCTGGCGGGGCTGCTGGAACCGACCTTTGGCGAGGTGTGGGTGAACGGCGAGCGAGCGGGCGACAAGGCGCGCAAACTGCATCACCTCATCGGCTATATGCCTGATTTCTTTGGCGTCTATGAGGATATGTATGTTTGGGAGTATCTGGATTTTTATGCGCGCTGCTACAACCTCACACCCGCGCGGCGCACCAAATTGATTGACGAATTGTTGGACCTGGTGAACCTCTCCGACAAACGTGATGCAAACGTGCAGGCATTGTCACGCGGGATGCAGCAGCGGTTGTGTCTGGCGCACGCGCTCATTCACGAGCCGCAAATTTTATTGTTGGATGAGCCGGCTTCGGGGCTGGACCCACGCGCGCGGATCGAAATGCGCGAGCTCCTCAAAGAACTCGCGGCAATGGGCAAGACGATTATTGTGAGCTCGCACATTTTGCCCGAGTTGGCGGAAATGTGTTCGCACATTGGCATTGTCGAAGGCGGCAGACTGGTCGCCAATGGCAACACGGCAGAGATTCGCGCGCAGCTCCAATTCGCCCGCGTCTTGCGAGTCCGCATCCTGACCGATCAGGCGCGCGCATTGGAACTGGTTCATGGGGCGCGCAATGCGGGTAAACCTTACATTGTCGAGAGCAGCGCATCCGGCACGACGCTGGAAATGGATTTTCACGGCGATGACCGGGCGGCTGCCATGCTGCTGGCAGAATGGGTTGCCCGCGGCGCGCCGGTCGCCGAGTTTAGCGAAAGCGGCAATGCGTTGGAACAAGTCTTTATGCAGCTGACCACAACAGAACTATGAACCTGTCTACGCCATCCTTTTCCCTCAACCCCCTCCTGGTCAAAGAACTGCGCGGGCGAATGCGCGGACCGCGCGCGTTCTTGTTCTTGACCTTTATCCTTGTCATCCTGGGGCTGTTTAGTTATGGACTGTTTCAACTGGCGACGCCGCGCTTTGCCGGCCAGTTGAGCGATTTTGGCAACGCGTCCGCGGGCGCCACGATCGGGCAGACCGTGTTTGTGGGGTTGGTTTTTTTGACGCTGCTGCTCGTCTGCGCGATTGCGCCTTCGCTGACGGCGGGAGCCATCAGTGGAGAACATCAACGCAAGACCTTTGATTTGTTGATGGCAACCCCGCTGGGTCCGTTCACCATTCTCTCGGGCAAACTCGGCGCGGCGCTGAGTTATGTGGCGCTGATCCTCCTTGCGGCGGTGCCCATGACGAGCATGGCGTATGTGTTTGGCGGGGTGACCGTCTCGGACTTGGTCAGGGCTTTTGCGGTCATGGCGGGCTTTGCCGTTGTGTTCAGCGTCATGGGTTTGTTTTTCTCGGCGCTCTTTTTGAGGACAGGGCTGGCGGTCGGCGCGAGTTATTTTCTCGTGGGCATGGCGATCCTTGGGACGTTCTTTGTTTATCTGGTGATCGGTGTCATGCGCGGCGCGCAGCCACCGAACTGGGTGTTGGCGCTCAATCCGTTCAGCGCGATGGCTTCGGCGCTGATTGATGGGGTGATTACAGACCCAAACACGATCTACAACGGTTCCTCCGTCACACCCATGCTGTATGGAATAGCGGGAGGGCGCTTTGATGTCGCGATAGATAAACAGGTTCCCTTATGGCAGTACAGCGCGGCGCTCTATACCTGGCTGACCATTTTTTTGTTTGCGATTGCCGCGCAGTTGGTCAAACCTGTGCAACGGTTTCGCTTTCACCTCGTGACATGGATCGTATTGGCGCTCTTGTTCCTGGCGCTGCTCGTCGGCGCGCTCGCGCTGTTCGCTCCGCAAGTGTTTTTGCCGTTCCGTTCGACATATTTGTGGTACACAACATCCGAACGCAACATTGTGGTGAATCCCAGGTTCGAGGAATCGTTGACAACCGGGTGGATTGTCGGCGCAGAATTGGGCAAGCAGGTCAAGGGCAGCGCGCCCGACCCGCCCTCGCTCGCGGACGCCGACGGAGCTGCGGTCCTTCGTTTCGCCCGGGATGACGCGACTCCCCTGAGCGAACTCTTGGCGATGCAAAACTTGAATTTTCAATTGACGGAAGCGAGCGTCGTTAAACTGGGTCTGACCTTGAGGATGCAGGAACATGCTATGCCCGTGTGCGGCGCGGCAGGAAGACAATGTCCGATGATGATTCTTCTGGACTATACCGACCGGCGCGACCAGCAGCACAAATTAGCTCAAGGATTTTTTTCGACGTATGCGCCCGACCTTCCGGACCACTGCGTCAACTGCGACCGAATCCCGCCGCATGTGCGCGTAGAGACGGATACCTGGCTCTCGTTTGCTTCGACTGATCTATTTGAAAATGTGACAGCCGATGAACTGCCGCGCTCGCTCGACCGGGTGACCCTGTTCGCGCAGGGGACCGGTTTCCAGATTGACGTCGCCGAGGTCCGGGTGCTGGTGCATGAGGGCAGACCGCCGTTATATGGCAAACCGCCGAAAACGCCGCGTTGGTCGTGGCGCAGATTCGTGCCTTTCTGGGTCTATGACCTGGTTTATGGCGCCGTCCGCGGCTGGGGACCTGTCAACCCCGGTGGCCCGATCATGGTTCCGGCGCACCCTCGCGTCCCTTTGATTCCCACTCGCGCGCCGATGCCCCTTCGAGTTCCTTGACAGATTATGCGGTATGACCAACTGCTCGCCGGTTTGAAACCAATCGCGCGCCGTCTGCGTTTGCGAACCGGCGCGCATATTTTTGTTCAAACCGCGTGGCTTGCGCTCGGCGCGGTCGCGCTGTTTCTGCTGCTCAGCCGCATCGTGCCCATCGAAAACTATTTGTGGATTGCCGCCGCTATCGTTGGTGTATGGTTCATCAGCTGGCTCGGTTACAGCGCGCTCCATCGCCGCACAACCTTTCAAGTCGCCCAGCGCGCAGATGCGGAACTGGGTTTGCGCGACCGACTTGCGACCGCGCTGGCATTGTCAAGACCGGGCGCGACAATCTCGGCAAGCAGCGACCCCGCACTGGTCGGGCGACAGGGACAGGACGCGCTCGCGCATTTGCAGCGTATAGAACCGCGCGAGGCGTTTCCGATTCGACTCGACCGTCGTCTCGTCGGCGCGGCGTTGATCGCGCTCGTCGCCATTGGTGTGCTGCTGTTTCTGCCGAATCCGATGGATGCAGTGATCGCCGGACGGCGGGAAATTATCAAGACTGCACAGATACAGGCGCAAGCGCTGGAACAATTGGCAAAAGCAGTCGAGGAAAACCGGGAATTGGACCCCGCCGATCAAGCACAGTTGCTCAAAAAATTGCGCGAACTTGCCGAGCGGCTCAAGACGAATCCCGGTGATGCGGAACAAGCGCTCGCGGACATTGCGAAACTCCGCGAGACGCTCAACAACAGTCTGGATTTGAGCAAGCAGACACAAGCGGCGGCGCTCGACACATTGGCGAGCCAAATCGCGCAGGTCGCAAATGCAAGCCAAACGCCGCAGAATGCGGACGAACTGGCGAAACTGCTAGAGCAACTTGCCGCGAGTCCCGAATCGCTCTCAGAGAAACAGCGCGCTGGCATGGCACAGGCGTTGGCGCAGACAACCGCGCAGGTCGCACCGAGCAGTCCCGAACTGGCAAACGCGCTGACCGAACTGGCGCAGAACCTGGCTGCGAATGCATCGAGCAGCGAATTGCAGATTGCCGTGGCGCAAGCGTCAGCTGCACTGCAGGACGCCGGGGAACAGCAGGCATTACAGCGCGCGCTGGCACAAACAGCAAATCAAGCCGATGCCTCTCTGCGCGCCATTGCGCGGGCGGCAAACTCGAGTCAGGTGTCAGATAATCAGAGTCAGGGTCAAGGACAGGCGCAAGGGCAGAGTCAGGGGCAAGGTCAAGGGCAGGAGCAAGGCACGGGTCAAGGTCAAGGTGGACAAGGGCAGGGTCAAGGTGCGGGTCAGGGGCAAGGAAAGGTCGGAGGCGGCGTTATTGGCGGCGGAGGCGGCGGCGGAAGCGGCAGTGTCGGCGGACCGAACGGACAAAACAAGCCGTTTGGCGCGGATGATGTCAGCACCGTTTATACACCGTTCCAAACGGGGCAGGGACAGCAGGAAAATGTGACCGGACAGGATTCCGGTGGGGGGCAAACGACCACACAGCAGGGCAAGTCGCCCTTGCCCGGTTCTTTGAACCCCGCCGTCGTGCCCTACGCACAAGTTTTTCAACAATACTCGCAAATCGCGGGACAGGCGATGGAAAATTCCTACATTCCTGCGGGGATGAAAGATTACGTCAAGGAATATTTTAGCGCGCTTGAACCGTGACGGGAGATTACTCGATCCCGAAATTGTCGAGTGGGCGCAAAAGGAATGTTTATGACACCGGAAGAATTCAACACAACAGCCAATGCGATTGAATCGCAGGTGGGGCGCGTGATTGTGGGACAGCGCGACATTGTGCGTCAAACCTTGACAACTCTGCTCGCGGGCGGCAACGCACTGCTGGAGGGCGTGCCGGGTCTGGGCAAAACGATGCTGGTGCGGACATTGGCGCAGGCGCTCGATTGCCGTTTTTCACGCATTCAATTTACGCCCGATTTGATGCCCGCCGATATTGTGGGCACCAACATTCTCGTCGAGGATGCAAACGGCGCCCGCCATTTTCAATTCGAACCGGGACCTGTCTTTGCGAATCTGGTGCTGGCAGACGAAATCAACCGCGCGACGCCAAAAACGCAGAGCGCGCTGCTTGAAGCGATGCAAGAGCACAGCGTGACGATTGCCAAAACCACGCATCGCATGAGCGAACCCTTTTTTGTGCTGGCGACACAAAATCCGCTTGAAATGGAAGGCACATACCCCCTGCCGGAAGCCCAATTGGACCGCTTTTTCTTTAAATTGAATGTCTCGTTTCCCACAACCGCCGAACTGGTGCAGATCGCCGACCGCACAACGGGACAGGACACTGCCCGCCTGCAAGCCGTCGCAAACGGGATGACGATCTGCGAAATGCAGACGCTTGCGCGCGGCGTGCCCATCGCCCCGCACATTACAACCGCAGCCGCGCGCCTGATTCGCGCCACGCACCCCGACGACGCCGCCGCGCCCGAGCTGGTCAAGCGGTATGTGCGCTGGGGTTCAAGCCCGCGCGGTATGCAGGCATTGATTCTCGCAGGCAAAATCACCGCGTTGTTGGATGGGCGCTACAACGTCGCGCTCGACGATCTGCGCGCGGTGGCGGCGCCGACTCTGCGACACCGTCTGATTCTCAATTTCGAAGCGCAGGCGGAAGGCGTGACCGCCGACCAAGTTGTGGACGACCTGCTCGACAAGGTCTTGACGGTCAATGACTGAACCAATTCTCTCTCCCGAATTTCTGGCGACGCTCGATCGGCTCGCGTTGGTGACGCGCGGCGCGCGCATCGGCGTCTTCAAGGGTGAGCGGCGCAGCCCGCGGCGCGGTGGGAGCGTCGAGTTTGCCGATTATCGCGAATACGCGCCCGGCGACGATTTTCGTCAAGTGGACTGGAACGCCTATGCGCGGATGGAAAAATTATTCTTGCGTCTGTTTGTCGAGGAGGAGGACGCCACCGTGCATGTGTTGTTGGACGCCAGCACAAGCATGCAATGGGCGGACAAGTGGACCTATGCGCGGAAACTCGCGGCAGCGTTGGGCTATATCGCCCTGTTGGGCATGGACCGCCTGAGCGCGGCGGCGCTTGCGGCGTCGGGGCGCGCCCTGACGTTGATGCGTCCCCTGCGCGGCAAGGGATACGCACTCGGGTTCTTTGGTTGGCTCACCGCTGTCGAGCCGGGCGGCACCACGGCGCCGGACGCGGCGCTCGCGCGCTATGCGGCTCAGGTGCGGCGCGCCGGACCGCTGCTGCTCATCAGTGATTTGATGGATGACGCCTGGCAAGCAGGGATTCAACGCTTGAGCCAAAACAATTACGAAATCACAATCCTGCACCTGCTTGCGCCCGATGAGCTGGAACCCGCGCTCGAAGGCGATTTGCGCTTGCTCGACAGCGAGACCAACTCTACCGTCGAAATTACTGCCGACTATGATCTGCTCGACCGCTATCGCGCGCGCGTCCGCACTTGGCAAGCCGACTGGGCGCGCTATTGCGCGGCGCGCGGCATTGCCTATCTGCCCATTTCAACCGCCGAACCGTTTGAGGAATTGGTCCTGGGTTATTTACGCCGTCAACACGTTTTGAAATGACGCATCCCGCATGAATTTTCTCGTCCCCTTTGCGTTTGCCCTCGTCGCTCTCTTGCCCGTGATCGTTGCGCTCTATTTCTTGAAATTGCGGCGCACCGAACAGCGCGTCTCGTCAACCTTTCTGTGGAAAACGCTGGTGCGCGATACCGCCGCCAATGCGCCGTGGCAGCGACTCAAGCCCAACCTGCTCCTGCTGTTTCAGCTCTTGTTTTTGATTGCGCTGATCGCCGCGCTCGCGCGCCCGTTTGTGTGGGGCGATGCGGCGGCGAGTTCGCACTTGATTCTGGTGATTGATACGTCGGCAAGTATGCGCGCGACGGATGCGCAGCCGACACGGTTGGCGGAGGCAATCGCTCAAGCGCGGCGTTTGATTGAAAATTTGCCCGACGGTGCGCGAGTGACCCTGATTGACGCGGGCGCAAGTGTACGCGTGCCGGTTTCGGGCGCGGTGGCCAAGTCGGCAGGATTTCGCGCACTCGACGGCCTGCAGGCGGGTTGGGGCGGGACCGACATGGGGTCGGCGTTGACGCTTGCGGCGACAATTGCCGAGAACGAGCCGGATGCGGAACTCGTGCTGCTTTCGGACGGGCATTTTACCCTGCCCGAAAATATCGCCCTTCCCTCGCGTGCTCGATTTATTCCCCTGGGAAACACCCGCGAGAATCAAGCATTCGGTTCGTTCACGGTCTCGAGTCAAGGCGGCGGCAAGACGCTCACGGCGTTCGCGCAGCTTGTCAATTTCTCCGAGCGCGCGGCGACGCGCCGACTCACAGTGCGCAACGAACAGGGACAGCTGGTGACGGCGCGTGACGTGGTGTTGGAACCAAACAAGGCGCAGGTCATCACGCTCGCCGATCTGCCGGCAGACGCGGAATCATTCACGGCGCAGCTGGGAGGCGCGGATTTTCTTGGCTCGGACGATTCGGCATGGGCAGTGGTCCCAATACGGGACAGGGCGGAGGTGCGCCTGGTGACAAGCGGCAACCGCTTTTTGAAAACGGCGCTGTCGCTCTTGCCCGGCGTTCAGGTCACATCCATCAAACCCGCCGAAACGCTGACTGTCACGACAACCACGAATTTGCCTGCCGCGCTCACAATTTTCGATTCGAATATTCCAACGGGCACATTACCTGCGGGCAATTTGCTCTTTATCGCGCCGTCGCGAGCTACCGACTATTTTTCAGTGACGGGAAGAATCAAAGCGCCGGTCCCGCTGACGGTGAGCGCGGATGATCCCTTCACGCGTTATGTGGATTTGCGCGATGTGGCGATTCAGGATGCCGCACGCATCACATTGCCCAACTGGGGACGCGCGGCGCTGATAGAACGCGCGACGGGCGCGCCGCTGTTGATTGTGGGCGAAACGGATGGACGACGCATCGGAATCCTCGCGTTTGATTTGCGGCACAGCGATTTGCCCTTGCGTGTGGCATTTCCTTTGTTGATGGCAAACCTGGTGGACACGCTGATTCCCGACGGCGCGGCGGGCATCGCCCAAAATGTGGGTCCGAATCACCCGGTGACAATTGCCACAGCGCCCGAAACAACCCGGGTCGTGGTGCGCGCCCCCGATGGGCGCGAGACGATCCTCACTCCTCAACAGGGTCACGTCCGTTTTGAGGGGACCACCCAGCCCGGCGTATATACCATCTCTAGCCGCGACGCGCAAGGGCAAACCATCCCGCTCAGGCGATTTGCCGTAAACGCGTTCAACGCGGACGAATCAGACATCTCGCCGCGCGCAACTCTGCAGTTGGGGAGCGGTCCCGCTACGACAAACATCGAACTGCCGCGCGCTCGCAATGAATGGTGGATGCCGCTGGCATGGCTTGCGTTGATTGTGTTGATCGGAGAATGGCTGCTGGCGTATCGCGGGCAGGTGGTGAAGATGGTGCGAACGGTCCAAGAGAGGGTCAAATGAGTTTTTCGTTCCTCAACCCTGTCGCGCTGCTCGCGCTCCTGCTGGCGCCGTTGCTGCTGGCGATACCGCTGGTGGGGCGCGCCCGCGGCTCGCGAACCCTTCAGTTCTGGAGCGGTCTTATCCTGCGCGCGTTGATTTTGTTCGCGCTCATCCTGGGGCTGGCTGGCGCGCAGCTCGTGCTGCCCGTGAATCACACCACCGTCGTATTTGTGGTGGACCATTCCGACAGCGTGACGGCGGCAGAGCAGGCGCGCGCGGAAACATTTATTCGCGATGCGATGCAAACCATGCGTCCGGGCGACCGCGCGGCAATCGTGGTCTTTGGCGAAAACGCGCTGGTCGAGCGTCTGACATCCGCAGAGACCACACTCAACTCTCTCACTTCCATTCCGCGCACCACGCGCACGAATCTCGCGGCTGCCCTGCGGCTCGGGCTTGCGCTGCTGACGGATGATGCAAACAAGCGCATCATAGTCTTGTCCGATGGGTCGGAGAACACGGGTCGGGCACAAGAAGTGGTTGAACTGGCAGCCGCGCGACAGGTCGAAATTGATTTTGTTCCGCTCCATCCGCCGCAGGGCGCGAATGAGATTGCACTCGATGCGTTGCAAGCGCCCGCTTTTGTCCGCGAGGGACAGACGTTTCAGGTGACGGCGGTCATCGCGAGCGCGGCCGCGGGAGAGACGACGGTGCGTCTGTTGGGTGACGGCAAATTGCTGGCAACACAGAGCGTGACCTTGCAGCCGGGCACGACGCGCATCGCGTTTTCGCTGACGGCGCAACAAGCGGGTTTCAAACGCTATACGGCGGAATTGCAAGCCAAGGGCGACACGCTCCCACAAAACAATACCGCCTCGTCGTTCACGCTCGTGCAGGGTCCGCCGCGTGTGCTGGTGGTGGAAAATACGACCGGTGAAGCGGACAATCTGATCAATGCGCTGGCGTCGGCGCAGATCTTGGCAGACCGCATCGCGCCCGCCGCCGTGCCCGGCGAACTGGCGGCGCTGGCGAACTATGATGCCGTGTTCTTGGTGAACGTCCCCGCCGATGCGCTCCCCGACCGCGCCATGCAGAATTTGCCGTCGTATGTCCGCGATCTGGGACGTGGGTTGGTGATGGTCGGCGGCACAGAGGCGTTTGGCGCGGGCGGGTATTTACGCTCGCCGATTGAAAAGGCGCTGCCGGTGGACATGGATGTGCCTGCCCGACGGCAGCAGCCGAATCTCGCCCTCGCGTTCGTCATTGACAAATCGGGTTCGATGGGACAGTGTCACTGCAATGACCCCGGCTCACAGCCCGGCAGCTATCCGCAGGTGGCGAGCGGTCTTGCCAAAGTGGAACTTGCCAAAGATGCGGTCATGCAGGCGGCGCGCGCCATCGGACGCGCCGATTATGCGGGCGTCGTGTTGTTTGACGCAAACGCGCATTGGGCGATGCGTGTCGAGCAATTCACCGACGCGAGTGTGCTTCAGGAAAAGATCGGCGGCGCGCAGGCGGGCGGCGGCACCAACATCATGGCGGGCTTGAGCGAAGCGGTCGCCGCGCTCAAAGAGGTTTCGGCAAAATTCAAGCATTTGATTCTTTTGACGGACGGTTGGAGCAATTCCGGCAGCTATGATGCGCTGATTGCAGACATGCAAGCGCAGGGCATCACCCTTTCGATTGTGGCGGCGGGTGAGGGTTCCGCGCCGCAGTTGCAAGAGCTGGCGCGGCGCGGCGGCGGGCGCTATTTTGCTGCGCGCTCGATGAGCGATGTGCCTGCATTGTTCTTCCGGGAAACAGTGCGCGCCGCGGGGCAATATATTATCGAAGAAGATTTCCAGCCGGTCCCCGGCAGTGCTACGCCGATTTTGCGTGGATTGGACGTAACTCGCCTGCCCGCGCTGCGCGGCTATAACGGCACGACGCCCAAAGCGACCGCGCGTGTTTCACTGGTTTCAACGCGCGGTGACCCGCTGCTCGCGACTTGGCAGTATGGGCTGGGACGCTCGGCGGTGTGGACTTCGGATTTCAAAGGGCAGTGGGGCACAGACTGGCTCGCGTGGGACGGGTTCAACACCTTTGTGGCGCAGCTCACCAATTGGGTCCTCCCCCAGCCGAATGATGACGGTCTGCAAACCGCGTTCGGCGCTGACGGCGAGCAAGCGACTCTGCAAGTCGTTTCAACCGATGCGAACGGACGCCCGCGCGACGCGGCAGAGACGCAAGCGCAGGTGATTGCGCCCGACGGCTCGACGCAAACGGTCACCCTGAATCCAACCGCGCCCGGCGTCTCGACCGCGCCGTTGAATGCCTCTGTGCCGGGGATTTATCTTGTCCGCGTGACACAAAAGGACGCGCAAGGAAACCCTGTCGCGGGCGCCACGAGCGGTCTCGTTGTGTCCTATTCCCCTGAATATCAATTGCTCGATTCCGTTCCCCAAAACTCGAATCCGACGGTGCTGTCCGCGCTCGCCCTTGCCACGAACGGCAGCGAGCTCACAGAACCCGCGCAGGCGTTCGAGCCGTTCGCCTTGCCTGCCGCGCGGACACAGCCGATTTGGGAATATCTGCTGCTGGCGGCGGCGGTGTTATTCCCGTTGGATGTCGCCGTGCGTCGTCTGCGATTGGGGCGTCGGGACTGGGAGGAACTGCGCGGACGCCTGCGCCTGCGCTTGCCTTTGCCACAGCCCCGGACCGCACTTTCGGGTCCCCGCGCTTTGGAAGAATTATTCGTCGCCCGCGAACGGGCGCAGCCGCGCTCCCCTATCACACCCGCATCAACCCAAAAAGAAAATCGGGCGTCCACCCCCGCGCCGCCCCCAAAAACTCCGGAGCCGCTCTCAAAATCCGGTCCCGTCGAACCGGACGCTCAAGACATGACGACGCGCTTGCGCCAAGCCCGCGAACGCGCCCGCAAAGCAAAATCCTGAACGCTGACAGGGAACGAGCGTCGTTTTGTCCCTTGCCGTATGCCGGGCAAGATCGCGTTCATTCCCCGCGTTTTCCGATTCCCACAAGCAAACATATAATCCCCGCGTCATGCCCGATTTTGTAAATCCATACATTGCCGGTAATCCTGTGACCAGTCCCGAAATGTTTTTCGGGCGCGCGGATGTCTTTGCGTTTGTGCGGCAGGCGCTCGTGGGCAAACACCGTGACAACGTGATTATCTTGTTTGGTCAGCGGCGCACGGGCAAAACGTCCGTGTTGTGCCAGATGAGCCGCCATCTCGGCGCGCGCTATGTGTGTGTGCTGTTGGATTTGCACGGGTTGGCGTTGGAAGGGCTTGACGGGTTCTTGTGGGAGCTTGCCAATTCGATTGCGCGCACCCTGCGCCGCGATTATCGAATCGAGCTGACCCCTCCCCCGCGCGCCGCGTTCCAGTCCAGTCCGCGCAGTCAATTTGAAAATGTCTTTTTGAATCAGGTGTGGTCCGCGTTGGGCGATCGTCATTTGTTGTTGATGTTGGACGAGGCGATCCGTTTGCAAGAGCAGGTGCAGGCGGGCAAATTGGAACCCGAAGTTTTCGAATACCTGCGCTATTTGATGCAGCATTTTCCGCGCTTGAATTTCTTGTTTGCGCTCGGTGACGGTTTGGAAGGCATGACCAAAGAGTATGCCTTTTTGTTCAGCGTCGGCTTGTATAAAAAGATTTCCTTTCTCGAACGCGACGCCGCGCTAAAACTGATCACACAACCCGTTCAAAATCTGTACGCCGTTGAACCCGCCGCCCAAGCGCGCGTCCTTCAAATCACGGGCGCGCACCCGTACTATACCCAGCTCTTGTGTCACGGTTTGTTTCAGCGCTGGCATCATACGCGCGCGTCGTCGCTGGGCATAGCGGACGTGGACGCGGTGGTGGACGAAGCCGTTGAACGTGGGCTTGCCGTCCTCAAGCATACCTGGGAAGAGTCCTCGCCCGCCGAAAAGGCGATTCTCTCTGCGGCGGCGGCGGCGATGCGCGCCCCCAACGCGGGCGCCCCGCCCGGCGATGGCACAAGCAAACGTTTGGTGAGCGCACAGGAAATTGCCGCCGTGCTCAGACAGCAGGACATTCAGCTGCCGCCCGAAGAAACGGGACAGGCATACAAATCACTGCGGGCGCGTGATCTTTTGGCAGGGACCGACCCATACCGTTTTACGGTGGACTTGCAGCGGCTTTGGATCAACAAATACGAACGAGTCGAGTGGGTGCGCGACGAAATGGCGGATGCGGTGAGAAAATGGACGGGCGCGGCGCGCGTCCTGCCGCCCGCTCCGCCGCCGCGTTTTTCGATGCCCGAATATCCCACCATCAAGAGCGGAGGCACAGCGCGGCGCGCACCGAACCGGACGCTTTTGTGGGGCGGCGGGATTGTTGTCATGTTGCTCGTTGCGTTCTTGGCGCTGTTTTGGGCGCCGGGATTTCTACCGGGAACGCTCGCCCCCACGCCGACCCGCGTAGCGGTCCTGCCCACCCGCACGCCGACCCGTCCCCCGCCAACGCCCACAATCACACCCCCTCCGCCCACCGCGACGCGGGATTCTGCCATCGCAGCTGATGCGGCACGGACAGTTTCGCCGGAACCTGCGTCCGAACCCACGATGGAACTCGGTGCGGGCGTGCAAATTGTCTTTACGCGCGGGACCCCGGGCTGTTCGTCGCTGGGGCTGCTGAACCTGGACGACGGGACGCTTCGGACGTTCAATCCCGCGCCCAACAACGAAGAGCCCACCTGGTCACCCGATGGGCGGCTGTTTGTGGCGAGCACGGGCGATTGCCAAAACACCGAATATCGTTTGACCATGTTTGATGCGGAAACGGGTGAGACCGTCCCGATCGAAACGGAATGCAAACTGGCAATTGATCCCTTTTGGGGCGACGACGACCGCATCTATTTTGCCTGCGGCTCGCGCGCCGCCAACGGCGAACTCTATTCGATCAATCCGAACGGCACCGATCTGCGCGCGCTGGGGGTCAGCGCGCGACGCCCCACACTCTCGCCCGACGGCAAGCACCTTGCCTATATGCGCCAGGAAGAGGATGTGTGGCGCATTTGGGTGGCGGAATTGAACGAAGCGGGCGCGCTTGTGAATCCGACGCAAATGCCGTTCCCGCAGGTGCTGGGCGGCGTCTTTGCGCGTCAGCCGCGGTGGAGCAGCGACGGCACGCGTTTGTATTTCAACGTAACCGACCAAACTTCGCTCCAAGCCATGGCGCTGGCGAGCGTCGAGCTGGCGACGGGGAGCACAAACGTCACGTTCATCACACCCGACACCAACACGCCTTTCGTGCGACCCGTGTGCGGCAAAAACAACGTATGTGTAGCGGGCGGCGCAGGCGGCGGGTTGTGGCTGCTGGAAGATGTCGGGGGCGCACTGGTTCCCAAACGTCAATTGACGTTTGGTGAAGAATACGGCGCGGATGTGTTTCCATGATCGTCAATCCCTTTACGTATGGCAATCCAATTTCGGATGCGCGCCGTTTTGTGGGACGCGAACGCCAGGTGGAACAAATCTTTTCGCGCCTCCGCAATGTCGAATTTGAATCGAGCTCGCTCGTCGGCGAACGGCGCATCGGCAAGACCTCGCTCTTGAACTATATTTCCGACGCACAGGTGCGGCGCAATCACCGTCTGCCGCCCGAAGAATTTATTTTTGTGTATGCCGATCTGGCACTTTTGGACGCGGCGACGACGCCGACGCGCCTGTGGCAGTATTTGCTGCGACAAATAAGCACGCACTTGTCGGATGCCGATGGAGAGCTCTTGGGCGCGGCGCTGGCGGACCACAACGCCCTCGACAATTTTACGCTTGCCGAAGTGTTTGACCGACTGGACGCGCAAAAGCGTCACGTAGTGCTGCTGCTCGACGAATTTGAAAATGTCACGCGCAACAAGAATTTTTCGCCCGACTTTTTTTACAGTTTGCGTTCGCTGGCGATTCATCACCGTCTCGCCTTGATCACATCGAGCCGCCGCGAGCTGATCGAGCTGACGCACTCGAACGAAATTCGTTCGTCGCCGTTTTTCAATATCTTTGCCAATATCAATGTGCGGCTGTTGAACCGGGACGACGCGCGGGCGCTGATTGAAAATGCCTTGAGCGACACGACGGTGCGTTTTACGCCGACCGAGATCGAGGATGTCTTGCAGATTGCAGGCACTCACCCGTTCTTTTTGCAGACCGCGTGTCATTTCTTGTTCGAGACGTATCTGGAGGACCGGCATGCCGCACAACGCCGCGCGCTCTGGACGCGTCGCTTTGAACAGGAAGCGGCGCCGCATCTGACCGAATACTGGCGGCACTGTGACGAGGCGGAAAAAACAGTGCTGGCTGCGCTTGCGCTGGTCGGCGCAAGCGAATCGCCCGTGCCCAAGACGCAGCTGCGAGATTTCTTGCTGCGGTCCGAGCGCCGGATCGCCCAACTGGACAAGCACGCGCTCGTCGTCGCGCGCGATGATTCCTATGCGCCGTTCAATGGCTTGTTCACGGATTGGATTCTCGAAATGATACGCGAGGGACCGTTTGCGCGCGACTTGCAGACCGCCCTGCAGGGAAATCGCTCGAACGCGCAAGCGGTCATCCGGGCGACCGGACTTTCACCGCGCGAGCTCGAGGTGCTAAGACTGGTTGCGACGGGGTTGAGCGATGCCCAGGTCGCGGCGAAACTGGTGCTCAGCCCGCGCACGGTGAGCACCCATTTACAGTCCATCTATAACAAATTGGGCGTCAATTCACGGGCGGGCGCAACGCGTTTTGCCGTGGACAACGGACTGGTGTAGGAATTTACGATAACGCAAATAACGCTCGACGGTGTGCCAAGCGCGATCGCACAAGGCGAGGAAACCGGCAGATTTGCCCGTTTCCTCGCCTTTTTTTGCGATACGTAACAAATACGTAATTTGTACGATGCGCGAGCTTGCAAAATCCTATAGCATGGCAGCATGCTCCCGCTTTCATTGGACGCCCGCGCCTCACACATGAACAACGTGCCCGCTCGCGAATTGGACCTGATCTCGGCTGCTCAACGGGGGGATATCTCGGCGTTTAACCAACTGGTGCGCGCGTACCAAGAGCCGGTCTATCGTCTCGCCTTTCACGTGCTGGATGATTCCGGCGCGGCAGAGCAGGCGACCCAAACCACCTTTGAAACGGCGTATCGCACCATCAAACGATGGAAGGGCGAACCCATCAAGGTCTGGCTGCTGCGAAATGTGATCCGGCAGTGCAAGCGGCTTGACCGCGCGGTCCGATTTCGCGCACCACATTCCGGGGCTGTAGTCCATTCACCCATCGAGATGGGGTTGGCGGTCCTGACGCCGGACGAGCGCATTATTTGCGTCCTCGCCGATATCATGGGCTTGAATGAACAAGAGATTTCCCGCATTACCGACATGGATACGGCGAACATTCGCAGCAAACGTCACCGGGCGCGACTCGAAATTCGCAATGTCCTGCAATTCGCCGGGACCGCCCAAGTATAGACAGCGAAACCGGGACGCGGTCGTCGCCGGGTCCGCGCCCATGACAATTTAATTGCCATTCTCTTCCTCCTCGCACGCGTGCGTATTGTTCCTCCTCCACAATGCGCCCGAGTGTCGAGCAGAATGGAACCAGCCCTCCGCGGTGGGGGGGCTGGTTTTTTGTGTCAGGCGCTGACCCGTGATTTCCATTGTCGCACCCGCGGGGCGAAACCAAATGCGGCGATTCAAAAATTTGGCACGAGCGAAATATAGTTTTTTGCGTTCGAAATAGGTGCGTCATGGGATATAATGGAGCGGAATTTGGTGCGCGGATAACGAATTGAGAACAAAAATGATTGCAGAAAAACCTACTGTTCACCGATTGATGGACGAGGTGCGCCGCTTGACCACACAAGAACAATTAGATCTCATTGAAGCCATTGCCGCTTTGGTGCGGACCGCATTGCCTCCTCAACCAACTCGCAGCGTCCTTGAACTTGGGATTGGGCGCTCACGTTTGGCAAGGCGTGCGCGCCCAGGATTATGTGGCACAGGAGCGTGCGACATGGGGTGGGTAGAAGATTTATTTGGATATACGATTGCGTTGGATATTTTTGCGTGTTCCTACAGGGATGAGGCGAATCGTTCTTGATGACCTGTTGAGTTCAGCAGGTTAAAGGAATGGTATCGCAAAATCATGGTGGACAATTGAGGAATTGTCAATGACCGAAAAATCACAAACCGCGCAACTGCCGGATGCCTGGGCGAGCGACGCAGCCTACGAGCGCTATGTGGGACGCTGGAGTCGTCAGGTCGTGCCCCGGTTTTTGGAATGGCTCAACGTGGCGCCCGAAAGCACCTGGCTCGATGTCGGGTGCGGCACGGGCACGCTCAGCGAGGCGATTTTGCAGCGGGCTAAACCCAAACGCGTCCGGGGCATTGATTGGTCTCCCGCCTTTGTCGCACATGCGCAAGAACGGATCCGGGACCCGCGCGCATCCTTCAAGGTCGCGGACGCGCGGGCGCTGCCGGAAGAGGCGGCGAGTTATGATGCGGTCGTTTCGGGTCTGATGTTGAATTTTGTGCCCGAGCCGGAAGGGGCTGCAAGTGAGATGGCGCGTGTGGTCAAACCCGGTGGCGTTGTCGCCGCGTATGTTTGGGATTATGCGGGCAAGATGGAGTTTATGCGCTATTTCTGGGATGCTGCCGCAGCGCTCGACCCTGCGGTGGCGAAACTGAACGAGGCGCTGCGGTTCAAATTATGCCAACCGGAGCCGCTTGCGGAACTGTTTCGGGGCGCCGGTCTGGAACAGGTCGAGGTGCGCGACATCGAAATTCCAACGACGTTCAAGGATTTTGACGACTACTGGTCGCCATTTCTGGGCGGGCAGGGACCTGCGCCGACATACGCCATGTCGCTGACGGAAGAGAAACGGGCGGCGCTGTGCGAGCAAATTCGAGCCTCGCTCCCAATTGCGGCGGATGGTTCCATTGCCCTGGTGGCGCGCGTGTGGGCGGTGCGCGGGGCGAAAACTTGAAAGCGATCGTCAAGTTGCAGGCAGGCGCGGGGCATCCGGAGTTGTGCGAGGTGCCCATGCCTCGCCCGCGCCCGCAAGAAGTTTTGGTGCAGGTGCATGCGGCGGGCATCTGCGGAACAGACCTGCATATTCTCGCAGGCGAGTATCCGTGCCGTCCGCCGGTGACGCTGGGGCATGAATTGGCGGGGACGATTTGTGAGGTGGGTTCGGATGTCACGGGCTGGGCGGTGGGCGACCAGGTGACCTCGCTGCCGTTTGCCGTGTTGTGTGGCGATTGCGAGTTTTGCCGCGGTGGTCAACCGGCGCTGTGTCCCGCGCGCCTTTCGTATGGCAGTGGCGTGAACGGCGCCATGGCGGAATATGTGACGCTGAATGCTTCGGGACTGTATCGTCTGCCCGGCAACCCGGATTTTATCGCAGGCGCATTGACCGAACCGTTTGCGTGCGTGTGCAAGGCGGTTTTTGAGGTCGGGCGGCTCGAACGCGGAGAACGGGTGGTGATTCTGGGTCCGGGACCGATCGGGCTGTTGACGCTGCTGGCGGCGCGGTCCGCCGGGGCGGAGGTTTCGATCATCGGGCGGGAGAGTGACAGGGCGCGGCTGGAACTGGCGAAACGGCTCGGCGCGGTCGAGATCTTTTATGCACATGAACTCGACACGGCGGACAAACTCCAGGACCATTTTGACGGGCGCGCGCCGGATGTGGTGATGGAATGTTCGGGCGCGGGCGCGGCTTTTCGAATGGGGCTGGAGCTGGTGCGCAAACGAGGGCGCATTATCCAGGTCGGTTTGTATGGCGGGGATATACAAGTGGATTTGAACCGCGTGGTGTTCAAGGACGTGGCGCTGCGGGGCTCTTTCTCGTCGAGTTATGCGTCGTGGGAACGGGCGCTGGACCTGATACGGTCAGGGCAGTTGGACCTGCGCCCGCTCGTGTCGAATGTGTATGCGCTCGCCGATTGGGAAACCGCTTTTGCCGGTGCGGTGGCAGGCACAGGGCTAAAAGTGGTGTTTGAGCCGGGGAGGGGGGGATTGAGCGGGTTGTTTGACTTGGGAAATTAAACAGGGAAAATGTAACCAGAAACTATGTCTATCGTCGGCATCATCGCCAACCCCGCTTCGGGCAAAGACATTCGCCGCCTCGTCGCTCATGCCTCTGTTTTCGATAACAACGAAAAAGTGAATATCGTCCGCCGCGTGCTGCTGGGACTGGACGCCGTGGGCGTCAACAGGGCGCTGTTGATGCCGGACTATGCAGGTATCAGTGAACGCGCTGCAAACGGGCTGAAACTAACGCTCGGCGTCGAGTCCGTGCCCATGACCACCGAATGGACGCAGGAAGATTCGACTCGCGCCGCGACCATAATGCGCGAGCAGGGCGCGGCTGTGATTATTACGCTCGGCGGAGACGGCACAAATCGCGTGGTGGCAAAGGGTTGTGGTGAGACGCCGCTCGTCGCGATTTCGACGGGCACAAATAATGTCTTTCCCACTTTGATCGAGGGCACCGTCGCGGGGCTTGGCGCGGGTCTGGTGGCGCAAGGCATTGTGAGCGGGGCGGAGGCGATTCGCCAGACAAACCGTCTCGAAATCTGGCGAAACGACGCCATTGCCGACATTGCGCTCGTGGATATAGTCGTGTACGCGGGACAGACCATCGGCGCGCGCGCCATCTGGCATGAGGACGAGCTCGACCAGATCATATTGACACACCCCGAACCGTACTCGATCGGGTTCTCGTCTATCGGGGGCTATCTCAACACGAATAGCTCGGACACGACGGAAGGAATGGCGATCGAGGTCGGTCAAGGTCCGCTCCACGTGCTGGCGCCGATTGCGCCGGGACTCGTGCGCCGCATCGGTATCAAAGCTCATCGTCGTTTGCGCGTCGGTCAAGGTGTGGATGTGCTGCGCTTTCCGAGTGTGCTCGCGTTGGACGGCGAGCGCACGCTTGTGCTGCACAAACCCGAGCCGATTCAGGTGCGGTTGAGCGGGCGAGGTCCGCGCGTAATAGACATTCGGGCGACAATGCGCGCCGCCGCGGTCAAGGGATATTTCGTCCGGGACCAGGACCCGCCGGTCAGTGCTTGAAAAAAAGAGATGATTGAATAACCACCCCACTTGGTATAATATAAGCAGTGTCACCGGCAGGTTGGCGGAGAGAGCTCTTTTGTAGTTTTGAACGCGTATCGTAATCGCCAAGTTAACTGTGATTTAATTTCGCTCTGACAACCTGTCAATAGCGCAACGACATGCGATTGCGGCGATGCAATTCATCGCATCGAGTGTCGAGTTTTATAACTCGCGCGCCAGTACTTGCAATTTCATCAGGTTGTTGTGCTAATCCATTTCGTCATTTGAAATGGAAACGTATGCTTTTCACCCCGCGACGATTGGCTCGGTCGGCAAAATCCTCTTTGCCCGGCGCATCTCGCTTGCCAGCGCGCAGCTCATCTCTCAGCTTGACCACCTCTCCGGACGCTGCGCGGCACAACGTGTGACATGCCCTCCGAATAGATCGCGCTCCGCCAAGAACTCATCTCACCACCGGACGAGGAGGTGATGCGTCTAGATCAAGACCAGGATATAGGACGAACGACAATGAGGGTTATTCAATGGAGGTAAAGCGATGAAGCTATCTCGAGACCAACTCCTCTCAATGTATCGCCAGATGTGGACGATTCGCTTTTTCGAAGACGAGTTGGCGGCAGCGTACATGGAAGGCAAGACCCCTGCCTTTGACATTGGTTCGGGACCGGTGCCGGGCGAAATGCATCTTGCCGCCGGACAAGAACCCGTCGCGGTTGGCACATGCGCGCATTTGAAAAAACAAGACACCGTCGTGGGGACACATCGTCCACATCACTTTGCGATTGCCAAGGGAGTCCCGCTCGACAAGTTGGCGGCGGAAATCTTTGGCAAAGAGACCGGGTTGGGGCGCGGCAAGGGTGGACACATGCACCTGTTTGATGTCGAACACAATTTTAGCTGCAGCGGCATCATCGGCGCCGGCTTTCCGCCTGCCTGCGGCGCGGCTCTGGCGGCAAAGAAAATGGGCAAGGATTGGGTCGCCGTCGCGTTTGCAGGCGAAGGGGCGGCGAATCAAGGGTCGTTTCACGAGGCGCTCAATCTGGCGGCGTTGTGGCAGCTGCCTGTGATTTTTATCATCGAAGACAACTCTTGGGCAATCTCGGTGCCAAAAGGCAAATCAACCTCGATCCCGGACAACAGCACGCGCGCGGCCGGATATGGGATTCCCGGCGTCCGCGTGGACGAAAACGATACCCTTGCCGTGTATGAAGTGCTGGGCGAAGCAGTGGCGCGGGCGCGGCGCGGCGAGGGTCCGAGTCTCATCGAGGTCAAGACCGATCGCTACTATGGGCACTTTCAGGGCGACCCCGAATTGTATCGCCCGAAAGACGAGGTGTCTCAATTAAAAGCCAACGACCCCATCCAAAAGCTCGCGAGTCAAATAATGGCTCAGGGCGCGGCGACGCAGGCAGAACTCGACGCGGCGCGCGATGCTGCCAAAGCGGACGTCGCTGGCGCGATGGAATTTGCCCGCACCAGCCCTTATCCTGCGCCCGAACAAGCGTTGGAAAACGTCTTTGTATGACCGGGCGTTGCCCATGACATCGAGGAGAATTGAACATGGCAAACGAACGTGAACTCACAATGGCAAAAGCCATTTCCGAAGCCATCGCGCAAGAGATGGAACGCGACCCTCGGGTATTTGTGCTCGGTGAAGATGTGGCGGTCTATGGCGGAATCTTTGGCGCGACGCAGGGTCTCGTTGAAAAATTTGGTCCCGATCGGGTGATGGACACGCCGATCTCGGAAACCGCGTTCATTGGCGCGGCGACCGGCGCGGCGGCAGCGGGCATGCGCCCGGTGGTCGAATTGATGTTTGTGGACTTTTTCGGCGTGTGCATGGACCAAATCTACAATCATCTGGCAAAGAATACATACATGTCCGGCGGCAACGCGCGCTTTCCCGTCGTCTTGATGACGGCGATGGGCGGCGGCTATAATGACGCGGCGCAGCATTCGCAAGTGTTGTACGGCTTGTTCGCGCACGTGCCCGGCTTGAAAATCGTCGTGC
Source organism: Anaerolineae bacterium (assembly GCA_020851635.1). Taxonomy (GTDB): domain Bacteria; phylum Chloroflexota; class Anaerolineae; order UBA4142; family SHND01; genus SHND01. The sequence goes on from JADZCJ010000068.1 coordinate 29,885, forward strand.
CCTCGAATGCCTATGATGCCAAAGGACTGATGATCTCGGCAATCCGCGACGACAATCCAGTTATGTATTTTTTCCACAAGGGCTTGATGGGATTGGGCTGGATGAAATATCCAGAACGCACGATTACGCCGGTGCCGGAAAAAGCATACACGATCCCCTTTGGCGTTGCCGACATCAAGCGCCCGGGCAAGGATGTGACTATCGTCGCGCTCGCGATGATGGTCCAACGCGCGCTCGATGCCGCGGATGAATTGGCACAAGAGGGCATTGACGCCGAGGTGATTGACCTCCGCACGCTCGTGCCGCTCGATCGCGACGCGGTGATCAATTCCGTAAAAAAGACACACAAACTGATCGTGGTGGACGAGGATTACAAGGGCTTTGGCATGACGGGCGAGATTGCCGCCATCGTCGCCGAAAGCGCGCTCGATTATCTCGACGCGCCGGTCAAACGGCTTGCCGTGCCAAACGTGCCGATTCCCTACAGCCGCCCGCTCGAACAATTTGTGATTCCCAGCGTCGAAGCAATCGGTAACGCGGCGCGCCAACTCGTCAAGAAATAAAAAATCACCCTGACAGGGTTTGCGCGCGACACGGGGACGCGGGAAACCCTGTCAGGTCTCCGGAATATGCCGTACGAATTCAAACTGCCCGAGTTGTCTCAAGAAACAGAAGAGGGAATCGTCGTCGCATGGTTCAAGCGCGAAGGCGCACAAGTGACTGCGGGTGAAAACCTGCTCGAAGTGCAGCTCGCCAAGGTGAGCTATGATGTTCAAGCGCCAATTTCGGGCACACTTGAAAAAATTCTTGCGCCGCGCGATGCCGTCGTCAAACAAGGCCAAGTCCTCGCGCACATTCTGCAATCCGACCAAGTCGAAACGAACGCCACCTCCGCGCAGTCCCCTCCGCCCACAGCAGCGGCGGTCGCCCCGGCGCAGACGTTTGTTCCCGCATCCCCCGCCGCGCGCCGTCTGGCGAGCGAACGCGGGATAGATTTGGCAATGGTCAAGGGCAGCGGACCGGAAGGGCGGGTCAGCGAGGACGACGTTTTGAGATACATCTCGGCGGCATCAGCGTACCGGACCGAACCCCTTTCGCCGACGCGCAAAATCATTGCCCGGCGCATGACCGAAAGCTTGCAGACCACCGCGCAGCTCACGCTCACCACCGAAGCGGATGTTACGGCGCTCGTCGCGCTGCGCGAAAAATTGCAGCCCCTATTCGACGTCACATACACGGACCTGATCGCACAAGCTGTCGCACACGCGCTCGCCAAACATCCGCAGTTGAACGCGCGTTTGATGGGAGACGCATTGCAGGTCTGGCAAGACGTCAACATCGGCATCGCGGTCGCGCGCGAGACGGGTTTGATTGTCCCGGTGCTGCGCGCGGTGAACCGCAAGAGTTTGCGCGAAATTTCCGCCGCGGCAAAAGACCTGATAGAGAGAGCGCGCGTCGGCGCCCTCACCGAGCAGGACTTGACCGAGGGCACATTCACCCTCACAAATCTGGGGATGTATGGGATTGACGCTTTTACGCCGATTCTCAATCCTCCTGAAATCGCCATTCTCGGCGTGGGACGCATTGTGGAGCGCGCGGCGCGCAAGAGCAAACGCGGCGGCGTGTTGTGGAAACAGATGCTGACGCTGAGTCTCACGATTGATCATCGCGCTGTGGACGGCGCGCCTGCAGCCGCGTTCCTACAGACGCTGTGCCAACACCTGCAGTCACCCGCAGACGAAAATGATACATGATCAAGATAGAGGGTCAGGGCGACTGTAAGCTGCGTCAACCCGATTAAAAGAAAATTATTTGCCTGACAGAGTGGCTCGCGTGTGCGCCCCACTCTCGATTCGTTCCACTCTCTTTTGTCTATGGCTCGCCCGCGCCACCTGCTTGTGGCATTGTGCCTGTTCACCCTTGCCTGCTTTTATGCTCTCTTCGTTGGCGCATCTCGCGGCGCCGCCGACGGTTCGCCCTCCGCACCTTTGCCGTCGAGCGGGGTCGTTTCCGACGCTGCGCCTACTCTTACAAAAACGCCTACCGCAAGCCCGACCTTTACCGCGACCGTCACCGACACGCCCGCGCAGACCGCGACAAGAACCCCAACTGACCCGACAGCCCCGACTGACACGCCTACGCTGACAAAAACCTATACCACGACTCCGACCTTTACCGCGACGCGCACCCCTACCGGATCGCGGACGGCAACGTCTACGCCTACAAACTTGTTGACCCCGTCCGCCACGCCGACTCGCACAAAAACGCCCACCGTGACCGCGACATTCACCGCGACGTTTACTCCAAGCAAAACGCAAACAGGAACGCCGACAAATACGGCAACACAAACCGCGCCACCCTCCTTTACGCCAACGGTTACGCCGACAAGCTCGCAGACGGCTTTGCCCACGTTCACGCGGACAAGGACAAATACACCAACCCCATCGTTCACACCTGTCCCACCAACAAACACCCCGACGCCTTCGAGCACTCGGACGCACACGCCGACGCAGACCTTGACGCGGACCCCGACGCCCTCCAATTCGCCGACCAACAGTCCAACTCGTACGCGTACGCAGACCCCAACCGCTTCACTTACACCGACCCTTACGCGGACATCGAGCAGCACACCAACGCATACACTGACTCACACTCGCACACCGAGCGGCACACCAACGCTCAGTTCAACGCCGACGGCGTCATTTACGCCAACCGAGACGCTGACACCCGCTGTGGTTTTTATACAAGAGAATGACCCCCGGGTAACGTTCGACGGCTGGCGGGGCGTTCAAGACGCGAATTCAGACGGCGGCGGGTATCGTATCAGCAGCTCCAAGAACGATACAATGATGTTCAAGTTTCGAGGGGCAGCGGTCCGGCTCGTCATGATGCGCGCGGATGATCTGGGGCAGCTCCGTGTCCAGATTGACGGCATTGACAAGGGGACTATTGACCTGTTCAAAAAGAACCGTGTATACGAATTCTCTAGACTCTTTGATAATTTGGGCGACAAAAAACACAAACTGCTTGTCACGGTGCTCGGAAGCAAAAAGTCAAAATCCAAGGGCGCGGGCATTGTCATTGACGCACTGCAGGTTGCCGAGAAGCGCTCTCAAGAAACCGACCGCCCTTTGATTTGGAACAAATGGAAAAACAAGAACGCGGCGCAAGCTGCGGGAGGCGCTTTTCGCTATTCAGGCAAGGGGAGCGTGAGTGTGACCTTTGAGGGAACGAGCGTACAGTGGTTGACCGCACATGGTCCGGGGTATGGACAGGCGGATGTGTTCATCAATGGGGTGCAGCAGGGATCGCGGCTAGATTTGTATGCGCCCGTCCAGCAATGGCAAGTGCCCGTCGAGTTTTCCGGTCTGCCCCGGGGCACACACACAATCGAAATACGCGCGACAGGCGCCAGGAATGTCGCGTCAACGGGGAATGTGATCGTCGTGGATGGATTTTTGATTCCCGCCGACTATTCCGAGTAGCTTTTATTGACTGACACAAGGAAACGCGAATTTCGCCAAACTGCGGCTTGGCACGAATCATTGTTACGCTTTGCGTAACGACGAATAAAGATCAGAATTAGCCCAAATTCGCGCAGATTCGCGTTTTCCTCCGAGCGGTCGAGACAGAATTTGTCAGCTCATTAAAGCTAGATGGAAGAATAGTGCAACAACATGAGATTGCGGGATTGAGCGTTGTGTTTTGTAACTCGTGTGCCATCACTATTCCGCAGGCGTCACGACGGTTGCGGCAACCTCTTGTTGTGCGCGCTGTCGAAACCGTCGCCGCGCCAATTCTTCACGCAGCTTGCCGCGCGCACCCACCAGAACAAGCGCAACGAGTGCGGCAACATTCGGCAAGAACTGCACGAGACTCGGCGGGATATCCGTGACGGTCTGCAGACGCACGGCAAAAGCGTCCGCAAATCCAAAGAATAGCCCCGTGAACAAAACCCCGATGGGATGATTCAAGCCAAAGAGCGATGCCGTCACAGCAAGCCAGCCGCGCCCGCCGGTCATGTCACGCGTAAACAATGTGAGATGACCGACCGATAGAAACGCGCCGCCCAGTGCGGCGAGACACCCGCTCAGAATCAAGACAAAAATCTTGACGCGCGCCACGTCAATCCCAACCGTCTCCGCCGCCGATTGATTCTCACCCACAGCCCGAATGTGCCGCCCGAATCGAGTGTGAAACAAGACAACATAGAGGGCGAAAGAGGCGAACCATGACGTATATACAATTATGTTGTGCCCACTCAACAATGGGCCGAGAATCGGAATTTGATCCAAGAGCGGGATATTGATTTCCGGCAGCTGTTGAATGCTGGGGTCTGACCACGAGCCAAATGCGCCAAAAACGACGCGCAGGAAAAAGACCGTCATCTCGGCAATAAACAGATTCAGCGCCAGCGCGAGGATGACCAGGTCCACCCGATACTTTAAATAAACGGCGGCAAAAAATGCCCCAATCAGTCCGCCTGCGAGAATGGCGACGACAACGCCAAGATACGTATTTCCCAGCAAGAATGCGGCGACAATTGCCGCGAACGCGCCAAAGAGCATCATCCCTTCAATCGCGAAATTCAGAACGCCCGCGCGACTGCAGATGGCGAACCCCAATGCCCCGAGGATAATCGGTGTGGCGAGACGAATGCCGCTCCGAATGACAGCCAGTGTGATAATGTCTTGCGAAATCTGAATTTCGTTCACGCCTTGTCCTCCTTTGGAATTCCCCGACCTGTCCCAAAGGAATTGCGAAATAGGTTGATGACATCGCCAAAAAGACTGCGCGCCGAAACGAACAAGATAATGAGCGCGAGAATTCCGCCGCCCAGCTCGCGCGGAATGTTTGTTGTGATCTGCAATCCGATCTGCGAGCCAAGACGGATGCCCGCAAACAATATCGCGACCAGAAATACGCCGAGTGGGTGTGCCTGACCCAAGATCGCGACGAGCACGCCATCAAAGCCCAAACCCGAGGAAAAGCCCGCCACGATTTGACGGTTTACTCCGAGGACCTCGATGGCGCCCGCAAGCCCCGCCAGCGCACCGCTGATCAACATCCCCCGAATTGCCGCGCGTTCACTGCGGATGCCGCCAAAACGCGCAAAAAAGGGCGCTTGGCCCGACATGCGCTGCTCATATCCCGGAACGGTCCGCCACAAAAAGAACCATACAAAGATTGTCGCCGCCACGGCAATCAAAAAGCCAACACCCCAATGCGAGCCCGGGAAAAAGGACGGCAGCTCTGCGCTCGCGTGAATGATCGGCGTGCTCGCGGTCGAGCTGCGATTTGCGCGCAGGGGAAAGTTGACCATATACGTCACAAACAACGCCGCGATGCTGTTCAAGATAATCGTCGAAATGATTTCGTTGACATTCAAGCGCAGTTTCAAGATCGCCGGAATGAATGCGTACGCCGCGCCAATAGCCATAGCAATTGCCAAAATTACGAGCGAATGAATCACCGGCGGCAACTGGATAGCATAGCCGATCCATGCTGCCATCAACGCGCCCAAAAGGAATTGCCCCTCCTGCCCGATGCTAAAAAGCCCGGAGCGAAATGCCACCACTGCCGAGAGACCGGTCAGAATCAACGGTGTCGCGCGCTCCAGGGTCAAAAAGAACGAACAGTTGTCCAACCTCTCGCAGCCAAAACCGGCTTTGAACATTTCTTGATAGGCAACAAGAGGCGGTGTGCTCGTCATGAGAACAAAGACAGAGGAAAATGCCAGACCCGTAATAATCGCAAGAATGGGGATGAGGACCGCATCAAAGATTTGCCGTCGTTGTCGGGATGTCATGGCTTAACTCGCCTCCTCTTCGATCACTCCGCCCGCCATCAGAATCCCCAGCTGCTCTTTGGTCGCCTGTTCGTCTTGGAATTCCCCGGCGATGCGCCCGCGAAAGAGCACGAGGATGCGATCGCTCAACGCCAGAATTTCATCCAGTTCTACAGAAATCAAGAGCACCGCGGCGCCGCGATCTCGTGCGTCCACAAGGGTGCGGTGCACGAATTCGATACTGCCTACATCAAGTCCGCGAGTCGGCTGATTCGCAATGATCAATTTCGGGCTGCCTGAAAGTTCGCGTCCGAGGACCACTTTTTGCAGATTACCGCCGCTCAAGGTTGCAATGTCCTCGCCGGGACGCGCTGACGCCACCGAAAATTGTGTAACGACCCATTCCGCCAGTTTTTGGATGTGTGCCCGGTCTTGCAAACCATAGTGCTGAAATTCCGGCTCGCGGTAGCGCGAAACAATGACATTTTCGTCGAGGTTCGTCTCGAGGTTCAATCCGGTGCGGAGGCGGTCCTCGGGGATATGCGCCATCCCCTGCTCGCGGCGGTCCCCGACGGGCTGATTGGTGATCTCGTTACGCAGCAAACGAATTGTCCCGCCATCCACGGGTTGAAGTCCGGTGATCGCGTCCACCAGTTCCGTCTGCCCATTGCCGCTCACCCCCGCAATGCCGACGATCTCTCCCGCCCGGACGTTGAATGAAAGGTCGCTGATCGCGGTATGTCCGCCTACTCCGGCAACGAGCAGATGTTCTACCTCCAGGACGATTTCCCCCGGCTCTACCGGCTTTTTATCCACGGTCAACAACACCTCGCGCCCCACCATCATCCGCGCCATTTCTTTCAGATTCGTCTCACGCACCGGCTTGGAGCCAATCATTCTCCCCGCCCGCATGACACTCACCTGATCGGCGACTTCGATTACTTCAAGCAATTTGTGCGTGATAAAGATGACCGTTTGCCCGCGTTTAGCCAGGTCGCGAATGACCGTAAACAGTTCGCGCGCTTCCTGCGGCGTGAGCACTGCGGTCGGCTCGTCCAGAATGAGGATGCGCGCCTCGCGCTGCAGCGCCTTGAGAATTTCAACGCGCTGTTGCAGCCCGACGGAAAGTTCACCCACCACCGCGGCCGGATCAACGGGCAAACCAAATTCGTCCGCCAGTTTTTTGACGGCAGCGTTTTCGTCCCGTTGGTCCAAAAGTCCATACCTACTGGGTTCGATGCCCAACAGAATATTTTGCGCGACGGTGAACGACGGCACGAGTTTGAAATGCTGGTGCACCATTCCGATGCCAAGTCGAATCGCTTCGTTGGGATGCGGGATTTGGACTGGGGTGCCATTGAGCCGAATCGTGCCGCGATCGGGCCGGGTCAGACCAAAGAGGATATTCATCAAGGTGGTTTTGCCTGCGCCGTTTTCACCCACAAGCGCATGCACTTCACCTTGCCCGACGGACAGGTCAACTGCATCGTTCGCCAGGACCTGAGACGATGCAAAATACTTGGTTATGCCTTGCATTTCGACGGCGGGCATGAATGGCAAGAATCGAGTTAGAACGGCAGAACCGTTCTAACTCGATTCGAAAAGAGGTTACTGTGCTGCGGCGCGCACTGAATCACAAGCTGCCATCGGCGCTACTGAATCGGCAAGCGCATCGCACACGACAAAACTGCCATCGAGGATCTTGGCGCGATATTCTTCCACTTTGGCTTGGACCTCGGGCAGCTTGGCGGTCATGTCTGCGGGACCTTTGGTTGCAAAGGTTGTGGAACCTTCATCCCACGACAGACCGGTCGCGCCGTCCTTGATCCCAATCTGGCTAAAACCGCCCTTAAAGTTGTTTTCGAGCGCGTTCTTGACGAGCAGGAATGTCGCCGCGTCCACCCGCTTCATGACAGAGACGATGATATTGCCGGGAGCGACGTCATCCTGGTTAGAGTCCACGCCGAGCGCGAACAAGCCCTTTTCTTTGGCAGCCGAAATGACGCCTTCACCCGAACGTCCGGCGACCTGGAAAATGATGTCAGCGCCCTGGTCAAATTGACCCAGCGCCGCTTCTTTGCCAAGTGTCGGGTCAGAGAACTTGAAATTGAGATAGCTCACGAGGACCTCACAGTCGGGGCAGACCTCTTTCACCCCCTGTTTGTATGCCCAGTAAAACTGGTTCAAACCGGGAGAATCACCGCCAACGACCGCGCCCACCGTTTTGGTTTTGGTCATCAGTCCCGCAACGACCCCGCCCAGAAAACTGCTGTCATGAACGTTGATTTGAAAAGCGGCAACGTTATCCGGCAGCGCGTCCACGAAAATGTCAGACGGCACACCGAATTTTTGATTCGGCGTTTCGGTTGCCAACTTGACAAAGCCCTCCGGCGGCGTTGGCGCAAGCACCAGGATGATGTTGTACTTTTGATTGATCGCCTGGCGGACAGCCGCCTCTTGTTCTGTTTCGACGCGCGCCTCGATAATGTTGCCCTTGACCTTGAGCTCAGAGATCGCTCTCTCGGCGCCGCGCGCAGCCGCATCAATGAACGAACGGTCGCCGCGCGGGTTGGGGGTTACGAGCGCAAACGAAAAATCAGCGGCTCCGCCGGAGGGTGCAGAAGTTGCGGCGGAAGGGGCTGTCGTGGGAGGCGCCGCGGTCGGCGCGACTGTGGGGGCGCAGCCAATCAGGATGACAACTGCGACGATCAACAAAAACCCGCAAGTTCGAAATCTTGTGTTCATTTTCTTCTCCTTGAAAGTTTAGAATTTGCCACATCCAAGCGTCACGGATGCCTCACCCCCTTGCGCGAGGTTGTTTCGACGGCTCGCATTATTCTTTTAGCATTTGCATCAGGCGCTGATGATATGTCGTATCGCGCTCTGACCATTCCGGCTCGACGAGTGCGCCTTGTTCCATAAAATGCTTGAATCCGCGTCCCAGCGCCTGGCCTCGCGCGGTGTGCATGTCGAGCGCGTAATCGGGGATCTCGGGTCGGACCCCCTGATTCTCGATGGCAGATTTGATCCAATTCAACATTTCATCACTGCTGCGGTCTTTGCGCTGCATGGCGAGATAGCGCACCGCGTGGATCGCAAAGAGCGCGCGGTCGCCTGCGCCGTAATCAAAATGATGGGACAACTTTTCGAGCGCATGCACAAGCACCGGCGCGTTCACCTGACCAAACCCAATGTCCTCGACCGAGATGACGGCAAGACGGTCCCACAATTTGCGTTCGAGTTCAGGGCTGGTGCTGACCATCTCATAGGCGATCATCGCGGCGTTCTCGGCGTGCCCGCGACGGACCTCTTTTTGCAGCGCCGAGATGACCTCGTCCGCGGGCAGGTCGTGCCGCGTGCGGACCTGCGTCCAGGGATCAAATTGAGACTCGGACATTGTTTGCTCCATTTTCTATTTCAAAATCACGCCGGGCGCGCAACTCGGCATAAGCGGCTTCCAGCGAAACACATGCCTCGCGATAATCGAGAGATTCCAGTTTGCCATCCCGCAAAAGAAATTTCCCATCCACCATCGCGTCGCGCACATCCAGACCGGAAACCGCATAGACAAGCGCCGTGTACGGGTCCTGTGCCGCGCGCGGCGTCCAACCCATGGCGTTGGCATCGAGCGCAATCAGGTCTGCGCGCTTGCCCGGTTCGAGAGAACCGATTTCGCGTTCGAGCCCCAACGCACGCGCGCCGCCCAGCGTCGCCATCTCGACAATATCGCGCGCGGGAATGGCGGTCGGCTCTTGTTCGCGAAATGACATTAGCTTGCCGAGAATCCGCATCTCTTGGAATAAATCGTACGAATTGTTGTTGGCGACATTGTCTGTGCCCAGCGCGGTATTGATGCCCGCATGACGCATCGCTTTCAAGGGCGCGGCGGCGGCTCCCGCGCGCATGCAGGCGGAAGGCGCCATGACGGCGGTAAAAGGCGCAGCCGCCAGGGTAGAAAAATCTTGGGGGGGAATCGTGAGACAATGCGCCGCCAGCATGCGCCGGTCGAGCGCGCCCAACGTTTTCATTTGTTGTACGGCAGTGCGCCCAAAGTGCCTGCGGCAGTACTCGTCCTCTTCCCCGGATGTCGCGAGGTGTATATGCAAACCCGTTTTGAACTGGTCGGCAAGTTCCAGCTCTGCTTGCATCGTTTCCGCAGCATTGTCAACGAAAAACGCATGCGGTCCGATCCATCCCCCCAAACGCGGATGATCGCGCAGCTGCTGCAGAAATGTCATGGTCTCTTGCAGTGCGCGTGCTCCGGCTTGGGCATCACCCAATTCGACAATGCCATAGGCGAGCGCCGCCCTCAATCCGCTTTGCTCTACCACGGGCACGATCCGGTCCATGAAAAAATAGTGGTCGGCAAAACAAGTCGTCCCCGTGCGGACCATTTCCGCGCAGGATACGGCAACCGCAGGCGCGATCATCTCGGGCGTCAAAAAATGTTCCCAGCTGCGGATAGCATTGTACCAGCCGTCGAGGGTGAGCAAAGAATGTCCCTCTGCCAAGCCCCGAAACAATACCATCGGCGTATGCGTGTGGGCGTTTACAAGTCCGGGCATTACAACCCGGTCACTCCAATCCAGGACTTGGGCGTCGGACGGATCTGATTCAACGCCGGCAAGAACCTCTCGGATACGACCGTCTTGGAGGATGATCGTACCGGGACGATGAACATGAAACTGACTGTCCATCGTGAGAAGTGTACCTACTCGTATCACCTGGCGAGGCATGAATCGAAAAGGGGAAAAAGAAAAAGCCGGCAGGATCGGTGAACAATCCCAACAAGATTATATTACTTGAGGGTATCAGTGTCAAAGGGCATTGCCAACCGGGCGGGTTTGAGACAATTTGATTCCAAAGAGCTGGCTTGCGATACATTATTGTAGGTCAAAGTTTCTGACCGTCATCGAGTTTTTTCACTGGTGATTACCCACATTGCGTAGAATAAGTTTGTATTCAAAACCTTCGAGGTCTCGGAGACCTCGAAGGTTTTGAGATATAGGCAATCACCAGTTTTTCACCATAGACGGACACTCTGCTCTCTGTTAAAATTAGAGCATCAGCGAACGGACCGCGACGCCGCGACCGATCCTCATGCAATAACCACAAGCAATCCGAACAAGGAGCAACCGATGCTGCACGTAACCATTTGGAATGAATATTTGCACGAATTACAAGACCCTGCAATCGCCAAGATTTACCCGCATGGGATACATGGCGCCATCGCCCGGGGAATCGCCGCCGATGATTTTGACATCCGCACTGCCACGCTCAACGAACCCGCGCACGGCTTGACGGACGAGGTCATCCAGCAGACCGACGTCCTCATCTGGTGGGGGCACATGGCGCATGACCGCGTGCAGGATGCGATCGTCGAAAAGGTGCATGACCGCGTGCTGAACGGCATGGGGCTGATCGTCCTCCATTCGGGACACGAGTCCAAGATTTTCAAGAAATTAATGGGGACACGCAGCGGTCGTTTGAAATGGCGCGAGGCGGACGAAAAAGAACGTCTGTGGGTGATTGATCACGCGCATCCGATCACGGCAGGCATCGGAGAATATATTGAACTCCCGGCGGAAGAAATGTATGGCGAAGCATTTCACATACCCGCTCCCGATGAACTGGTATTTATCAGTTGGTTCGAAGGGGGCGAGGTCTTTCGGAGCGGAATAACGTTTCATCGCGAGCAGGGCAGGATTTTTTACTTTCGTCCCGGTCACGAAACCTATCCGACCTATCACAATCAAGACATTTTGCGAGTTATATCCAACGCGGTGCGGTGGGCGGCGCCGGTCCCTCGCATGGCGCCGGTCTTTGGAAATGCAACTCCTCTCGAAGCAATTCGAGGACATCGGACAGCGTGAATGAAATTGGTTCTCGCAAGTCGTTTCACGGCGCATTGAGCGTTTGTCATTTGTATGCAAGTTCAAGGAGGTCATGATGCCTGTCTATATCAGCTTGATTAACCTGACTGACCAGGGCGCCCGCACCATCAAAGAGGACCCCGAGCGCGTCCGCTCCGCCGCCGCCATCGCACAGCGTGAAGGGTGCAAACTGATCGCGGAATGGTGGACGATGGGACCCTACGATGCCGTGATGATTACGGAAGCGCCCGATGATGAAACCATCAACCGTTTTCTCTTGGGCGCGGGACGTCGGGGCAATATCCGCACGATAACCATGCGCGCCTTTACGCCGGATGAAATTGCCCGCGTTATCGAGCGCTTGCAGTAACGCACAAGCGTCCGGGGAGCATGACCATTGGCTCTGCCAAACATCCTCTACATTCACTCGCACGATACGGGGCGATACATCCAACCCTACGGACATGCGGTCTCGACACCGAACCTCCAAAAACTTGCCGAGAGGGGCGTCCTCTTTCGGCAGGCATATTGTGTTGCCCCTTCCTGCTCCCCCAGCCGCGCTTCGCTGTTGACGGGACGATATCCGCACTCGAATGGGATGATCGGTCTGGCGCACAGGGGCTTTCGACTCTCGAATCCCGAGCATCATCTTGTCTATACCCTGCGCCGAGCGGGATATTACAGCGCCGTTCTCGGGGCACAGCACATCACCGACAGTTCAGCGCCCATCGGCTATGACGAGCATATCGAAACTGCCACCGAATATGCAAAAGATGTGGCGCCCGCCGCTGTTTCGTTCCTCGAACGCCCGCCGCCGCAACCTTTTTTCTTTTCGGTCGGCTTTCTGGAGACACACCGCGAATTCCCGCCGCCGGACGCCGAGGACGACGCGCGCTATTGTCTTGCGCCGCCCACCCTGCCTGATACACCTGAAATTCGCGCGGATGTCGCCGCGTTCAATACCAGTGTGCGCGCGCTGGACGAGGGCGTTGGCAGAGTGCTGGCTGCCCTCGAAAAAAGCGGGCTTGCCGACAACACTCTTGTCATCAGCACGACCGACCACGGCATCGCGTTTCCCGGGATGAAAAGCACTCTCAAGGATGGAGGCATCGGAGTCTCGCTGATCATGGCGGGACCCGGAGGATTCACCGGCGGCGGCGTGATTGATGCGCTTGTTTCGCATGTTGATCTCTACCCCACACTATGCGACCTGCTTGGAATTGATGCTCCCGCCTGGCTGCAGGGTAAATCTCTTTTGCCCCTGATTCGCGGCGAGACACATGACGTGCGCGACCACATTCTTGCCGAAATCAATTTTCACGCCGCGTACGAGCCCCAGCGAGCCGCGCGAACGCCGAGATACAAATACATCCGTCGCTATGATGGCAGGACCGCTCCGGTGCTGCCCAATACGGATGACAGTCCGGGCAAAGCGCTTTGGATAGAATCCGGATGGCAAAAGCAGAGCGTGGCGGCAGAGCAGCTGTACGATTTGATTTTTGATCCGGGCGAAGCATGCAGCGTCGCCGAGAATCCCGCTTATGCCGATGTCTTGACTGAAATGCGCGCGCGGCTGGAGCAGTGGATGCAAGAAACTCGAGACCCTCTGCTGCATGGAGCTTTGCCGTATCCGCCCGGCGCAATCGTGAATGATCCGGACCAGGTGTCACCTCAAGAACCAACGCATCCCATCTCGTCATGAAGAATAAAGCGATTCATCAAGCGTGCGAGTGTTTGACAAGAATGATGCAAAACAAGTTGGTCAAGGATGCGCCAGCCGGGGAGGCAGTTCTTTTTGCATGAATAGAATCTCGGTCAACGGCTCCAGTTTTGTCGGCAAACCCTCCGGATATCATCCGGACAACCGGTGGGAGGCATGTGTCAGGGCGGTGAATGACTGGTATCGTCCACCGGAAACATTTGCGGTCCGATTCGAACAGATGCTGCGCGACGTGCGGACGATGGGATTTGATGCCCTCGATATCTGGACGGCGGGACAGTTGAACTGGCGCTGGGCGACACAACAACAGATTGCTCTGGCGCGAGACCTGTTGACCAAGCACAGAATCACGGTGACGAGTCTCGGCGACAATTTCGGTAAAACGCGCGATGAATTTATGGCGGCGTGCAAGATGGCTGCAGGGGTCAATACGCGGCTGTTGAGCGGCACCTGTCCGGTCTTGCGGACAGAGCGCGCGTTCGTGGTTGACAAGCTCGACGAGTATGACCTGTATCTCGGTTTGGAGAATCATCCCGAGAAATCCGCGCAGGAAATGTTCGACCAGATTGGAGATGGCGCGCATGGAAGAATCGGCACGACCGTGGATACCGGCTGGTATGCGTCGCAAGCGCATGAGGTGGTGGGTATGATCGAACAGCTGGGCAAACATATCCTGAACATCCACCTCAAAGACGTGATTCCGACTGCGGGGCAAGACGGACAAACAGAAGACCGGAACGTCGGGTATGGTCAGGGCATCGTGCCGCTCAAAGAATGTGTGCGCGCGCTCAAGCGCATCGGGTATGCAGGCGACTATAGTGTCGAGATTCACTCGGTAGACCATGATCCGACCATCGAACTCGTGGAAGGATTGCGCCTCGTGCGGAAATGGATAACACAACCCTGACACATCCTTCTCTTGTTCGCCGCGTGCACCTGGTGTTCAAGACGCATCTCGATCTCGGCTTTACGGATTTTGCCCGAAATGTCGCCGAGACCTATTTTGAGCAATACATTCCGCAAGCCATAGCGGCGGCGCAGGAATTGCGCCGCGCGGACGGAACCGAGCGTTTTGTTTGGACGACCGGGTCGTGGCTGATTTATGAATATCTGGAACGCGCGGCGCCCGATAAACGCGCCGCGCTGGAACAAGCCATTCTGGACGGGGATATCGCCTGGCACGGCTTGCCCTTTACGACGCACAGCGAGCTGATGGATTCCGACCTCTTTTGTTTTGGCATTTCGCTGTCGCAAGAGCTCGACGCGCGGTTTGGCAAGCGGACCGTCGCGGCAAAAATGACCGATGTGCCGGGACACACGCGCGGCATTGTGCCCCTCCTTGCAAAAGCAGGCATTCGCTTTTTGCACATTGGCGTCAACGCCGCGTCCACCCCCCCCGACGTGCCGCCCGTATTCAGGTGGCGCGCGCCCGACGACTCGGAAGTGATTGTCATGTATCAAAAGGGCGCATATGGGGATTTGCAGATTGTGCCCGGTCTGGACGAGGCGCTTGCCTTTGCCCATACGAGCGATAATATCGGACCCCAGACGGTCGCGCAGATTTACGCCGCTTTCGCCCACCTCCGCGACCTGCTCCCGAATGCCGAGATTGTAGGTTCGACGATGGATGCGTTTGCGTCCAAGCTCTCAGAGAGCAAGACGCCATTGCCCATCGTGAGCCAGGAATTGGGCGATACGTGGATTCATGGCACGGGCAGTGATCCCAAAAAGGTGAGCCAATTCCGCGCGCTCGCGCGCTTGCGCCGTTCGTGGCTGGCACGGGGGGTCAACCCCCAAGGAATTACCTGGAAGAAATTCAGCCGTGCGCTGCTCAAAATTCCCGAACACACCTGGGGGCTTGACGTCAAGACACATCTCGCCGATTACGACAACTATCGCAACGATTTGTTCGACGCGGCGCGGAACAAGCCGAATTTCCAAAAGATGGAAGCGTCGTGGAACGAGCAGCGCAGTTATGTGAAAGAAGCGTTGGATGCGCTGGACGATTCCGCAATGGGACTAGACGCGCGACGCGCGCTGACGGAAATTGGACCGACGCGCCCCGACATCAAGAATTTGGAGCGCGTCGCTGATCCCCTGGCGCGGTTCGAGTCGCGTCATTGGCAATTTGCCTTTGATCCCCGCGGCGCGCTCGCCCACTTGAAGGAACGGGCAAGCAAGCGGACCTGGGCATCGGCGGCGTATCCGCTCGGGCTGGTTTGTTACGAAACGTATTCACAGGCGGACTATGACCGCTTTTACAAACAATACAATGTGCATCGCCCTGAAAACGCGTGGTGGTCGGTGCCGGACTTTACCAAACCCGGGATAGCCAAGGCGGGCGCCGAACACCACGAGTGGGTTCCGCGACTCGCCGCGCTCTATCGCGACCCGTCCGCCCAAATGCCGCGCCATGTGCTCGAATTGGAGATGCCGCGCGAGCCGGTTGTCAATTATGGCTCTCCTGCCGTGCTGTATCTCACCGTCGAGTTTGCGGAAAACGAGCCGCTTATCCGCTTTGTATTGCAGTGGTTCGAGAAACGCGCCTGCCGCCTGCCCGAGGCGATCTGGTTTTCTTTTTGCCCGCGCGTGCGCCGCGCCAAGGGTTGGACGATGGACAAATTGGGACATGCGGTCTCGCCGTTAGAGATTGTGCGCGATGGAAATCGTCATTTGCACGCCGTAGGTCATGGCGTTTGGTATCGCGATGATGCGATGCAATTCGAGATAGAAACGCGCGATGCGCCGCTGGTCGCGCCGGGGACGCGTTCTCTCTTGAATTTCACCAATCGGCAGCCCTCGCTCGCGCGCGGGATGCATTGGTTGCTTGCCAACAACGTTTGGGGCACCAACTTTCCGATGTGGTACGAGGATGATGCGCGCTTTGAATTTGTATTACGGCGGTTGTAGAGGAGAGACGCGTATTCGCCCGAAAACTCTGGCGCGCAGTCCGGTCCTCAACGCGGCGATACGCGTGTGAATTATTACACAAGCCCAAGCGATTATATCGGCTCGGGCATTGACAACTTGCAATTCTTTCACGTATACTGACCAAGCACTCGCGCCTCAAGTTGCCAACGCGTATTACGGTCTCTTCGACAAGGCAACTGCAGATTTCCCCCTTTTTTACCAAAGAAAACCGCGTCTGATTCAGGCGTCTCGTGGTATCGTTTTCTCGATGAAGAGATCATGATGATGCGACCAACTGTCTCTGCCGAGCTCGTCCTTCAAGTCAATGACCTGCGCGTTCATTATCCGACCCCGCGCGGCACAGTCCGCGCGGTGGACGGCGTCAGTTTTGCGGTCCGACAGGGCGAACGCTTTGGACTCATCGGCGAGTCCGGTTCGGGCAAATCAACCATCGCTCTCGCCCTGATGCGGCTCATAAAACCGCCTGGACAGATTATCTCGGGTGAAGCATGGCTGCTGACCGGGGCGCAGCTCGAATCTCCGTCAAGCGAGGGAGGCGAACGCGAGTCACGCGTGAACCTCTTGACCCTCCCGGAAGAACAAATGCGGCAGCTCCGACTCTCTCAAATCGCCCTTGTCACGCAAGGCGCGATGAACTCGCTCAACCCGGTGATGCGGGTCCAAGACCAGATTGTAGACGGTCTGCGCGCGCATGACGTGCGGCTCTCGCCCGCCGAGGAGCAGCAGCGCGTCTCGGAATTGCTTGAATCGGTGGATCTCCGCCCTGACGTTGCGCATCACTTTCCCCACGAACTCAGCGGTGGGATGAAACAGCGAGTCTGCATCGCCATCGCCATCAGTCTGCGTCCCAAACTCATTATTGCGGACGAGCCGACAAGCGCGCTGGACGTGATCGTACAGCGCCGAGTTATGCAAACCCTACGCAAGGTCCAAGAATCGCTCGGCGCGGCGATTATTTTGATCGGGCATGATATGGGTCTGATGGCGCAGTTTGTTCATCGCATGGGAGTGATGCGCGCCGGGCAGATGTTGGACGTTGGGGATGTTCGAGAGATGTTTGCGCGCCCCGCGCATCCATACACCCGTCTGCTGATGGAGAGTCTGCCGTCGTTCGAAAAACGAGCTGCTTTTCGCAAGTCCTCTCGGCTTGAGCAGACCGTTGGAGCTGATTCATGACGCCGCTGCTGCAAGCTCGCGACGTGACCAAAATATTCAAAGGCGGCTTGGGAGACAGAGCTGCCACAGTGGCGCTCAAGAACTTTACACTGGCTCTGGATGCCGAGCAGCCGACCATTATCGCCGTCGTCGGCGAGAGCGGGAGCGGCAAGACGACGATGGGGCGAATGTTGTTGGGGCTGGAACGTCCGACAACGGGTGAAATCCTCTATCGCGGCAAAAATCTGCTGCGGCTTGCGCGTGAGGAGGCGAAACAATTCCGCATCGAGGTCCAGGCGATCTTTCAGGACCCGTTCGGCGTCTACAACTCTTTTTATCGGGTGGACCACGTGCTGACGGTGCCGATTGAAAAATTCGGGCTGGCGCACAACGCAAACGAGTCCCGCGCAATGATCGAGCGTGCGCTCAAAGCAGTGGGCTTGAAACCCGAGGATACCCTGGGACGTTACCCCAATCAGTTGAGCGGTGGACAGCGGCAACGCATCATGATCGCGCGCGCGCTGCTGCTGCGCCCCAAAGTGATTATCGCCGACGAGCCCGTCTCGATGATCGACGCGTCACTGCGCGAAAGTATTCTCAAGAACCTTTTACAGCTCAAACAAGAGTTTGGCATCTCGATCATTTATATCACGCATGACTTGACAACCGCCTACCAGATTAGCGACAGCATCATTGTGCTTTATCGCGGAGAGGTCGTCGAGCAAGGAGGTGTAGAACTGGTAAACGATCCGCAGCACCCCTATACAAAACTATTGATCAGTTCGATTCCCGTCCCGGACCCGAATCGCCCGTGGGGGGAGGATGAAGAGTGGTCACAGTCGGCGCACGCCGAGCGGACCGTTTGAGCAATGTACAAGCCCGAGTTGACGGTGGACATTGAGCCGTCAACGATGTAGGGCACAAAAAAACTGCAGCCCATTTCAGGCGCTGCATCGTTGTCTGCATGGAGGAGGAGAGAATGAAAACGCTCAAGTTTTCAGCTATGATTCTCGTGTTGACGGCTCTCGTGGTGATTGCCGGCGCGTGCGCGGCGCCCGGCACGCTGCCGCAAGTGGTGCAGCAAACGGTCGTAGTTCCACAAACCGTGATCGCCCAGGAAACGGTCATCGTACCTCAGACGGTGGTCGCACAGGCGACACCCGTTCCCGTGGACCAGGCGCGCGCTGAAACGCTCAACATCGCAATCGGCGGTCCGATTGTGCCAGCCGACGCGATCAACCCCTATGTCAATTGGAACCGCGACATGGGCATGCACAACTTTTGCTACGAATACTTTTTCTACCAGAACCTGCAAACCGGTGAATATATCCCGTGGCTCGCCACCGGTTACGAGTACAACGCCGACTCTACCGCTCTGACGGTCAAATTGCGCGACGACGTGACGTGGAGCGATGGACAGCCCTTTACCGCCGACGATGTAGTCTTTACCTATGAAATGATCCAAAAGGACCCGAGTTTGAATTGGGGTCAGCAGGTCGTTGACAATGTCGCGTCGGTCGAAAAAGTGGACGACCACACTGTGACCTTTAACCTCAAGACGTCGAACCCGCACTTTCACCTCAACCGCGAGGCATTTCCGGCAGTCGGGATCTGGGGCGGCACTACGATTGTGCCCAAGCACATTTGGGAAAAAGAAGCGGACCCCAAAACTTTCACAAACTCAAATCCTGTGTGCACGGGTGCGTACAAACTCGCAAATTCGACCGAACAATCACGGACGTGGGAACGGCGCGATGACTGGTGGGGCACCAAAGCGTTTGGCGTCACCCCCGGACCCAAAACCGTCAACCTGCGTTATCTCGGTCCGGAAACCAACGTCGCTCTGGCATTGGTGAACAACGAGATTGACACGCCCATGATCGGAATCCTCGGCGTAGGTTCGTTCGAAGAAGTTGCCCGGCGCAATCCAAAAGTCATCGCATGGCAAAAGGACTTGCCTTTCTCCTGGCTCGATCCCTGCCCGCGCCCGCTCATGGTCAACAACGCGCATCCGCCATTCGACAAGGCCGAGGCAAGATGGGCGCTGTCGTATCTGATTGACCGCAACGCGGTCGCGGACCTTGCGTACGAAGGAGCGACCACCCCCGCCTGGGGCGTCTGGCCCGATTATGGCGGCGTCAAACCGTACAAAGACGCGATTGCCGACCTGCTCCAACAATACCCCACCGAGGCGTATGATGAAGCCAAAGGTCTCCAGATGTTCAAGGATGCAGGAGTGGATATCTCGACCCTCGACCTCAAATATGTCGTCAACGCCGACTCGAACGAAGAGGTAAAGGTCGCGCAGGTCATCGCCGACCAGCTGGGTCGCGCGGGTATCAAGGTCACGATTACTCCGTTGAGCGGTCCCGCAGAACAGACGGCGGTCCTCGAGGGTGACTATGATATCAAGCTCCACTCGTTCTGCCCCGGCTATATCGCCGAGAACCTCGACCTGTTCAACAGCAAGTACTACAAGCCGCTCGGCGAAAAGGTTGCGTTGTTCGAGGCGAACTCGTTCCGTTACCAGAACCCCGAGCTGGACAAGATCGTGAATGAAATGCTCGCCACGCCGCCGGACGACAACGCCAAGATGATCCCGCTCTTCCAGCAAGCGATGGCGATTTGGCTCAAGGACTTGCCGGTCATTCCGGTCGTCCAGGCGCCGGCGCTCGTCCCGTTCAATACAACCTACTGGACGGGTTGGCCCACGGCGGATAATCCCTGGAATATGCCCGTGAGCTGGTGGGCGACCTTTAATACGGTCATCGCGGGCTATCCTGACAAGGATGGCAAGTGGGTTGGCGGTATCAAGCCCGCACAATAAAGAGTTCCCGGTCGTAAAAAGACCTTCGAGTGTCTCCTGGTGCATCGTCAAGCAAGCTCTTGTGAGTCGGATTGTCCCGAATCCGTCAAGGATCGAGTGTTTGACAAGAACGATGCGCAAAAGCCGGTTAATGATGCACCAGTGAACTTTGTTCGCCGAGACCTCAAAGATTTCCAAAAATAAATGCGCGCGTATGTTGCCTATGTCGGTCAGCGCTTTCTGATTCTCCTCGCGACAATCATTCTCGCAATGACCATTGTTTTTTTGCTGCCGCGCCTCGTGCCCGGTGATCCGATGGGCGCGATTATGGCTAAACTTTCTTCTGTAGGCGCAGGCAGGGGCAATGAAGCGCTCATCCGCGATTACATGGAGCGTTTTGGTCTGAACAAACCGGTCTGGCAGCAATACATTGATTATTTGGTCCAGTTGGCGCAGGGAAACCTGGGGTACTCGATTGCCAATTTCCCCGCCAAGGTGTCCGACCTGATCTTTACCGCCCTGCCCTGGACGGTTGGGCTTTTACTGGTGACGACGGTCTTGAGCTGGCTGATTGGCTCGGTGCTCGGCGCCGTCGTGGGTTGGCGTGAAAGCAAATCGGTCACGATTCGGGCGGTCGTTGTGCTTGCGCTCGTCGCATACACCACGCCTTATTACATTCTGGCGATTCTCTTGCTCTTTGCGTTTGCTTTTCTCGTGCCCATCTTTCCCCTCGCCGGGGCATACGAGGTGGGCACAAAACCAGAGTTTACGTTTGCCTTTACCGTAGATGTGCTGCGGCACGCGGCGCTGCCCGCCATGAGCATCATTCTCGTCTCGCTGGGCTGGTGGTTCCTCAGCATGCGCAGTCTGATGATCAGCATCAAGGGTGAGGACTATATTTTGTGGGCGGAGGCAAAAGGGTTGTTTCCGCGGCGTATCTTGTGGCGTTACGGTTTTCGCAACGCGCTCTTGCCGCAGGCGACAGGGTTGGCGCTCTCGCTCGGCTATCTCGTGGGTGGCGCGCTCGTGACCGAGGTCATTTTTGGCTATCCGGGTATTGGATGGCTTATCTTTAGCTCGATCAAGGGCCTCGATTATCCCGTGATTCAGGGCAGCGTCATGCTCATTATCATTTCAGTCGCGCTCGTCAATTTTGCAATGGACCTGATCTATCCTTTTATTGACCCCAGAATTCGACAGGCGCAGACGGGATGACAGCGGACGAACGACGAATGATAGAGGACGTAGGACAAACCGGGAATGTGGTTTATGTTTTTGGAGGTATGTTGTGGCGCTAGCGGCTAAAGACATAATCACAGAGGAAACGCCAAGCGCCGCGCCGCCCGGGTATTCCACTCTGATCCTCCAAAATCGCAAGATTGTGTTTGGGGGCATTCTCTTTTTGCTGATCCTGGGGACTGCCCTGGCAGGGGCATTGATGATTGATCCGAAACTGCGGCGTTCCGGTTCCATCACTCGCAAGCTGCCCCCGCACGCGGCAGCTGTCCTCGGCACCACCTCGCTCGGACAGAGCGTGGCGGCACAAATGACCGAGGCAGTGCCAAACTCGATCCAGGTCGGGCTAATTGCCGCACTGCTGGGAACGGTCATCGGCTCTCTACTTGGTTTTGTCAGCGGCTATTTCGGGGGCTGGGTGGATGCGGTCCTGCGAGTGGTGATTGATGTGTTTCTCGCGGTCCCGGTTTTGCTCTTTTTGGTGCTCATCGCCGCGCTGGTAAGAGGCGTTACCGTGCAGCACATGGCGATCATTATCGGACTTTTTGCGTGGTCGTGGCCCGCCCGCGCGATACGCTCTCAGACTCTGAGTCTCAAGACGCGTCCGTTCGTTGACGTCGCGCGCATTTCCGGCATGTCCGGCTTTGACATTATCACGCGCGAGCTCGTGCCCCAAATGCTGCCGTGGCTCGGGGCGAATTTTGTCAATGCCTTTATCGTCGCCATCCTTGCGGAAGCGGGCTTGTCCATCCTGGGTCTCGGTCCGCAGCGCGAAATGACACTGGGCATGATGATCTATTGGTCCTTGAGCTATGGTTCCATCCTGCAAAACATGTGGTGGTGGTGGTTGACCCCCGTTGTTACGCTCATGCTTTTGTTCCTCGCCCTCTACCTGATTCATCTCGGGTTCGATGAGGTGAGCAACCCGCGATTGCGCACCCAGGTGTGATGCGGGGCGATGGTTTGCGGGCATGCCCACAGGCGCGGACAGTTGCCCACACACCCGCAATGCGTCGCAAGCGTATCCCTCCATTTCCATTACAGCTATATAATCTTGCGCGGATGGCATTGACAACCAACGCCAAAATATACTATGCTCTCTCACATCCCATTAACCTGCTTTTTGCCTTGTCTACCATGAGCCGTTCAAAAAAACACAAAAAACCAAATATTCCCCCCTCGACGCTTGCGCGTGCGCGTCTTGACGCAATCCTGGACGCAACGGGTCAGGAACCCGAGGCGACCGCCAACCAAATTGCCGCACTCGTACGTGAAATTGGCAACGAGCCGGTCCTTGGCTCGTTTGTCAAACGTTTCCAAAACGCCTCACCCAACGAACAGGACAGTCTGCGCGAGTTGGCAGCCCGGCTTGGCACTGACGAAAACAGAGCTTGCCTGTGGGTCGTCATCAAACGTCAGGGCGGCATGTCCGACGATGCAAAACGCGCGGCATTCGAGGTGTTACATGCAATGGGTGAAGAGACCGCGCTTGACGATCTGTCACGTTATCTTGCGCCCGCGCGCGTCCAAGCCCCATCCCGGAGCCATGAACCTCCCACCTACTGGAAAGACGCGCCTTTGGTGATAGGAGATTTCGAGGAAACAGAAACTCAAGCGCCACTTTCAGGTGACGACGAGGCACAAATCCACGAAATCATTGTCAGGTCCGCCTATCGCCCGCCGGTTGAACAATTCCTTTATTTGGGCAAACCTGATTCGTTCGATTCACGCGACTATATAAAAATGGGTATCACCGACGCGGACATTCCCGAACTTGTGCGGATGGCGACCAGTCGCGAATTGAACCGGGCGCCCTTTCCCAGTTCCCTCGTGTGGGCTCCCGTGCATGCGTGGCGCGCGTTGGGACAGCTGCGCGCAAGCGAGGCGGTCGGACCGCTGCTGGGTTTGCTGAAATATATTGACAAAGACTATGACGAGTGGAGCAGCGAAGAGCTGCCGTTGGTATTCGGTCAAATCGGACCGATTGCGCTCGAACCGCTTGGCGCATACCTTGCCGACGCGTCAAACCCCCTGTGGGCGCGCGTCACCGCATCCGAAAGTATCCATAATATCGGCGAGCATTTCCCCGAAACGCGCCCAAAGGTGATAACGTTCTTGATGAATGCGTTGGAACCCTATGCGAAAAACGACACCTCCTTGAACGCGTTCATCATTCTTGCGCTGACTCGTCTTCGGGCAACCGAGGCATTGCCCCTCATCGAACGCGCCTTTGCCGCCGACTGTGTGGATGAAATGCTCAATGGGGACTGGCACAACGTTCAAACTCAATTCGGTTTGTAAAGCAAACAAGCGCTTTATTATTCTGCCCGCAATTCGTCTCGAAATCCACAGGGCAAATGACATTTCAAGTAACGCCTGTTTTGGTGTATGCATGAGAGAGGGCGCCTTCCGGCGGTTCGTTTACCATTGCCCCGAATAGAGTTCAATTTGTCTATGGCATTTGATTTTGCGCAGGTTATCGCGCAAACGTTTGGCGCGCGAAAAAAAGAGGTTGTGGGGTGAAAAATACTGCTCTCGATACAAAGCGTGGGCGTTTTGATCCGGGTCGCTTTAACTATATCCTCGTGCCGCTTGCCGCAGGTGCGGCAGCGCTGTTTGTTGGCGGACTCGTCCTGCTTGCTCTCGGCGCCAATCCCATTGAAGCGTATATTGGCATGGCGCAAGGCGCCTTTGGAAGCCCCAACGCCATTGCAGACTCGCTCGTCAAAGCAGTCCCCTTGCTCTTGGTTGGGGTTGGCATCTGTATTGCATATCGCGGGGGCATGATCAATATTGGCGGCGAAGGGCAGATTGTCATGGGTGCGCTTGCCACCACAGCCGTCGTGTTGGCATTCCCCTTCCTGCCCGGTTTGGTCTTGATCCCACTGGCGCTTGTCGCCGGGCTTGTGGGCGGTGGTTTTTGGGGTGGCATCGCGGGTTTTCTCAAGGCGCGCTTTAAAGTGAACGAAGTCTTGAGCACCGTGATGCTGAATGCGATTGCCGTTCAATTCATGACCTTTCTCTTGAACGGCGCGCTCATGGACCCTTCCAGTGTTGACAATACGATTCGGATTCCCCAGACTCTGCGCTTTCCGCCCTGGGCGGACTTGCCGCGCCTGGTGCCCACGCGTCTGCATTTCGGCGTCTTGCTCGCGATCTTTGCCGCAGTCGTCGTCTATTTCTTGCTGTGGCGCACGAGCGTCGGCTATCGGATTCGGGCAGTCGGGTTCAACATGGTAGCTTCGAAATATGCCGGAATTCCGGTGAATCGCTATCAAATCCTCGCCATCACGTTGAGCGGCGCGCTCGCAGGCATGGCGGGCGCAGTCGAAGTGTTGGGCGTCAGTCATCGGCTCTTTACGGATGGCTCGGCGACGGGTTTTACGGGCAGCGCGGGCTTTAACGGGATTGTCGCCGCGCTCTTTGGCGGATTGCATCCGCTTGGCGTAATTCCCGCGTCATTTTTATTTGGCGCGTTACTGACCGGAGCCAACAGTCTGCAGCGCACCGTCCAGGTGCCGGGCGCCTTTGTCACGACGCTCGACGGCTTGGTGGTCATTTTTGTAGTCGCCAGCCAGATTTGGGCAAAACGGCGCGCCACACAGCGCGTGCTCGCCGAGACAACCCCGCGCCCCGCCACGCCAACCGCCGTGACACCGGACGTGACTCCATAGGCAAACCTTATGCTCGAACAACTCTTGGCACCCGCCGTCATCATTGGGGTATTGGCATCCGGGATTCAGCTGGCGACACCCTATCTCTATGCGTCAATCGGCGAAATGTTCAGTCAGGTGAGCGGCGTTCTAAATCTTGGCTTGGAGGGGGTGATGCTCGTCGCCGCCTTTGCCGCCTACTATATCACGTGGACGACCGGCAATTACTATTATGCTCTCGCCATTGCCACGCTGGTCGGGGGGCTGATGGGCTTGCTGACGGCATTCATCAGCGTAACCCTCAAGGCGGAACAGGGGATCAGCGGAATCGGCATTTATTTATTCGGACTGGGATTGAGCGACCTTTTGTTTTTGGTGATGGTCGGAACGCCCAAAGCAATTGACGGCGTGCCGCGTTTGGAAATCCCCGGGCTGAGCGATTTGCCGGTGCTCGGTCCGGTGCTGTTTAGTCAAAACTTGCTGGTGTATGGCGCGTTCGCATGTGTCCCGTTGGCGTGGTTCATTTTGAACAAGACAACGCTCGGATTGAAAATTCGCGCGGTTGGACAGACCCCCGAAGCAGCCGACTCGCTGGGCATCAGCGTCTCGCAAGTGCGCTATATCACCGTGACCCTCGCGGGCGCAATGGCAGGCATCGCCGGGGCGTCGCTTTCGATTGCGCTGTTGAATATTTTTCAACAAAACCTGACGAGTGGGCTGGGCTTTATCGCGGTTGCGCTGGTCTATTTCGGCGGCTGGCGTCCCTTTCGCATCATGGCGGGCGCCTTGCTCTTTAGCATGGTCAATGCGCTCCAATTGTGGATTCAAACGCTCGGGATTGGCTTGCCCTCGGACATTGCCGGCATGCTCCCGTATGTCCTGACGATTGTGGCGTTGATTTTTGCGGCGCGGCAAATCGTGACCCAGCCCACCGCGCTGACAAAACCGTTCGAACGTGGGGAATAAAGTCCAAAGCAGACCCCAGGGGCTGTTTTTGAAACGGCGCAGCTGCAGCTGTGCCGATACAAATTCAAGGAGGAGATATGAAGACCCGTTTTCTGATTTTTGCGCTGGCGTTGATTGCCATGACCGTCATTGCCGCGTGCGCGCCCGTTGCGGCGCCGCCGCCGGCGACCAGCGCACCCGCGGCTCAGCCGACCGCCGCGCCCGCCGCAGAGCAGTTCCGTGTGGCGGTAGTCATGCCGAGCGCGGCAAACGACCTGGCATTCAGTCAGAGCATGGTGGACGCGCTCAACCGCCTGCAATCCGAAATGGGCAAAGACAAGTTTGACTTTGTCTATTCCGAGAATATGTTTGTCGTCGGCGATGCCGCGGCGGCGATTCGAGATTATGCGACCAAGGGCTATAATCTCGTCATTGCGCACGGCTCGCAGTATGGCGCGCCGCTCCAGGAGATTGCGCCCGATTTTCCGGATACTGCCTTTGCCTGGGGGACTGCGGTGGACACCTTTGAGGACAAGGGCATCAAAAATGTCTTTGCCTACACGGTCGCCTCGGACCAGGGGGGTTATGTCGAAGGCGTGATGGCGGCGAAATTGAGCAAGAGCAAAGTGTTGGGCGCGCTCGGTCCTATCCCCGCCGGCGATGGACAGCTCACCATCAGAGGATTCGAGGCGGGAGCGTTGGCGACTGACCCTGCGATCAAGGTCCAAACGACCTATACCAATTCCTTTAGCGACGTGGCGTTGATGTCACAGGCGGCGCAGACGCAGATCGCCTCCGGCGCCGATGTGCTCACCGGAACATCCCAAAGTGTCGTCGGCGCGGTGAGTGTGATCAAGGACAAGAACGCGCTCTGGTTTGGCAATCAATCCGATCAAAGCTCGCTCGCGCCGGGAAACGTGGTCGCCAGTCAGGTCTATGACTGGACCTTTGCCCTCAAAGACATGATGAGCCAGATCAACGCCGGAACGCGCGGCGGCGAGGTCTTTATCATGACCTTTGCAAACGGCGGTCTCGTGATGCAATTCAATGACGGTTATGCGCTTCCGGCTGACATCAAAACGCTGGCTGAGCAAACCATCGCCGGTCTCAAGGACGGCAGTATCAAGACCGGGATCGAATAGAACGCTTCAAACGACAAAACGCCGGTTGGTTGGATCGGGTCTGCCGATTCAATCAACCGGTCATTTGTCCCCGACCGACAATCATGCCCATCGAAACTGTTGAACTCCGCAATGTGAGCAAACGTTTTCCCGGCGTGTTGGCAAACGACCAGGTCAACTTTGATGTTCACGCGGGCGAAATCCACGCGCTGCTCGGCGAAAACGGCGCGGGCAAGTCCACCCTGATGAAAATCTTGTATGCGATGTATCGGCCGACCGAAGGCGAGATTTTTATCAATGGCAAACTCGCCGAACTGCGTTCACCCGCCGACGCGCTGGCGAACGGCATCGGGATGATTCATCAGCATTTTCAACTCGTGCCCGGGTTCACCGTCGTCGAAAATGTCGCGCTCGGGCTGAAATCGTCGCGCGGTCCGCTCACCGATCTCGACGTTGTCACCAAACGCGTGCAGGAACTGGCGACCCAATATGGCTTGAGCGTCGAACCCAATGCGTTGGTATGGCAATTGGCAGTCGGACAGCAGCAGCGCGTCGAAATCATCAAGGCGCTCTATCGCGATGCGTCGCTCTTGATTCTTGACGAGCCGACGGCAGTCTTGACGCCGCAAGAGGTCAAGGAATTTTTTGACATTCTCCGGCGCCTGCGTGATGCAGGGAATGCATTGATTTTCATCAGCCATAAATTGTACGAAGTGATGGCGATCAGCGATCGGGTGACTGTTCTGCGCGACGGGCGCGTGGTCGGACGCGTCAAGACAGCGGATACGAATCAAAAAGAGCTGGCGCGCATGATGGTGGGGCGCGACGTAATCACCCGTTGGGACAAGCCGCCCGCGCAGCAAGGTCCCGTCGTCTTGAAAATCGAGCATCTCTCCGCCGCCAACGACAAGGGGATCACAGCTGTCCGGGATTTTTCGCTCGAGGTGCGCGCAGGGGAGATTCTCGGCATTGCGGGGGTTTCGGGCAACGGGCAGCGCGAACTCGCCGAAGCGATTGCGGGCATGCGGCGCGCGACTGCCGGAACGATTTGGGTGGACAACCAGAATGTTACGAACCAGTCCCCCGCGCAGGTCAGCGCTTCGGGGGTCGCCTTTGTTCCCGAAGAACGAATGACCATGGGCGTCGTGCGCGAGTTCACCGTTGCCGAGAACGCGATTCTGGAAACACATGCGTATCCGCCTCTGGCAAATCGCGGGGTTTTTGATTTTGGGCAAATCAATGACCACTGCACCAGACTCGTGCGCGAATATGATGTCAAAACGCCCTCGCTGGACACGCCCGTAAAAAGTCTGTCGGGCGGCAATATTCAAAAACTGATCCTCGCCCGCGAGTTGGACCGGGCGCCGCGCCTGCTCCTTGCCGCGCAGCCGACACGCGGCGTGGACATTGGCGCGACCGAGTATATTCACAAACGGCTTATCGAACAGCGCGCGAATGGCACCGCAGTCCTGCTCATCAGCGAAGACCTGGAAGAAGTGCGCGCCCTCTCTGACCGCATCGCCGTAATGTATGAAGGTCAAATCGTCGGGATTGTCTCTCCCGACAGCAAGATGGAGGACCTGGGGCTGATGATGGCGGGCATTAAAGGGAATGACGCAAATCCATCAACCTGCTAGCAGCGCCATATCATTACCCAACTTTTTGGGGACCTTGGTCCTCGGCAGTTCGAAATCGAAATTCGACAAATTGCAGCATCGTCCGCTGCGACCATTCCGTCACAAGCTCCTGCGAAATACCGTCTGCCGCGTCTGCGCCGACATTCACCCATGTCGCGTCAGGAGCGCGCACCTGCAACTCGCCCATCACGCCCTCGAGCCACGCGCGCTCGATTGAAACGCCAACATCCGCGCTCAAATACACCATATTCTCGTGGCGCTCCAGCCACAGCGTGCCCGGTGATGTCAAACGGGCGATTCCCTCGATGCGGGTCAGACCGATGCCCGCGATGTGATTGCCGCCCGCCCCGATGCGAACATACCTGATGGACGCGCCTGTCACATCAAACCCGCCAACTTGAATACGGTCCGGTCGCCGAGTCCCCAAAGCGACAAACGCCTTGCCCCCATCCTTGAACGTCACATCCACAGTTTCATTTTCTTGCCGCAACAGCGAGACTCCGGCGAGTTCTTGTTGTGGATCGAATGGCGCGGGACGGACCAGCGACAGAGACCCCAGCATGCGGCGCTGGTCGCTCAGCAGAGATTCGTAGATCACGGGCTGTTCTGCATAATCGTGCGCGAGGTTCAGATTCGAATAACCCAGAAACGGGCGGCTCGCTTCCTGTGCGTCATAACCGAGCAGACGTCGGATGCCAACAGCGCGCTGTTCGCCCGATGCGACCTCGTGCGCGCACGCATACTCCCACCCCGCGGAACGGTCGGAACGACGCAAAACGCGGGCAGCGCCACTGCATCCCAACGCGCCGGGCGCCTGCACCGCGCGCACGGGCGCATTCGGCTCGACGAGCGCGAGTAGAATCTGCAAATCCTTCCACAAAAGGACCGCCACTCGCAAAGTGTGCGGCTGTCCGTCAACAATTTCGTCAAACTCGCACCACATCATGCCAGGTCCCACGCCACCCGCGCGCGTCGCCTGGCGATGCCCGAATGTCCTGCCGTCATGCGTCAGCGCAATCATCGCATCGGGCGCATATGACCCTGCGACGGGGACGACGTTAAAGGGCAAGTGGCTCGAATAGGCGAATTTGCCGTATTTGGACACATAGTCGTTTCGCGGCGTATCGGACTCGTGACCCGCGCGACTGTTGAGCAGCAGTGTCTGCCCTGTTTCCCGCCTCCCCGAAACCAGGAAACCCGGGACGAGCAAAACGCGTTCAAAATCCTGTTGTTCGACGGGCAGTGGCTCTTCGACGGCTGTCCAGAACGGGTCATCATGGTCGAGCGTCAACGCAAACAGCCCATGACACGCCGACAGCGGAGACCCTGACGAAAGATAGGACTCGCCTGCGGGCGGAAAATTGCCGTGAAACCCCTGTCGCAAAAAGTGCTCTGTGGGGTCGAACGCGCCGCGCTCGTAAAAATATTTCAAGCAGCCGCTCGAAATTCGTCTGAGCATACCTGGATTGCGCGGCGCAATGCCCAGCGCGTGCCCGATGGCAAATGTCGCCACTGCCGCAAAGCGCCCGACCAGAGTCCGCCCCCATGCCACATACGAGCCATTTGCTCCGAAAAAGAACGGGAACGACGCAAGAAAGATTTTGGCGCGCGCCAGGACCTCGCGCTTGTGCTCGGGGCGGCGGTCGCCGTCAATCCATGCCCACAACAAATAATGCAAGCCAAACATCCAGGCGTTATACAGGTCAAACTTGTCCCCCGCGCCGTCATCATACCAGCCGTCACCGCGATAAAAGCGGCTCATCTGGTCCAGCCGCGCGTCGAGGTCGTCCTCGGGCGCGTCGTAACCCAGTTTGAGCCGCACGATCTGCGAGAACGCGGGAAACAAGACCCAGTTATCGGGATACGTTTCTTTGCCGTCCACCTGCGCCAGCCAGCGCATCACCTGCGCCCGTTCCCGGTCGGTCAGAAAATAAAAAACGCGTTCACGGCTAAACCACACCGCGAGCGCGAGATTGGAGGTCTCTACAATCCGCTGGTCCAGGTGCCCGATGTCGCCCCAATACGTGTATGGGTTTGTCGGGTCCGTCCCTTGGATCAGCGCGCGCCGCATCAAGTCGGCGAGATCAATTTCGCGGTCCGCAAAAGCAAGCGTGGACGGATTGGCAGCGTTACAGAGCCAAGTCCCCCACGGCAATGCGATGCGCGAAAATGCCTCTGATGCATCCACCGCATCGGGACGGTCACAGCGGTCATCGGGAAAGAGCGCCCGCGCCGGTGAGCCGTTGCGCTCTCCCGCCAGCACATATCCATAGGTGGCGCGCGCCAACATGTGTTCCCAATGGGCGCGCGTCCAGCCCGTATAGGGCGACTTTTTGAAATCGGGCGCCGGGTCCTGATGGCTAGCCATTGGCGCGCCCATCAAAAAAAATCGGATTGGTGAACGCGAGCATCGCGCCTTGTGCGTCGCGCACCGTGACGAGACACCAGCCCGCCTGCCCGCCGCGCAATTCCCACGCGCCGGAGCCGTTGCCCTCCACACTGCGCGTTTCGCGCGCGACCCCATCCACAATCCACGCGAGTTGTGCGTCCCGGGGGCAGTCTGCCCATACGGTGCTAACCTGAATCGGCACATCCGCAGCAACATCCAACACATCCCCCATCATGGCATGTGCTTGGCTTGTCGCTGCGTTCAATTCCAACCCGGGACCCGCGCTCGAATACAAATGTCCCTGACGCACGGCGCGCAAAATCTCGCGCTCGGACAGCTCGTCCGCATACACCACATCAAATCCAAAAATTTTTGCGCTCTGATTGTGCTCCGGACCGTGCGTATCCGTGCCGGACGTCAGCGCCAGACGATACCCTTGATTCAACCATTCAAAAGCCAGCGCCAATGACCCCTCGTTGCCCGCCATGTGCCCGGTCCAGTTCTCGTTCCAGATTTCGACGACGCGCGCCGAGCCGGGCATCATGCTCTCAAACTGCCAGTCACAGCCCGTGCAGTCGGGATCGCCCACCGAGCGCGGGTGCGCAATGATAAATAACCCGCCTTGCGCCTCGACCTCTTGCGCGATGTGATTCATCGTGCGTTCGTTTTGGTTGTGCGGTCCCGGACGAACGTGCCAGTCAATCCAATTGCGTACGCCGAGCGCGAGTGCGTGCCCGTAGAACGTCGTCACCTCGGACCCGCAAATGGTCAAGAGTTCGTCGCTGCCGCTCGCCTCCCACGCGGCGAGACCCGCAACCGTATTGTGGTCGCTGAGCGCGCAAAAATCGAGTTTGTTCTCTCTTGCCCATGCAGCCAAATCGGCGACCTGCCACGTTGCATCCGAATGATCCGTGTGTCCGTGCAAATCGCCGCGATACCATCCGCGCCCGCGCGGTGCGGTCTTGCGAATCTCCGCCGCTTGCGTTTTTTCCCGCGCGGTTTCATCCGTTCCCACGATCTCGATTTCAATCGGCAGAGGGACGCCCGGCATGATCATGTGCGTATCTACAACCATGGTCCATTCGCCCGGCGGTATGTCTCCGGAGAGATAGCCCGGCGTGGC
Source organism: Anaerolineae bacterium (assembly GCA_020851635.1). Lineage (GTDB taxonomy): Bacteria > Chloroflexota > Anaerolineae > UBA4142 > SHND01 > SHND01. The sequence goes on from JADZCJ010000068.1 coordinate 62,262, forward strand.
AGACGCACGACTGAGGACGATCTCATGCCGCGCCCCCTGACGGGGACCCGCGCCGCGCCAGCCGTTTGGATCAAAAAGTGTGGGCGTGAGCATGTTGCGGTGCCCGTCCACCAACCATGGCGAAAACGAGAGACACAGCGCGAGCTGCGTCGTGTCGGGTGGAATCGTAAACGAAAAGGGAATATTTTGTTTCGAGTGCGAGCTGTCCAGAGTGCGAGTAATGTTGATATGACAAGTTTCCATTATGCTTTCCATCCCTGCGCGCGCTGCACCGCGCGCTGCCACCGCGAATATAGTTCGGCGCGTTGGTCCTCGCCCATGACAGGTTCATACACCGCCGCCGGCTGCCACGATTGCGAAATATCCTGCATTGTCCACCATCCGAGACCCAACCCCGCGAGCAACGCGGCGCCGCGCGCGGTTGTTTCGCCCGTTGCCGCCACCTCAATGGGCACATTCAAAATGTCCGATTGAAATTGCATCAAGAATGAATTTTGCGCGGCGCCGCCATCCACGCGCAGGGTGCGGAACGGAATACCCGCGTCGGTCTGCATCGCGTCCAGAACATCGCGGACGCGGTAGGCGATCCCTTCGAGTGTCGCGCGCACAATATGTGCGCGCGTCGTTGCGCGCGTCATCCCGATCATCAATCCCCGCGCGCCCGTGTCCCAAAAAGGCGCTGCCAGACCGGCAAGCGCAGGGACGAGAAAAACACCACCATTATCCGGCACGGTTTTGGCGACCGTCGCGCTCTCTTGCGCCGTTGCCAGAATCCCCATTTCCTCCACCAGCCACTGCACCGCCGCGCCCGTTGTATAGATGCCGCCGTCCAACGCATACGCGCGCTCCCCGGGCACCTGCCACGCGGCAGTCGTCAGCAATCCCTGCCGCGAAAGTTTCGGAATCGCACCGATATTCATGAGGGCAAACGTTCCTGTCCCGTAGGTCACTTTGACCATACCGGGGGTCAAGCAGCCATGCCCAAAGAGCGCCGCCTGCTGGTCCACCATCAACCCCATCACGGGCAGGCGACCCGCGTGTCCGGGCGCGAATATCTCGCCAACAAATTCTGCGCAGCCGCAGAGTCTCGCCAGTCCCGCGGATGGAATGTCAAAAAGGTCCAATAGCTCGGCATCCCACGTCAACGTCTCCAGATTGGACAAGAGCGTGCGCGACGCCGTCGTAACATCGGTGAGGTGCAGCCGGCGGCGCGACAAATTCCACAACAGCCACGTATCGGTCGTTCCGATGACGAGCTCGCCCGCGTTTGCGCGCGCATGACCGTTCGGAATGTGGTCCAGAATCCAACGGATTTTTGTTGCTGAAAAATACGGGTCAATCACCACGCCGGTCAGTGGGCGCACGCGTGCGCCAACCCCCGATTCCAAGAGCGCGGCACATTCTTTTGCCGTGCGCCGGTCCTGCCAGACAATCGCGTCATATACCGGTGCGCCGCTCTGCCTGTCCCACACCAGCGCCGTTTCGCCCTGATTCGCAAGCCCGACGGCGGCAACGGTTGCGCCGGGCGGCAAAGCGGCGAGACAGCCGGTGATTGCCTCTGTTGTCACACGGAGAATGTCGGCGGGATGCTGTTCCACCCAACCGGGTTGGGGATAGATTTGGGGTAATTCCGACGCGGATTGCGCCACCACCCGCATCTCTGAATCGAGCGCGAGCGCCTTGGTGCGCGTTGTGCCGTGATCAATGCCGAAAAGAATTTTCATGCGTGCGAGGATTGCTTCCGGTTCGTCAAGGGGGGGATGCTCGGAGAGGTCAGCTCGTCGTGGGGGCGCGCCATTCCGTTTGACGAAATTCTTGCGGAACGAGCGCGCGTCCATGCGCCGAGACAATGAGCGGCGCTTGCGTCGGATGCGCCGCCGCGATATCCAAATAGATACTGCGATGCGGTTTCGCCACAAGCGCAAAACTGCGACCCCACACCTGTTTCTCTGCGCGCGCATCCACGCGCACAACCGCTTGCGCGTGATCAACCCGCAGCGCGAGGTGCGCGGACAGAGGGCGTGAATCATACCGGCGCAGCAATTGCGGCACGACAGCATGAATGCCTTGCCCCGCAATGATCTCTTGTGTCAGCAGCGGTTCGGCATTTTCGGCGTTCAAATATCGCGCGATCGCTGCGGCGGTCTCGGCGCCATCCTGGACCGCGTGATCGGCAGCATCCGCCGCATGAATCAGGTTGCCACATGCAAAAATGCCCCGCACATCAGTTTGAAAATTCTGGTCCACGCGCGGACCCAGCGTATGCGGATCGAGCGCCAGCCCGGACTGCCGCGTCAAGACATTCTCCGGCACAAATTCGCCGGAAAAAATGAGCGTATCGCAGGGGATCTCGAATGGTTCGCCGGTGGGCGCGCCGGTTGCATCCAGCGCGGTCACGCGCAGCCCACTCACCCTCCCCGCGCCTTGAATTTGCAGAATCTTGTGACGCAGCAAGAGTGGAATCCTGCGGGAGCGCAGCAGCAGCCATTCCAGCCCCATATAGCCGAGCCGGTATGGACGTTCTTCGAGCACGGCGCGCACGCGCACGCCCTGCCCGATCAACGATTGCGTCGCCATCAGACTCATATCGTCCGAGCCGACAATCACCGCCTCGCGCCCGGGCGCCACATGCATAAAAGTATGCAGGCGCTGCACGGGACCCGTATTGAATATGCCCGCGGGGCGTGAGCCCGCCACCGTCAGTGCGCTGCGCGCCAGCTCTCGACATCCCGTCGCAAGGACCACCGCGCGCGCGCGATAGCGCACAAGACCATCCGGACTGACCGCCAGCGTCTCGCGCTCTTGCGAAACCGAAAGCACGGTGGTGTTGGTTTGAATGTTGACGCGGGCGCGCTCGGCGCGTCGAATCAAGCGCGCGGCAAAATCAACCCCGCGCATCAGTCGTTTGAATTGCCACAAACCGAACCCTCTATGCTCGCATTGCGCGGGCAGTCCGCCCGGCTGAGGTTCGCGGTCCAACAAGACCACATCCGCCGATTCGCGTTCGCGCAATCCCGCCGCGCACATCAGACCCGCCGGACCCGCGCCAATGACGACGACGTCAACGTTCCGCGTTGGAATGGCTGAATCAGGCATGTGGCTCATCGGGCGCAATCACCTCAGAACCCGGACCGCGTTTGGTCAATGCCGTCAACGGGCGCCCGAGTTCGTCTGACATGGTTTGCATAATCGCTGCCGTGCAGTAAAACCCCTGACACCGACCCGCCGTCGCCCAGGTGCGTTTCTTGATGCCGTCCAGTGTGGTCGCGGGAATCGGCGCGTGAATCGCCTGCGTGATTTCGGCGCGGCTGACCGTTTCGCAGAGACACAGAATCTGCCCAAAATCTGGATTTTCACAGAGACGCGACGGGTCGAAACAGGGGCGCACTCTTCCCGTTGCCCAGACGCGCACAGGGCGCGGCACGAGCGATTTTTTCAGGTGTGGCAGCGCGCCTGCCGCCCCGAGACGACGCATCACTTCGAGCGCAATCGCGGGCGCGGCAGATAGTCCCGTCGAGCGAATCCCCGCCGTCACAATTTGATTCGTCTGCGCGTCCACTTCGAGCACATATTCGCCCGTGGACGACGCGGGACGCAGTCCCGCATACGTGGCGACGACCGGCTCGTGCGCCAGCACGGGCATCAACTGCAGCGCGCCTCGGCGGGCGCGTCCAAGCCCATCTGCGCTCACGCTCGTATCGTTCTTGTCCTCGATGTCGTCGGCGGTGGGTCCCAGCAGCACATTTCCATTGAGCGTCGGCGCGGCAAGAATGCCTTTCGAGATGCGCGTGGGGACGGGGAGCAAAATGTGCGGCACATAGGCGCGCGCCGTCTTGTCAAGGATCAAAAACTCGCCCTTGCGCGACGTGATCGTAAACCCGTTCCTGCCGAGCATGCCCGCAATCGTGTCGCCCCACAATCCCGCGCTGTTTGCCAGCCAGCGCGCGTAATGCTGCCCTTGGGTCGTCGTGACGCGGTAGAGTCCCTCTATGCGCTCGATGTTGGTGACGCGTGCGCCGAGAAAAAATTGCGCGCCGTTCACCGCCGCGTGCTCTGCGAGCGCAATACACGCCGTGAACGTGCAGGTGATGCTCTCGCGCGGAATCCACAAGCCGCCCAGCGCCGCCGGATTTGCATGTGGCACACGCGCCAGCGCCTGTTCGGCAGAGAGACGTTCGACATCCTTCACGCCGTTCTTGTGCGCGTTCTCGAAATATCTGGCGAGCGCTTGCAGTTGTTCCTCGTCGAGCGCCAGCATCACCGCGCCGACGCGTTCAATCGGCACACCCAGCTCGTCCGCCTGCTCGTTCCAAAGCCGGTGCCCCTCGCTCACAAGCCGCGCTTCCAGGGTGCCGGGCTTGGCATCAAACCCCGTATGCAGAATGCTGCTGTTGCCCTTGCTGACACCGTCGCCCACATCCCAGTTCTGCTCGACAACGGCGACGCGCGCTTCATAGCGCGCCAATTCGCGCGCGAGCGCGCAGCCGACAAGCCCCGCGCCAATAACCAGAAAATCAAAAGGTTCGTTCACAGGGAATGTTCAGCGCGCGCGCGTTCCATAAATTCAATGCGCGCCCGTTGGTCGTCGGTGGCATAGCGGATCGGAATCCCGGCGCGTTGCTTGGCGACAAAGGCAGTCGCCACTTTTTCGACTGCGGTCGCAATATCGTCCAAATCTTGTTGTTCCAGAAGCGGATTGACGCTGCTCAACCAAAACACCTCATCGCACGCGCGCTCAGCTTCGGGACACAAGCCCGGTCCATACTCGACATGACCCTCGTACCATGGGCACTCGAACGGGCATCTGGTCCCGCCATACCCGGACTTGTTGACAAACACCGGCTGTAGATGCTGGGGAATGATCCAGCGCGTGGTGCCGAGATACCCCAGGTCATACACTCCTTCGGCAGCTAACGCGACCGCAAAATTCAACATGTCCGAGCCGAGCGCCTGTCGGTCAATACGGATGGCATAATAGTAATAGACCCGTTCACCCCAGTCCGGCTTGGGCATGAGGTTGATTCCGGGCAGGTCTCGCAGGCGGGAATCCAGATATTTCGCATTCTCGTCCCGTTTTGCGATCAGGCGGTCAATTTTTTGCATCTGTTCCAGCCCGATTGCCGCTTGCATGTTGGTAATGCGGTAATTGGTGCACGGCAGCCCCCAATGAAATTTCGAGGCGGCGCCCAACGAACGTTTGCGCGCAAAATCGTGATACCCCCACATTTTTTCAAACAACGCGCCATCGTTCGTCATTACAAAACCCCCTTCGCCGGTGCTGGTGATTTTCCCCGAAATCGTGCTGAACGTCCCCACATGCCCGATGGTGCCGACGCGCTTGCCCTTGTAGCTCGCGCCGGGCGCCTGCGCGCAGTCTTCCAGGACCCAAAGGTTGTGTTGGCGCGCCAGTTCCATGATCGGGTCCATGTCAACCGGCGTGCCGAGAATGTGAACGGGGATGATCGCTTTGGTGTGTTTTGTGATCTTGCGCGCAACGTCCGCCGGGTCGAGCGTCAAATATCGCGGGTCCACATCGGCGAAAATGGGCACCGCGTTTTGCTCGAGCACACAGGTATCCGAGGCGATGAATGTATATGGGGCGACGATCACCTCATCCCCGGGACCGATGCCAAATGCCGCCAGCGCGACATGCAGGGCAGTCGTTCCATTCGATACGGCAATCGCATGTTTGACCCCAAAATACGCGGCAATGGATTTTTCGTATTCGAGCGCGGCTTCGGCGCGCCGCAGTTTTTTCTGGCTCGCCACACGCACGAGCGCATCCATCTCGGCTTGCTCAAAAATGTCAGCTTCGACCAGACTGGGTTTGTTCGAGCGGACAGGAGCGCCTCCGTCAATCGCCAGCGTTTTCATTTTCGACTCCTTGGGCAGTGCGAAAAAAAACTTCAGCACAGACCGGAACTTGCATTCCGGGCTTAAAACTGAAGTTCATTTGAGATTGAGCGAAAGAGACAAACCTTGTTGACCCCTGCGCTATCCGAAAAGCGGGTCAATTACGAGAGCCATAGCCGCCGGATGCGGGTTCTGTCTTGCGAGGACCGCGGCGGATGATAATAAAATCAAAAGCGTCGGGCAGATGATATTCGCACGTATACAAGACGGGCACATCATGCGGCGCGTAATCGGTCTGCAGCAGACAGAGTAGGGGCGAATTTACCGGCACATTGAGCATCTTGGCAGGGCGAGATGGGGCTTTGACCGGCAAGAGGCGCGTGATGCCGTATTCGATCGTCTGTCCCAACGTTTCTTGAAGCAGCTGATAAAGCGAAATGTCTTGCGTTCGCCAATGCGCGGCGAGGTCAACATCGCCCACAAGCGACCGGGCGATATAATCGAGCGAATAGACCACCGGCTTGTTGTCTGCCGCGCGCACGCGTTCGATCACAACCACAGGCGCGCTCACCGCCAGCCCCAGCGCGTCGGCAACGACCGGAGTGGCGTCCGCGGTTTGAATCTGCAGGTGCGGCGTGCTCGAGCTCATTCCCGCCGCCTGAATCATTTCAGTTGTGCCGAAATTTGAATTGAGATTTTGCAGGATGGGGTTCTTGCGAACAAAGGTGCCTTGACCCTGACGACGGGCGATCAGCCCATCTTGTTCCAAAAAGCGCAGCGCCTCGCGCACCACCGTGCGTGAAACACCCAGGATTCGAACGAGCTCCAATTCGGGAGGGAGTTGGCTGCCGGGAGCATACACCCCTTGCTCGATCGCCTCGCGCAGCTCCTGGGTTGCAACCTGTGTCAGATTTTGGGATCGGAAGCGAACAGAGCGGAGCGGGGTCTTGACATTCATGTTAACACTCGGTTATAATATCGGTTGTTATAACAAATGTCATTATAACATCCTCCAACAGTATGTCAATCCCCCTTGTGCTTTTTGAGCTTGGCGCCCCATTCCCCAACACGTCATCGCGCGCATGCGACTCGAAGCGCAGACCGCGTGATGCAAGTCACCAGCTCCTCCGCTAACGAACGAGGAGAGATTCTAATTGGCTGCAGGTGAGCCAACGATTCGAGGATAACCTCTATGAAGATTGCTATCGGCAGTGACCAATTTGGTTATGCCCTAAAAGAAAACCTAAAAGCTCACCTCATCGCGTTAGGGCACGAGCCGGTGGATTTTGGCGTGGCAGACCCTGAGGAAGCGATAGATTATCCCGATGTCGCGATCGTCGTGTCGGAAAAAATCGCCCGCGGCGAGTTCGAACGCGGAATTCTGATCTGCGGCACCGGAATCGGCATGGCAATCACTGCCAACAAAATTCCCGGGGTCCGCGCCGCCTGCTGTCACGATTCGTACTCGGCTGAACGCGCGCGAAAAAGCAACGATGCACAAATCTTGACCATGGGCGCGGAAATTGTAGGTCCCTCTCTCGGGCGCTCCCTCCTCGAAATCTGGTTGGCATCCGAATTTGGGGGCGGGCGCTCTACCCGCAAAGTCGAAAAAATCAAACAACTCGACGAACGAAAAAAGACCGAGCCGGTCTGAGCCACAAGCTCGATCTGGCATTCTACAGAGGGAGGATCTCACATGACCTGAACTGATCGGCCGCATCACGAGACTGTCCCGCATCAAGGGCGAGCGAGTCCGAGTCCCGCAATCCGAGAACAGCCAGCCATTCTGAGATAGTTTCAATACCTGTTTCTGCCCACCCGATACAATCGAAAAGGAGAACAAAGATGCTCTCTCGGTCCATTCTGAGTGCCAGTATCAAATTCGTCAGTCTCGTTGCTGTCGCCCTTGCGTTAATGGCATGCGGGACGTCGGCGCCACCCGCGCCGGCGCAACCGCCCGCCGCAGCAACCGAAGCGCCTGCCGCAGCGACGGCAGCGCCCGCCGCAGCAACCGAAGCGCCTGCGGCTGCCACCCAGGCGCCCGCCGCACAAGGCGGATGTCCCCCCGCCACTGTGGCTGATATGCAGGGCGTTCCTGCAGGCAAATGGCCCCAGCAGTACGAACTCGCAGAATTTGAATCTCTCGCGAATTGCAAACTACCCATCACAGGTCGCACAAAATATGACCCGCGCCTTGCGGAATACGGCTTTATCAAGGGCGATCTCTTGCCCGTCGAGCAGCGCCTGCCCGAAGAGCCGCTCGTCGTCGTGCCATCCGAAGAGATCGGCAAATACGGCGGTCGCGCCCGCTTTGCCTCGATTGGACCCGAGGCAGGCAATTCCGAGTTCCTCAGTGTCCGTCACGTGAACCTCCTGCGCTTTTTGGACGATATGCAAACCATCGTCCCGAACATGGCAAAGGATTTTCAGTGGAATGATGATTACACGGAACTGACCGTTACCCTGCGCAAGGGTCACAAATGGTCGGACGGCGAGCCGTTCACCGCAGACGACATTGTATTTTGGTACGAGGATATTATCCTCAACACCGACCTCTACAAATCACCGCCCAGTTCCTGGGTGTATGGCGGCGAGCCGATGCAAGTCGAAAAAGTGGACGATGTCACAGTCAAATTCAAGTTTGCTGTCCCCTCACCCGCTTTTACCACGCTCCTCGCGACGACCTATACGCACGAATGGGCGCCCAAGCATTACCTGACCAAACTGCTGCCCAAATACAACCCCAACGCCGACGCCGAAGCCAAAGCCGCCGGGTTTGACGACTGGATCAAGCAGTTTTTCGCCTACTATGGTGATTGGGAAGACAGCTACCATCGCTACGGCATTCCCAAACTCGAATCGTGGATCCTCGTCGAAGAAACCCCCGAGGGCCAGGTCTTTACTGCCAATCCCTACTATTACAAGGTTGATACGGCGGGACAGCAGCTGCCCTATCTCGAAGAAATTCACCAGTCGTATGCGCCCGACAAGGAGCTGATCGAACTCAAAATCCTGAACGGCGAAATTGACCTGAAAGCACAGACGCTGGAAATTGCCAGTCTGCCCTTGTACCAACAAAACACGGAAAAGGGTCACTATGAAATTCAGATGGCGGAAGGCGCCAGCAATGGCGGCATCTATGCCTTTAACTGCACGCACAAAGACCCGGAACTGGCAAAGCTTTTCTCCAATCCCGAATTCAGCCGCGCCATGTCGCTCGCGCTGAACCGCGAAGAGATAAACAAAAGTCTCTTTTTTGATCTAGCCAAGCCCGTGCAAGGCGTGCCCGTGCACTGGACCGTCTCGTTCGCCAAGCCGGAATGGTTCGAAAAAGACATCGAATTCAACCCCGATGAAGCGAATAAAATCCTGGACGGGCTGGGCATGAAAAAAGGCGCCGATGGTTTTCGCACGCGTCCTGATGGGCAGCCGCTCCTCATCCAGATCGTCTATGCTCAGCAATTTGGCAACCCCGCCCGCCACGAACTGGCAAAAGAGTATTGGGAAAACGTCGGCATCCGGGTAGACCTCAAAGAAGTCAGCACCGAGGCCTACCGCACTATGGCGTCAAACAACGACCACGACATTGCCATCACCGACAGCGGCACGACCACCGAAGCCCCGCTCTATTCCAACCCGTTCCGCCTGTATCCGCCCTTTGGCGATGCCGCGCTCGAGCCGATTTGCGGCGGGCCCTGGGCAGAATGGCACAAGACCAATGGCGCATCCGGCATCGAACCACCCGAAGATGTCAAGGCGCTGTGGGACCTGACCGCCAAATGGCAAGCGTCCCTGCCCGGCACAGAGGAATACAAAACATTGGGTCAGCAGATTGTGGACACCCACATGAAGAATTTTTGGCTCATCGGCACAACCTCGTCGCCGCCCGTCGTGACGATCGTTTCCACGCTGCTCGGAAACCGACCCATCTACAAAATCAACGCGTTCGAATACTATCGCACCTATCCGTATCGCCCCGACCAGTGGTTCTTTGTAACACTGCCGGAAGGACAGACCGCAGGGAATTGATCACTCACGTTACACAGTAACGGTCATTTCGAGCGGAGCGAGAAATCTCTCTTGGGAAAACCGAACTCTCTCTCGACTGCATTCGAGACCGTTTGAAATGACATGCGTAGGGTGAGTCAATAAAAGAAAAAAAGGAGGGGGCGAGCAATATGCTCGCCCCCTCCCAAAAGATTGTTCACCACCGCAGACAAGTGGCTCGCCATCTCAGTCCAGAATGGAATGACCGCGCTGCGCCACTGCCATTCCAGCAATTCCGGATATTCCGGCTGCCACGTTGTCGTAATCCAATTCGGATAATGCCCGCTGTTGCCCGCTTCGCCCGGACACCCGGACATGACGACCAGGGCCGCCAGCCCAAGCATTTCGGAAAGTTTGACCGAATCATGATAAACTAGTGCAACAACATGAGATTGCGTAGTGGAGTACCCAGTTTTATAACTCGCGCGCCAGCGCATAACTCGGCAATTTCATCATGTTGTTGCACTACTAGTTGAGACCGCCCGCGGCGTTCATTGTTAGCATTAATTTCCCCTTGTGTATTTAAGTGTTTGATAGAGGACCCAACCCGTAAAGACCACGGCGCGCGAGCAGCGACCTTGCGGGCACATCCAATTCGGCGAGACCCAACGCCCCGCGTTGAAAGACCGGATCGTCAGATGCCAGCGGCAGAGCGACCACGGCGCCCAGCGCGGCAGATTTGTAGGCAGCGACCACGGCTTGCAGCGCGCGCAACCCCGCCGCGGCGGGCGCAATCGGCGGTTGATCGAGACGGACCGCATCCGCGAATTGAGCGTGCAACAGTTGAAAATTCAGCCGCAAACTGGTATCCTGACGCGGTTCCAGATATTTCAACTCGTTCCGATTTTTCAAGCCAAAGCTCGCCAGGGGTAAAAAGGGACCTGTGCCGTATTCGCTATACAAGATCATCACTCGCCCTTCCGTCCCGGACAGTTCGGCGCCACCCACACCCTCGCCCCAGGCGAGATTGATTGTGGCATAGCCCGAATCAAAATAGAGGTGGAGGAGAACAAAGTCCTCGACGGCATCGCCGGGATGATCGAGATTGTCAATGACGGCGCTTACTGCGCGAATGGGCTGCTGAAACAGGTATTCGGCGACATAGACAACATGCAGCATGTCCATCAGAATCCCGCCGCCCGATTCTGAAACATCATGCCGCCAATTCGGTCGAAATTCGGCGGCGCCGGGATTGTCGGGCATTCCCAGAAAATTCAAGGTGACGTGTCGCAATTGGCCGATCGAGCCATCTGACACCAGCTCTCGCGCCAACTGGTATTCGGGGAAATAAAGATAATTGTGCACCATCCCGAATTTCAGGTGCGCCTCATTCATCAGCTCGACCATCGCTTTGCCTTCGCGCGGCACAATGGCGAGAGGTTTCTCGGTGAGAACATGCACACCGGCGCGGGCACAATCTTGAATAATGGTAAAGCGAAATTTGGGTGGAACGGCGAGCAGGACATAATCAGGTCCCGCGTCAAGCAGCGCGCGGTAATCGGCAAATGAATGAGCATCGCCCAGCTGAGCCAACTCTTGTACGCGCGCACGGCGAATTTCATTCGGGTCTGCAACGCCCAGAATAGAAACATCGTTCAAAGCAAGTAATGCAGGCACATGATAACCCAACGTAACATTGCCACAACCGATAATTCCGACCTTGACCATCCCGGTCGTAGGTTCACTCACACAGCACCTCCATGCAACATATCCGAATCCTCTTTGCGGGAAATTTTGACAAGAGTATCGTTGTTGAACGCAAATGTCAATGATTTTGAAAAAAAAGATTTTGTGCGGCGCAAAGGATGCCAGCTGCGCGGTCAAAGGAGGTAAAGCATGCTGCGATTTTTGCTTGAGCGCTTTGGGCTGATGATTCTGATGTTGGCGGGACTGTCCGTCATCGTCTTTATCACCATTGAGCTGCCGCCGGGCGACTTTGCAGACCGGCAGGCCTATCGCATGAAATCAACGGGTGTGCGCGTGACCGAAGAGGACATTGTGCGGATGCGCCAGCAGATGGGGCTGGACCGCCCCTGGCCCCAGCGCTATATCACCTGGATCGGTAACATCGTCCTGTATGGCAATTTCGGCATGTCCATGTCCCAACATTTGCCAGTGACCCAAGTGATTGGCGACCGCATCGGTTTTACGGCGCTCCTGGCGCTCACAGCCCTCGCCTTTACCTACCTGTTGGCGATCCCGATTGGCATATTTTCCGCCGTGCGGCAATACTCTATCGGAGATTATTTCTTTACGTTTCTCGGTTATATCGGGATGGCAACTCCCAGCTTTTTGCTTGCGCTGGTGCTTTTGTATTTCAGTGTGATGGTCCTGGGCAACAACGTGGGCGGGCTTTTTTCGCCCCAATATGCGGATGCCCCGTGGAGCTTGGAAAAGGGACTCGACTTGATGAATCACTTGTGGATCCCTGCCATCGTTCTGGCGCTCGCAGGCACCGCCTTTGAGATTCGCACCATGCGCGCAACCATGCTCGACGAAAAAAACAAACTGTATGTGACGGCCGCGCGTGCCCGCGGGATGCCCGAGAACAAGCTCTTGATGAAATATCCGGTGCGTGTCGCCCTGAACCCCATTGCGAGCACCAGCGGTTGGAATCTCACGGCGATTATCGCAGGTGCCCCCCTGGTCGCGTTCGTTTTGGCGCTGCCCGATACAGGTCCCATCTATTTGAATTCACTGTTGGACCAGGATATCTACCTTTCGGGGGCGATGCTCTTGTTTTACGCGGCATTGACGATTTTGGGCACCTTTTTGTCGGATATCCTGTTGGCTGTGCTCGACCCGCGTGTCCGCGCCGGAGGACAGGGCTAAATGGCGAGTACACCCGGCGTTCTGGGGCGGCTGCGCCTGTTTCGGAAAACTCCGCCCGAAACAAAAACGAACCAAGCCGAAGACACATACTATACCGCATCGCAATTCCAGCTGATGTGGTGGAAGTTCAGGCGCCATCATCTCGCGTTGATTGGCACGTTCCTTTTGTTCATCTTTTTGATCATTTCGCTTTTTGCCGAATTCATCGCGCCCTATGACCCGTTCACGCGAGATGCCGAGTATTTGTTTGGACCGCCGCAGCGGCTCCATTTTTTTGATGAAACGGGCGCCTTTCATTTTCCCCCGTTCATCTATGGCATAGAATTTGCGATGGACCCCAAGACCTTTCTGCTGACCATTACAGAAGACACCTCGATCAAGATACCCCTGGAATTCTTTGTGCACGGCGAACCATACAGGATGCTGGGGTTCATCCAGTCCGATATCCATCTGTTTGGGGTCAGTGACGGTTTCGTGCATCTCTTTGGAACGGACAAATTGGGGCGCGATATTTTCTCGCGCGTCATGTTTGCCACGCGCATCTCGCTTTCCATCGGCGTGATCGGTTTGCTCATCGCCTTTTTTCTCGGAATCATCATCGGCGGCATTTCCGGTTTTTTTGGCGGACGGGTTGACAACACCATTCAGCGTTTTATCGAATTCATCCGTTCGATTCCAACGCTGCCCTTGTGGATGGCGCTGGCAGCCTCGCTGCCAAAAGAGTGGCCCCCCCTCCAGGTTTACTTTGCCATCACCATCATCATTGGCTTGTTGGCGTGGACGCACCTGGCGCGCCGCGTGCGCAGCAAATTATTGTCCTTGCGCGAAGAAGATTACGTGACCGCCGCCAAGATCGCGGGCAGCAGTGACCAGCGCGTCATCTTTCGACACATGGTGCCCTCGTTCCTCAGTTACATTATCGTAGACCTGACCATCTCTTTTCCCTATATGATACTGGGCGAAACGGCGCTGAGTTTTATCGGTCTGGGTCTGAGACCCCCGGTGATCAGCTGGGGCGTGATGCTTCAGGATGCGCAAAATGTCCGAGCGATTGCGCTGTATCCATGGTTGTTTGCGCCGCTGGCGTTCGTCATTCTCGCCGTCCTCGCATTCAGTTTTGTGGGAGACGGGATGCGCGATGCGTCAGATCCTTATTCGCGATAGAGGCTCTTTGGCATGACACAGACTCCGCTGCTTGAAATCAAGGATTTGCATATTTCCTTCCCGCTGGACGAAGGGACCGTGCAAGCGGTCGCGGGGGTCAACCTGACCATTTATCCCGGTCAGGTGATGGGCGTCGTAGGGGAAAGCGGCTGCGGCAAATCTGTGACGGCGCAATCTCTCCTCCGCATCATCCCCCCGCCCGGGCGCATTGATGCGGGGCAGATCCTGTTTCGCCCATCCAAACTTTTTAAAGACACAAAAGGGGATGGCGTCGTTGACCTCGCGGCGTTCAAGTCCAACGATGAAACCCTGCGTCGAATTCGCGGCAATGAAATTGCAATGATTTTTCAAGAGCCGATGAATTCGTTTTCACCCGTGCACACCATCGGCAATCAACTCATGGAAGCGATCCTGCTCCACCAAAAGATGACCGAAAAGGAGGCGCGCGCCAGGGGTGCGGAACTCTTGCGCCTCGTGGGAATTTCCAACGCAGACGCGCGGATGGACAATTACCCATATCAATTTTCCGGTGGCATGCGCCAACGCGCCATGATCGCGATCGCGTTATCCTGTACTCCATCGCTTCTGGTCGCCGACGAACCGACTACCGCGCTGGACGTCACCATCCAGGCACAAATCCTCGATCTATTGCGTCGGCTCCAGCAGCAGTTTGGCATGGCGATCATGTTTATCACACATAATCTGGGTGTGATCGCACAAATCGCGGACCATGTCGCGATCATGTATCTGGGGCAGGTGGTCGAACAGGGTCCCGTGCGCGAGATCCTGCGGAATCCCAAGCATCCATACACGATGGACCTTTTGCGTGCGGTGCCGCGGCTGGGCAAGACCGCGGGCAAGCGTTTGGTCGCCATCGAGGGCGGTATCCCCAGCCCATTCAATCGCCCGACCGGCTGCCCCTTTCACCCTCGCTGCAGCAAGGTAATTCCCGGCGTTTGCAATACTCATATTCCACAACTCGTTCAACTGGACGAGACCCATTCCGTGCGCTGTGTGCTCTATGAGCCGAAAGTGCCGCAACCCAACCCGGAGCCAACCGATGTCCGAACCGCGCCTGCCGTTGCTTGAAACCAAAAACCTCAAAAAATATTACCCGTTACAGCGGGGAATGTTTGGCGGAGGGTCCGGGACCGTTAAAGCGATTGACGGGATCAGCTTTTATGTTGAAAAGGGCGAAACCCTGGGGCTAGTCGGCGAAAGCGGTTCCGGCAAGACCACAACGGGACGCGCGATCTTGCGCGCGGTCGAACCAACCGAGGGGCAGGTCCTGTTCCGGCTCGATGATAAGGGTGTGATAGATTTTACCGCGCTCAAAAAGAGCGACCTGCGGCGCTTTCGCCAATACGTCCAAATGATCTTTCAGGACCCTTATTCGTCGTTGAATCCCCGCATGACCGCCCGGGATATCATCGCCGAGCCGTTGGTCGCGAGCGGGCTGGCAAAAGGATCAGAGGTGGATGATCGCGTGCGGCAGGTGGCAAAGCGGTGCCAGCTCAACCTGGAGCACCTGCGCCGGTATCCACACGCCTTTAGCGGCGGACAGCGCCAGCGTATCGGAATTGCGCGTGCGCTGGTGGTGCAGCCAAAATTTGTCGTCTGCGATGAAGCGGTCTCGGCGCTCGATGTGTCTATTCAGGCGCAAATCTTGAATTTGTTGATGGACGCGCAAGAAGAGTATGGGCTGACCTATCTGTTTATCGCCCACGATCTGAGCGTGGTGGAACACGTCAGCAATCGCGTCGCGGTGATGTATCTGGGGCGGATCGTAGAACTCGCGCCAACGTCCAAGTTGTTTTACCAGCCGCTCCATCCCTACACCGCGGCGCTCATGTCGGCGATCCCCGATCTCGACCCCGACCGCGTAATGAAACCCGTAATTCTCGAAGGTGAAATCCCCAGCCCCGCCAACCCGCCCAGCGGATGTCACTTTCATCCGCGCTGTAGCTTTGCGCAAGAAATTTGCAAGACCCAGACGCCCGAATTCAAAGAATATCGTCCCGGACAATTCGCGGCTTGTCATTTTGCCGAGCAACTCGAACTGCAAGGCGCGCTAAAAAGCAACTAAATCCACAAGAGGACTCACATGACACCGAACCCATGGCGACGCGACTATCGCCCTTTGGCAATCGCGCATCGCGGACATTCCATCGAATACCCTGAAAATACGACGGCAGCATACAAAAAAGCGATTGAATTGGGCGCCGAAATGATAGAGTGCGACGTCAATATCACTCGCGACGGCGTCCTTGTCATGATGCACGATCCGACCCTCGACCGGACGACCAATGGCACGGGGCGCGTCAACGCTGCCACGTGGGACGAGATTCAACGCCTGGATGCCGGCGGCAAATTCAACGCGCGCTTCAAGGGGACCCCTGTCCCTTTGACACGAGACACCTTGCAGTTGTATCGAGAGGCGGGTATCTACGGCTGCTTTGAGGTAAAAGGCGGCAACGTCGAAACTGCCAAACAGATTGCCGGGGCGCTGGCCAAGTTGTTTGTCGAAATGGATGTTTTGGAAACGAGCTTGATGAGCTCGTATTATCACGAGGCAATGGCGCTCGCCAAGCAGCAGGTCCCCGAGCTCATGCTCGCGCCCGAACGTCTGCCCGATGACGCGCCGCACGATATTCCCGAACTCTTGCGCCAAGCTCGCGCGCTTGGCGCCAACATTATGCAATACCAGTGGACTGTGCTGGTTCCCGAGGTCGCGCAGGCGCTACATGAAAACAATATCGCCCTCTGGTCGTGGACGACCAACACAAAGGACAGTCTCTCTTTTAGCGTGGACGTCGGCGCGGATGCGCTCATGGGCGATGATGTTGCCACGATGTTGGCGGTGTTGAATCAAATGCGCCCCAAAAACAAATAGCACGCAGCATAGTGAACATGCCGGGTCGTCATTGAGTTGCCGCCGTTGTGCTGCCTATAGCAAGTGCGTGGCGATTCCGGATTGACAGCGCATCAGCGCGTTGTGGGCGCGCACGAGGACTGATTATGGATTATGGCTTTGTGTCACGCGATGACATGCGGGGACAGCGCTACTCGATTCGCAAGGGGCAGTATATTGCGGGGCATGCAATTGGAATTATCCATCTTCAGGTGTGGTATCCGCTGATCCCCGGCAACGTGGTGAACGCTACGACCTACCGGTACCTCGTACGCCTCAAAGAGTTACAGGGCGGGACGCAGGACAAAATTCATCGCGGGACCCGTCAGTCTTCTTTTCTCCATGGCAAAACGTCATCCTACGCCATGAACTGCCTTCGATACGCCTCCACGCCTGCGCGCACCGACGGATAAATATTGGCGGCGCCAATTTTTTCTTCCAGCCCGGTTGAGCGCAATAATTCGCGTAGCGGTTCATTCGCGCGCGCGATCCACAGCTCGACCCCCCGGCGTTGCAGGTCCGTGTCCAGGTTCTCGAGCGCCTCGGCTGCCGTCGTGTCAAAATCGCTGATCGCTTCCGCGTCGAGAATCACGCATTTCAGTCCTGCGCCCACACCTTCAACCAGCGCAGCGAGCCGCTGTGTAAAATACGCCGAGTTTGCAAAAATCAGCGGCGCATCAAAGCGATACACCAACAAACCGGGCTCTGCCTGCTCGGTGGCGCTTTCTCCCACGCCCCGATAGACCACACCCCCGCCAGTTTCTACCTCGTCCAACACCGCATCGTGCGGGCGCGAAATCCGCAGAATGACGTTGATGAGTGAAAGCGTCACTGCGACAAAAATCCCCTGCAAAATGCCGACGGTGAGGACCCCGAACAGGGTAACCATCGCCAGCACAAATTCCGCGCGCCGCACCTTGCGCAAAAAACGAAACGAATAAACATCGAGCAGCCCGAACGAAGCGACAATAATGATTGCGCCGAGAACGACCGTAGGCAACGGCGCCAGGAGCGGCGTAAAAAACAATAGAAATACGATGGTGAACGCAGCTGCGCCCAGTCCAACCAGTTGGGATTTACCGCCCATCTGATCGTTGACGACCGTGCGCGAACCGCTGGTCGCCGCCGGAAACCCGGTCAGCAAGCCCGCGCCGATGTTTGCCATGCCAATCCCGATAAACTCTTGATTGGAATTGATCTTGTCACCGTGCTTTGCGGCAAAGACACGCGCGGTGAGGATTTCATCCGCATAGATCAAGATCGTGAGCGCAAGTGCGATGGGCAGCATTGTAAAGACATCGTACACATCCACAGCCGGAATTGTGGGACGCGGCAGTCCCGGCGGCACAGGACCCACAACTGCCACGCCTTGAGACTGGAGGTCAAAGTAGGTCGAAGCGATAATCGCGACAACCACCAGCAGGAGCGGTCCCGGCAGCGCGCGGTTGACGCGGCGAATGATAAACAACGCCGCCATACTGACAATACCAATCACGGTCGTGAGCGTGTGCGCCTCGTCGAGGCGGCTGACGAGTTCGAGGACTTGACGAAAGAACTGGTCGCTTTCGAGTTTGATGCCAAACATCTTGCCCAATTGACTGCCGATCACAATGAGCGTCGTTCCAAAAATGTAACCGACGAGAATGGGTTTTGACAAAAAGTCAGTGATGAATCCGAGTTTGGCAATCGCACCCCCAAAAGACAAAATTCCCACCAGAACGGCAGCCAGCGCGGCAAGCGCCGCATAGCGCACGGGGTCTCCGCCGGCGAGCGGCGCAACGGCAGAAGCCGTCATGATGGCAGTCGTCGCCTCGGGACCCATGATGAGTTGCTTGGACGTGCCAAACAAGGCATACATCACCATCGCGGCCAGTGCGACATACAAGCCTGCTACAGGACTAACGCCTGCGAGGTCGCCATACGCCATCGCAGAGGGAACAAGAATCGCAAAGACGGTGACTGCAGCAACAAGGTCCGTCCGCAGAAACGCGGGATCGAGTCCGCGCAAGAGTGCCAACCCGGGAATGAAGCGTGCGATCCCGGGATTGGCTGGGGTTAAAGAATTCATGTTGTTCGTAGATTATGTTCTTGACGGTGAATTTTCAGGGGCAAGTTGCGTCTGCTCTGCCGCGCGGCGGGCGGCGCGCAGCGCCAGCGCCGCCGTCAGTAATGCACTGGCAACCACCGCGCCGGCTATCACCGGCGCGGTCTCCGCCTGCACGAGTACTACTGTAAAGAGTCCCGCGAACAAGGGAGCTTTTAGCGCCGCCACGAGCGCGCCCGCCATCGTCGCCGCAACCGTAACTGCCACGGGAATCGCGGGAAACAAGAGATTCACCGCCATGCCCAGGGCAACACCGGCGAACATGAGGGGAAAGATATAACCGCCTTTCCAACCTGTAGCCAGCAGCAGGGAGGTGGCAAGCAGTTTTGCCAGCCCCAACACAATCAACATCAGGACGCCAATCTCTGCTGCCTGGGTGATAAGGTCGCTGGTTGCTGACTCGCCCGAGAACAACGTCAGCGGCAAGAGTGCGCCGATGACGCCCATGCCCAGGCCTCCCAGGAACCCGCGCAGCACCACATGCTGCTTTATTGGCACGAGGAGCTGCTGAATCCTTTTGAGTGAAAGCATAAAGAGCAGACCCACAGCGCCTCCGATCAAACCCAGCGGCGCGGCGTAGATCAGATCCACTACACGGGGCGAATACGTCGGGAACTGATACAACGTTTCAAAGAAACTCCCGGTCAACATGACAAAGACCACCGTGGCCACAGCGGACGCCAGCAGGCTGGGGAACAACACCCAGAAATACGTCTGTTTGCCACTCGCGCCGCCTTGCGCCGACTCGAGGCCCAGCAGCGCCCCGCTGAACGGAGATGTGATAAAAGCAGCGAGCATGCCGCTGACGCCGGAATAGCCCATTGTGCGCGTCTCCTGTTCATTGAGCTTGAGCCGGTCAGAGAGCAGCGTGCCCACGCCGCCGCATGCATCCGCCAGCGGCGCTTCGGGTCCGAGGCTGCCGCCCGAGACCAGCGACACAAAGGCAGTGATTACGATCCCGGGGGCATTGCGATACTCAAAGCGTCCGGTCTTGCCAAATTCGAGCATTAGTTCGGCAAAGATGGCATTGTGATCGCCAAAGAACTTGACCAGCAGCCCGACCAATAGGCCGCCGACGGTGCAAACCAACACGGTAAAAAGGCGCGGATCGATACCCAGCGCCAGAGGAGTCTGTCCCCAAAGCAGCTGCGTGCCTTGATGAACGAGGGCTACAAAGGCAAAGGTGACTATCGCGCTTATCGAACCCAGCAAGACAACGAGCACCATCAGCTTGATATAGGATGCCAGTCTGGCTTGTGGGTCAATCATGGGATGCTCCTGATGAACTCCTATGATAGTCCGGACCCGGGTCCTCCGACGGCTATCGTGCCCGTGCTATCAAGCCGCCCGTAGTCAGGTTCCTTTCGAATCTCTTGTGATTTTCAATCGCGGCAGGTCCGGCAACACTCGGCATCGCCGGACCTGCCTTTTTGGTACCCTTTTTATTGTCGCGCCATCGCAACACGAAGGCGCTCGTCAGGATCAATAAAGTGGTCATGGTCGTCTTTGCCAACGTCGAGCTGCACCCACTGAATCTTGCCGGTGAACTTGCTGCCGGCGGTCGTATAATCGGGAGTGACCGGGGTGCCTGATTCATAGCCAATGTCCGTCGTCTCATCTGCCGAAAAGATCATTGGCTGCGTAGCGCCAACGCGGCCCTCGCCCACTTTTTTACCATCATAGTAGAGCGTAACGCCGCCTCCCTTTGCCAGTCCCCCGCCATCATAGGCAAACTCCATCCGCACCTGGTGCACCCCCTGCGGGATCGGCTCTGCCGCTTCGGTTGAGAATTCATGAATGCCAAGCACGTTATAAGTGAACTTGAGCTTGCCGTCTTTGGCATACATGCTCCAGCCCCCGAACCTGCCGCCTTGCGCGATGATTACACCGTTTGCGGGTTTGGTTCCGATTTCGATTTCGGCGGTCACAGAGAATGATTTATTCTTGATGCTGACCACGCTGTTTTCGGACAAGCGTCCCATGCCGGGAAAGAATTGCTGCGAATTACCGTGAACAAGGGTCGGACGCCCAGCCAGCTCGGGCAAAATACGTTCGGTCTGGCGATCATCCAACGGCAGGGCATTGTATTTGGTGGCTTCGATCAGGAACTGGCGCTGAAGTTTGTGCAGCATGTCCGGCATTTCTTTTGACAGGTCGTGCGCCTGAGACCAGTCCTTGCTGCCGTCATACAGCTCCCAGATATCTTCGTCAAAGGGCGCCATCGTTTGCCCGACCATTTGCCACGGTATGCGATGCTTGGTGACAGCGCTCCAGCCCTTGTAATAGATGCCGCGATTCCCAAACATCTCGAAATACTGCACATCGTGACGTTCGGGCGCTTGAACTTGATTGAAACTGTACAACATGCTGGCGCCTTCCATCGGCGATTGTGTTACTCCGTTGACCGCGAGCGGCTCGGGCAAGCCCGCCGCTTCCAGGATGGTGGGGGCAACGTCAATCACATGGCTGAATTGCGTCCGCAGTCCACCCTTTTCCCGGATGCCTTTGGGCCAATGGACGATTGTGCCGTTGCGCGTACCGCCCCAGTGCGATGCCACTTGCTTGGTCCATTGATATGGCGTGTCCATCGCCCACGCCCAACCCACAGCATAGTGATTGTATGATTCGGGCGAGCCGAACTCGTCCATCTTGGACAACATGAACTCGGGTGTTTCCAGCGCCGCCATCCCGTTAAAGTTTGCCATCTCGTTGAACGCGCCGTTCAACGTCCCCTCGGCAGACGCGCCGTTATCGCCAATGATGCAAAAAATCAGCGTATCCTCCAGAATCCCCAGCTCCCGGATTGCATCAATCACGCGCCCAACATGATAATCGGTGTGTTCCATGAACCCGGCATACACTTCCATCTCGCGCTCCAGAACGGGCTTGAGTTTTGGGTCCATATCGTCCCACGCGGGAATCTCTGCATGTCGCTTGGTCAACTCACAATCCTGCGGGATCACACCCAGTTCTTTTTGCCTGGCAAACGTGAGCTCGCGCTGCTTGTCCCAACCGTGCGCGAACTTGCCTTTGTATTTGTCTGCCCATTCCTTGGGGACATGGTGCGGGGCGTGGGTCGCGCCGGTCGAAAAATAGGCAAAAAAGGGTTTGTCCGGCATCAACGCCTTTTGCTGTCGAATCCAATTCACGGCATGGTCGGCAAGGTCTTCGGTGAGATGATAACCTTCCTCGGCGGTCTTGGGTGGTTCCACCGCCGTCAGTCCCTCATACAACGCCGGGTCCCACTGGTTGTTCTCGCCACCGATAAAACCGTAAAAATACTCAAAGCCGCCGCCGCCCGCGGGCCAGTGCTCGAACGGACCCATCGGACTGGACTCCCATACAGGCACTTCGTGACATTTGCCAAACATCGCCGTAGAGTAGCCGTTCAGTTTCAACGTCATGGCGAGCGGCGCTTTGGTATTGGGGCGCAGCGAGCTTTGACCCGGAGCCGCGGTGGCAGTCTCGGTGATGTTGCCCATGCCTACCGAGTGGTGATTGCGCCCCGTCATCAGGGCTTGGCGTGTGGGTGCGCAAAGGGCACAGGTGTGAAACCGGTTATATTTCAGACCGCCGGACGCCAGTTTTTCGAATGTCGGCGTGTGGCATGGTCCGCCGAACGCGCTGGACGAACCAAAGCCCGCATCGTCAATCAGGACGATCAAGACGTTGGGAGCCCCCTCCGGCGGACGCAGGGGTTGAATCGGCGGATATTTGGTATCGGGGTCTCTGGCATCATACGTAGTCAATCCCGGTTTGGATACCTCGGGGATTGGAAGATTGGCGCGCAAATGCCGGTCAGGTTGGTTAGCCAAGGTTGTGCTCCTTGTGAATTTTTTTTTGCTCTGCAAGATTTCTGGGCTGATACAGGGGCATGATGGGTCGGAATCCACCCACTTGTGGCGGCGACAACATGCCGCGATTTTGCCCGCTTGTTATCCGCTCAACTCGTTGGTGTCAGTGCGATTGGTTTCGATGTATCGGACGGCGGCGTCCACGGTCGGAAACACATTTGTTTGACCGACGATTTCGAGCAAGCCGCTCCGCGCCGCATATTCGTACACCGGCGCATGCACATCCGCCAGATACACCGCGATGCCTTTCCCCTGTAGTTCCTTTAGTAGTTTCTCGAGGATGTCTACACTCGTCACATCTATCTCGTACCAGGCATTCGCATCCAGGATCACTGCCCGCGGGGGCGATGGCATTGCCTCGATCATGGCTTTTACTTGATCGCGCAATGTCGGCGCGCTCGCGTAATACAATTGCCCATCCATTCGCGCGATCAACACCCCCGGCACTGCAATATTCTCGGGATGACGCCCCAGGTCCGAGTACGCACCCCGAACACCCGGGACATGTCCGAGCGCCGCGACATGCGGGCGGCTTGACTTGAAGATCACAAACACCAACGAAGCGACGACCCCAATGATCATACCCTCTAAAACATCAATTAACAGCACGCCTGCCAATGCCAGCGCGGCAAACCAGAACTCGACCCGCGACGCGAGACGGATCTTGAGCACTTTGCGCGCGGACAGGATATGCCAGAGCGCATGAATGATTAACGCGGCGAGCACAGCTTCGGGCAGCGTCGTAAACAAGGGCGTGAGAAAGAGCACTGTGATGATAGTCACGCCCCAGGTGACCAGATTTGTCACCTGACTGCGGGCGCCCGCGCCATCCTTGACAGCGGATGCCGACATGCTGCCTGCGGCGAGCATGCCGCCGAACAAGGCGCTCAGCAGATTCGCCCCCGCGTGTGCATTCAATTCCTGGTCGGCGTTCACCTCATAGCCATGTTTCTCGGCAAACTCGTGCGCCACACCCAGCGCCTCGCTGTATGCTACCAGCAACACCCCCATAGCCGGCAGCAGCATCGCCAGATAGGTTGTAAAGGGCACCTGGGGGATGGTCAAAGAGGGAAGCCCCTGCGGAAGCGCGCCCACAACCTCTACACCATACTTGCCGTTGAGATCGAGCGCCGCACTCAGCCCGATGGCGCCAAACAGCACCACCAACCCTCCCGGGATTTTTTTGTTCAAGCGCGGGAGCACAAAAAGCAGTGCCAGCGCGACAGCTCCCACGGCAAATGTGACCCAGTTCGCCTGCGGCAGTTCCCGAAGGATCCCCATCAACTTTTCTACCGTGTTGCCATCCGGTTTTGCAACTCCAAACAGCTTGTTCAGTTGTCCCACCACAACAAAAATGGCGAGACCCGTTATAAAACCGTCCATCACCGGCTTGGAGAGGAATTGTGTGATAAAGCCCAGCCGCGCCAGCCCAGCCGCCAAAAAGACCAGACCGGTGACCAGGACAAATGCGGTCGCATAATTCTGATAGGTCTGGGGATCAGATGCAGTGGCTGCCGCGGTGGCAACCAGCGCCGTCGCCACCCCCGAAGCGAGCAGCGCCGCTGTAGCAGAGGTCGCTTGCACAACAAGGTGACGCGATGTGCCCAGCAGCGCATAGACCAGCAACGCAGCCAGCAATGTATAGAGCCCCGCTTGCGGCGGCAGACCGGCGATACCCGCATACGCCATGGCTTCTGGCACCACCAACCCCCACAGGGTCAACCCCGCAATAATATCCAAGGGGAGCCAGGAACGGTCATATTTCGGGAGCCAGGACAAAATCGGCAAAAAGCGTCCCAGCCCACCCGGATTCGCGGTAGTTTCAGGGTTAGTTTTCGCCGACATGTCCGGACTCGACCTCGAGCATCGCTGCACTCATTGGACGCCGCACCAGAATAAAGACACTAATAATCAACACCCACGTCGGAAACGCCAAAATCAACCAACCGGACAAATTGGGCGTGAGCAATAGCACAAGCGCCAGTCCATAAGTTAAAAGCGCCAGCCAGCGCGGCATGACGCCGGTACGAATCCAGAGCGTGCCCGACGAAATCATAAACACACCCGCCATCCGAATTGCATACACATTCATGATCGTGTACATCACTGCGCGACCGAACGTGAGTACCCCGCTGTCCAGCAGCTGTTCCGCCGCAAGGTCATAGCTCAATGTGACGCCTCCCGCAATCGCGGCCGCCACAAACGTCATGCCAAGAAATAAAAGCCCGCTGCCAAATAACACGGTCGAAACGAGTTGGTCTTCGAGACTGCCGAGACGATCGCGCATGACGCCAATGAACCAGAGAAACGCGATCCCGGCAAAGGGCACCAATGTCAGAGCAATCGTAACTGCCGCCGCGCTCCCCTGGAGTGATGTGGCAGTTGCTGCGCCGGTCAAGGACTCGGGCAGGGAAAGGCGAATCAATGCCATCGTCCCACCAAAGAGCACCGCAAACAGGATGCCCGCGACGGCTGCGGCGCGCGGCGTTTTGAGGCGCTCGCGCCCCGCTGATATTTCCTGTACTCGAGCTTGTTTGACCGGTTTAGACATTCTGCGCTCCCGCCGCGCTCACATCCAGCGTGTCGCGTTTGAGGACAGACATCAGCCGCCCTGGTTTTTTTCCAACAACTCGCGCAGCGCGACCAACTCTTGTTTGACCGAGGCGAGTTCTTGCTCCACCGCGCTCGCATCCGGCGCTTGGGGCGGCGTTTCTTGCGGTTCCGACTCTTTTGGCTGGGGCACCAGGATGCTGGCAAGAATACTGGCGAGTGCGCCGATGATGCCGACACCGGAAAACATTACAAAGATACCAACGATGCGCCCCCCCATTGTCACCGGAAAGCGGTCGCCGTAACCCACCGTCGTAATCGTCACAAATGCCCACCACACCGCATCCCCGCCATCGGTGATATTTGCGTCAGGCGACTGGCTTTCGAACAACAAAACAAAGATGCTTGAAGTCATCAACACGACGCCGACCAGCATCAAGGTAATAAACAGCGCATAGGAACCGCGATTCTCGAGGATTTCTTTTTTCAAGAGCGCGCGATTTTGGGGATTTAGCAGCCGGCGCAGGCGAAAGAGGCGGCTCAGCCGAAAGAGGCGCAGCAGCCCCGCATACCGAAAGACGCCCAGCCCAAAATTCGGTATCGAACCGAGCAGGTCCAGATACCCGCGCTCGCCGATAAAGTAATCCCGCGTGCGCGGCGTCGTCAACATGTGCATGCCAAAGTCAACCAGAAAAATGAAACAAATGAGATTGTCATAGGCGTTTACCAGTTTCCAGGTTTCGGTCTCGGGGTCCAGCAGGATCTGAATCACCATGATGGTCAAAGAGACGATGGTCAGCACCAGGATAAAGATATTGTAGGTGTTGCTCTTGAGGATTTTTGCCATCGTGGCATGTCGCGGCGTCGCAACGTTCTGTGGGGTCATGATCTGCCTCTGGGATAAATTGAATGGAAAAATGCGATGGCGCCATTCGCCGTCGCAGCTCCCCGGCGGGTGAATCAGGCGGCGTCCGGCATTTCAACCGGAATGCCGACAGACTCTATCGAAAGGATGGGGTACTGGTAACTGTAAAGCATGTTCAGTAGCCCGAGCAGTTGTGCCTGGTCCGCGCCGTGCAGAGATATCGTCGAAACATCTGGGCGCCCGGTCCCTGTGCTGACAGCAATCGAAATATCCTTGAAATATTCGAGCCATTGGGCATCGAGCTCCCCGATCAATCGAATCAAATAGATTGACTCGGGCTTTATCAACAGAGAATGTGGGTGCATTAGTTGGCTCTCTGGTCAGCTGCCGATTTTCCATCTCACCGGCAGCGGTTACGCCTCCTGCCGCACCGGCAAAAACCGAAACCTGTACTTGCGCACATGCCCGTTCAGGCACGTTAATATTCTAGCAAAATGGCATGGGATTCCATCGTCCAAAGTGGACTAGATTAGGAGGAGGAGATGCGAGACTTGTCCCGGTAGGGGCAATCTCGGGGAGGAACCGCTAAAACGGTATGGCGAGAGATGACAAAAGCCATCTCCTCCCGTCGCGACTGCGGGGAAAAACTATAGTTGTGGCTAGGAAAGGGTGCGTAAGGGTCCGGCTTTCATTTGGACCTGGGGCGGCGCTTCCAGCAACCCGTACGCGATCCCCACCCGTGCCGCCTCTGCACGGCTGTTGACATCGAGCTTGGCAAAGATGTGCCCAATATGTGATTTGACCGTCAGCGGCGAAATCACCAGCGAATTGGCTATTTCCTTGGTCGTCATGTGATTTGCCAGACCTTCCAGCACCTGCAGCTCGCGCCAGGTCAGCGGTTCGATCAGACGCCCAATTTCCTTTTTGGCGGTTTTCTCCGGCACGGCGCTCCGGGCAGTGGTCGGGACGGACGCCAGAATCCTTTTTACATAGCCAATGGCAACCTTCCGCGTGACAAGGAGGGACAGCAGACGTGTCATCGCAGGACCCAACTCTATAAAAGTGCGCTTCGAGTCACCCTTTTCTCCGATCTCGACGGCGGTCTGGAGCGCATCCAACGCGCGGCTGGTCTGCCCCAGCTCGTCCAGAGCCAGAGCTTGCAGCACATACAACTGCAGCAGTCGTCTGGGGTTGTGTTGAGCGCGCGTGAGCTCGATGAGTGTGTTTGCGTCGGTGAGCGCCTTTTTGACCAGCTCCGGCTTGTGCGTCGCCAACAGCACCCGCAAGCGGGTCAAATGCCGTTCCATGTCCCACATCATGTGCGGTGGGTGAGGCAAGGACGCCGTCTCTGCCCAACGGAGCGCCGCCGGCACATCACCCTGCAGCAATGCCAACCGCGCGCGATATGCCTCGGTGCTCTGTGCGAGGTCCGGGGAATGGGTCTCGTCGCTGAAACGTCTGACCTGATGCAGCGTCTCGATTGCCGCCGATTCAAGCCCCTGCGCTTGTTGTGTCAGCGCAAGCCAGACGAAATTCTCGTGACTCGGCTTGATGTTCGAACTCATCCGCAGGTCAGCGCCCACGGCAAAATGCTGCGCCGCCGCTTCCAGATTGTTCCACTCGTAATTTACTTCTCCCAAAAAATAATTCGCCCAGACGAGGGTCAAATAAGAACGGTCACGAGCAAGTTCCAACATCCGCGTGGCAGTCTCGAAAAGGGCATGATAATCCAGCTCGTGCATGTGGATCCATCCCAACCCCATCATCAGCCGGAGTCGGAACTGGACCGAGTCACCCGGATAGTTGCCAAAAGTGTCCATAAGCAACTTGGTCCCGTCGCTTGCTCGTCCCAGCATCTGAAGACTATTGGCGTGGTAGACAATCACACTCCCGCGCGCATATGCGCTTTCTTGCGGCAGGTTCTCGAGCGCGTCGGGCGCCATTTCTATCACGCGTTCGGGTTGACTCTGAAAAAACGCTATCGCCATCCGAGTTTCGGCGATTTCGCCGAGATAGTGTTTGCGACTAACCGCGTCCAGAGATTGTGTCTCCTCGAGCAGTCGGTCCGCCAGCGGGAGCAATTCAAGCCCTACCGGGATGCGAAACTGGAGATGCGCCACCCAAATCTGCGCCATGACCAACCCAAGATGATTGTCCCATTCTTGCGCCGGAAAGAGACGGAGCCATGCTTCGAGCAAGGGGCGCGCGGTCTCTTGATCCAGCGCCTGGCGCACCGCTTCGCCCACCAGTTGTGCCCCGCGCGCATAATCGCCGGCAGCGATAGCATGGTGTATCGCTGCGGTGTACATACCCTGCGCCGCATTCCACTGACTCGCCCGCAGATGCAGGACACCAATTGTTCCCGCATCGAAAGCGAGCGTCGCCCTGGTCCGAAGAAAATCGCGAAACAGATGGTGATAGCGATACCAGCCCTCGCTTTCGTCGAGCACAACCAGCATGGTCTCGTCCTGCACCAACTCATCCAAAATTGCTCGCCAATTCTCGCCGGAATGACCTGCCATCAGATATTCACACCCGCTCGCATTAAAACGGTCCAGCAAGGCAGTCTTGAGCAGAAATTCGCGCTTGACAGGAGTTTGCTGGAGCAGAATCTCGCTCAGAAAATAATCCGTCAGGTGACGGCTGCCCAGATCCTTTGTCAATTTCAACAATTCCGTCTCGGTTTGACCCGCGCGCAGCTTGAGCGCGGCAAAGCGGATCCCCGTAACCCATCCTTCAACGGCTTCTTGCAGCATTTCGAGCGGTTCCGGCGAGAGGTCGCGGTCGAGCATTTGGTTCAAGAGTTCGTGTGTTTCGGCGGAGGTAAAACGCAGGTCCGGACTGCGCAGCTCTAAAAGCTGTCCGGTCGCGCGCAGCTTGGCAAGAGGCAGCGGCACGTCATGGCGCGCTGTAATGACCAGATGCGTCGAGGAAGGGACCTGACGGAGCAGCATACTCATCATTGTCTGAATCTCGGGCGATTGCATCAGATGATAGTCGTCCAGAACAAGGATGAACGGTTCGGGGAGTTCGGCAAACCCGTCGCTCAACGCGGCAGCGAGGTGAGAGATTTCCGTCTCGTGCGGCGAGTTGAGCATGCCCGAGACGATTTCGAGGGCGCCGGGAAAAATCGTGCGGATGGCGGCGATAAGGTAGGTTGCGAAAACCTGTAGCGAATCATCGCTCTCTTCGAGTGAAATCCAGGCGGCAGGCATCGAGACACTCTCGAGCCATTCGAGCAAGAGGGTCGTTTTGCCAAAACCTGCCGCCGCCGAAATATACGTGACGGGGAGGTCCAGTCCACCATTCAGGGTTGCAACCAGTCGCGGTCGCCGCACCAATACATTGGTGCGGCGCGGACGTATGACTCGAACCTGCGCGGTTTTGATCATTTTGCAGAATTCGCCCGGGCGCAAGCGCGACGTTTGCGCGCTCCGACGCATTGCAGAAAAAATTACGCTCGACGCGCGTATCTCGTGTCAAGCTTGTCACCGGGATGGGTAACGAGTATTTGACAACTTGCAAATGCCGATTATAACACACCACCTCCCGCGCCCGTCAGCCACGGCGGCGATCCTTTTCACAATGCCTTGCTTGGCGCTGTCAGATTCGGTATAATAGCTCAATCTGCTACGGGATTGCGCGCCAAGACACGGAGTTGCCCGTCATCGGCGCTGTTCCTCCGCCCATACAATCCCTTGCCTTGCCAAATTCTTGCTGCCGAGCAATTCATGTCCGAGACCAAACAACCCGTGGACCTTGTAATCGCGCATGGTTTGATTGTGACCATGGACGACAAGATGTCGCTCTGGCGCGACGGCGCGCTCGCCATACGGGACCAAACATCGTCGCGGTCGGTCTCGCGTCCGAAATTCAATCGCAGTTTCAAGCGGCAACCGTGCTTGATGCAACCGGGCAGCTTGTCATGCCCGGACTGATCAACGCGCACACCCATTCCCCCGCCGTAATTTTTCGCGGTCTCACCAAAGACATGCGGCTCGAACCCTGGCTCGAAAAATCGTGGCATTTTGAAGCGAAATTCGTCAACGCCAAAAATGCGCCGCTCGGCGCACAGATGGCGCAGGCGGAAATGATTCGCGGCGGCACCACGACCGCGCTCGACATGTACTGGTTCCCCAAAGTCATGGCGCAGGTGGCGCAAGAGACCGGCACAATTCCCTATCGCGTTACGCTCGCGGCGCTGTTTGTCCTCGCCATCCGTCGCAAACAGCTCGTCCCGGCCACCTGATCATGAACATTTCAATTCCTCCCGTCCGGTCATTATTCGATTTTTCAGGCAAGACAGTCATTGTCACAGGCAGCGGCAGCGGTCTGGGGCAGGGCATTGCGCGTCGTTTCGCGGAAGCGGGAGCGCGCGTCGTCGTCCACTATAACGCGAGCCGGCAAGGCGCCGCGCAGGTGGTATCAGAGATTCAGACACGCGGCGGGACCGCCGTCGCCATTCAAGCGGACATTGTGCAACCTCAGGATGTCGCGCGGCTCGTATCCGAAACAGTGGACGCATT
The DNA here is from genome assembly GCA_020851635.1 of Anaerolineae bacterium. GTDB lineage: Bacteria > Chloroflexota > Anaerolineae > UBA4142 > SHND01 > SHND01. The sequence goes on from JADZCJ010000068.1 coordinate 92,968, forward strand.
CGGACAAGTGGATGTTTTGATCAACAATGCGGGGATTTATCCGCTCCACGGGCTTTTAGAGATGCAGCCCCAAGAGTGGGACGCAGTTGTAGACGCCAACTTGCGCAGCGCGTTTCTTTGCACGCAGGCATTTGCCAAACAGATTGTCAACCAAAACAGCGCGTCCGGCGGCTCGGGCGGCGCCATCGTCAACATCACCAGCATCGAAGCGGAAAATCCCGCGCCCATGCACAGTCACTATGTCGCCGCCAAGGGGGGGGTGCTGATGCTGACGCGCGCCTCGGCGTTTGAGCTGGCGGCGCACAATATCCGGGTGAACGCGGTCGCGCCGGGACTGATCAGCCGCCCGGGCATCGAGCAGGCGTGGCCCGATGGGGTAGAACGTTGGCAGCGCAGCGCGCCCTTGAAACGTCTGGGCGCCCCCGAAGACGTAGCGGACGCATGCTTATTTTTTGCGTCACCCGCCGCGCGCTGGATCACCGGCGCGAATCTGCTCGTGGACGGCGGCGTGATGACTCATCAGATTTTTTGAAACGAGGACAGAATGTTACAAGATAAAGTGATTGTCGTGACAGGCGCGGGGCGCGGAATGGGACGCGGCATCGCGCAGGCCTGCGCCGAGACAGGCGCTGCCGTGGTCGTCGGCGATGTTGATTTTGGGGGCGTCCAGGAAACCGCCGCGCTCATTTCGCAAACCGGTCAGCGCGCGCTGCCTGTCTTGTTGAATGTTGTCCAGCAAGAGAGCGTCGAAAACACAATTGAGCGCGCTCTCGAGACCTTTGGGCGCCTCGACGGCTGGGTCAACAATGCCGGGATCGTCAAAATGGATTCCGCGCTCGATACGACAATGCCCACCTGGGACTGGCATTTTCAAGTGAACGTGTCGGGGTTGTTTCTCTGCTGTCAGCTCGCGGCAAAACAAATGATCGCCGCCAGGACGGGCGGCGCCATCGTCAACATCGCCTCGAATGCGGGCAAGGTCGGCTACAACAACATGGCGGCGTACAATGCCAGCAAAGCGGCGGTGATCAATCTGACGCGCGCGCTCTCGGCGGAATGGGCGCAGCACAATATCAACGTGAACGCCGTGTGCCCCGGCGGTGTCAATACGCCGATGCTGTTGGGCGTGGCGGAATTTTACAGCGCGCGCTTTGGCGGCGACCCCCACGAGATGGTCAAGGACATAAAGCCCAAACAAATGGACCGCCACATCGAACCGATAGAGGTCGGACGCGTCGTCGCATTCCTGCTCTCTGACGACGCGCACATCATTCGCGGTCAGTCCATCAATGTGGATGGAGGTGATACGCCTTACTGATAAATGTTCGCGTGGCGGCTTTACATTTCCGGCATCACGCTCATTACAAAACGATAACGTCTCCCCGAAAATACAGTGTCGGGCAATATTTTTAAGGTCAAACCCGTTGACCGCGCCCGTCGGCTTTGCTACAATCCATTCAGAACACCTGTTCTGAATGGATTTGACACTGTATATCATGCCATGGAAAATATACCGGGAGCGTTAATTTTACTCATTCCGCTTGCATCTGGCATCTTTCTTTTTCTGATCGTTTTGGCGACAAGACATTTCTCACGCCCCAAGCCGGTTAAATCCTTTCCGCGACCCCCTTTGAATCCGCCCGACGCGTTCAGTAACTCTGCTCGCCCTTCCCCTTTTCGCAACGTCCCCTCACCCTCCGATCTTGCGACAGGGTCCGTCTTTGTCCACACGGCGCTCGCGCCGCCCACCCAGGCGCAGCAAAATGCCTGGGACAAACTGCCGCCGCGCCAAAAACAAGCGGCGGTCCTGATTGCCTCGGGGCTGTCCACCCGTCAGGTCGCCGACGCCATGCACATTCAAATTTCCACCGTTCAGGGCTATCTCAAAGAAACCTATGCGGCGCTGCATGTGCGCTCACGCGCCGAACTGGTCAACTTTGTGCGCGATATTTCGTTAGAGCCCCCATCCCCCCCCCACCGGATCAAGCCCCCCTGAGTGAGGGGGGTGAAACCAAAAACCGCGTCGCGACAGTTCGATTTCAAAAACCCTTGAAACATGGGTGCAAACAAGAGATCGAATGCGCTATAGTGCTTGCATGGAAAATCTCACTACAGCGACGACGCGCCCGATAAATTTTCTTGTTCCCCCCGCGCTGTATGCCGACCCACCGTCCGGCATCGTTGCAATCCATGCGTCACATGAACAAATTGATGGGCTGCTCACTCAAATCATGGTGACACTGGTAAACGACGGACATTCCCTCGCGCTCATTGTCGCGGACAATCACCTGGACGCGTACGAGCTCGCGCGCCGGGCAGACGGCGACAAAATCCAAGTCGCGCGCGGCGAAACCCCATATCAGGTGCGGCAGCTCGCGCGGCGGCTGCTCGCCGCGCGCGACGCGTATTCGGTTGCAATTGTGAGCGGTTTGCTCGAACCGTTCTATGACGAACAGATCCAATGGCAGATGGCGCGCACCCTGCTCGCCGACACCTTGCAGCTGCTCGACGAATTGGCGCGCACTTTGCGCGTCTTTGTGCTCCTCACCTCTCCGCCCAAACCGACGCGCCCCTACCTGCTCGCTCAAGTGTCCCGCGCGATTCCGCACTCGATCGAACTGCCCGCGCTGGCATCGCCCGGCACATCTCGGCAAGCAAAGTTGTTTTAGAAACGAACTTGATTGTTTGCATTCGGAGGGTGAGATGAATTCAGGCAAACGGGGCGCAAGACGGTCCTCGCATTTTATTTCGAAATAGTTTCTATGGGACGCACCCTTTTAACCGCGACCTTGCAGATCCACAAATTCGAGCGCGACTGGCAGCGCTTTGCCCGCGCGCCGCGCAAAACAGACCGCGAAGCGTTTGCCGAACTGTGCGCGTTTGCCCATTTCCGCGCCGCCGCCATCGCACATGCGGCATCGCCCTATATGTTTGAAATGATTTTGTTGACGATGCTCATCGGGTTGGCGCGCCGCGCCGAAACGTTGGAACAACAGGGCATCCTGCAGTTTTACACCGAGCCGGAGGCGGGGATGGACAGTGCGCCCCTGTTCCAACCCACCCTCTTGACGGTTATGGCGGCAGTGCGTCAGCGTCTGACCGGGCAAAAACACGAATTGTATACCTTTGCGCGGGCGCTGCGCCGCCAGGACCAGCAAGCCCTGCGCGCCTTGCTCGCCCTGACACAGTCGGATAATGCGCTCGTGCCGGGGAGCGCGAGTGCGCTCGCGGATGAAATGCTCCTCACCTCGCTCGTCCGCATCATGCGCCGCATCCGACAGTTGGAAAAACAATACGAGGGCAGCTCTGCCGAGGGGCTGGCGAACGAATGGAGCGCCATGTGCGCCGGCATATGAATAGGCAGCGCGTGAGCGGTTGGCTGCTCGATGTGTATGCCGCGCCCGACAATGGCGTGAGCGTGTGGCTGACGGACGAGCAGGGCGTGACCCATCATTTTCACGATGAAATCACGCCCTATTTTTTTGTGGCGGGCAGCGACAGTCAATTGCGCGCGGTCTGCGAATGGCTTGCCAAATCACCCTACCCCGTAAAACTCGAACGCGCCAAACGGCACGAGGTGTTCGAGCGCCGCGAGATTGTGGTCCTCCGGGTGCAGCTTGGGCGCGCGAATGATTATGCGTGCGTGGTGCGGCGCGTGAGCGAGACCTTTCCCGCCTTGCGCTATTACCACGCCGACCTGACGGTCCCGCAGTTTTATTTTTTTGAAAAAAACTTGTTTGCCTTTGCGCGGTGCGAGGCGCAGGTGGACGGGGCTGGGCGGATTCTGGAAATCGAGAGCCGGGATTCGCTCGAGGGGCTGAATTATGCCCTGCCGCCCTTGCGAACAATGACGCTCGAAATGCAAGGGGAAAAAGAAAACCCGCAAAATCCCGCGCACGGCTATCGCGCGCCGTTCGTGGTGGGTTACGAGGGTCATGAATATGTCCTGACCGAGACATCGCCGCGCTGGATGCTGCAATCCCTGCGCGCCCATCTTGTGCGCTGTGACCCCGATGTCATTCTGTCCGACTATGGGGACTCGTATATCCTGCCGTATCTGTCGAGTCTGGCGCGCGAGCATGGAGTCGCTTTACCGCTCAATCGCGACAGCCGCATGCGCGTGCGTTCGCGGCGGGCGCAATCGCGTTTCAGTTATGGGCGCATGATGTTTCAACCCGAATCGCACTGGCTCTTTGGGCGTCTCCATGTGGACCGCCGGGCGGCAATTCTTTTTGACGATTACGCGTGGCACGGCGCAGTCGAGATGGCGCGGATTTCGCGCCGCGCGTTTCAGCACAGCGCGCGCAGCACCATCGGCGGCGCGGTGTCCGCTCTCGAAAATGCCATCGCGTTTCAAACCGGCTGTCTCATTCCTTGGCGCAAAGAAGAGGCAGAGGATTTTCAGTCACCCGCCGATCTGATTCGCACCGACCGCGGGGGCTTGACCTATCAACCGATTGCGGGGTTGCATTTTGGAGTGGACCTTTTGGATTTCAAAGCCATGTTTCCCGCCATCATAGCGGCTTACAACATTGGCGGGGAGACCGTCAACTGCAGCTGTTGTCCCGACAGCTGGGTGCCAGAGCTCAAACTGCGGATTTGCAAAAAGCGTCGGGGGATTGTGCCGCAGGCGAGCGAGTTGATTGTAAAAAGGAGGTTCGGCTATAAAAAACTGATGCAGGAAGCCGAGTCAAAAGAATTGTGGGAAATCTATCATGCGCGCGATGCGGCGAGCAAATGGTGCGGCGTGGCGATTTTTGGATTCGCCGCGCACACGTCCGCCAAGTTCGGACTCGTCACGGCGCACTCGGCGGTCTGCGCCTATGCACGCGAATTTATCTTGCGCGCCAAGGAAAAGGCAGAAGCGCGCGGGTTCCGCGTCCTGCACATCATCACCGACTGTTTGTTCCTGACCAAGCCGCAGACGACAAATGAGGAATTGGCGCAGTTGGCGCAAGAGATTCAAGCGGCGACGGGGCTGCCGATTGCGCTCGAAGACCGCTACAAATGGACCGCTTTTCTCGCGTCACGCGTTGACCCGCGCCGGTCGGTGCCGAATACGTATTTTGCCGCGGCGCGCCGCGGGGGCATCAAAGTGCGGGGCATCGCTGCGCGACGGCACGATACGCCCGCGTGGATTGCCAACGTCCAGCGTGAATTGATCGAAACATTGGCAAATGGCTCGACGCGCGCGGAAATCGCCGCGCTCTTGCCGCAAGTGATGCAAATCGTCACGCGTGAATTGGACCGCTTGCGCGCGGGGCATGTGCCCCTGCACCTGCTGACGATTGCGTGCTCGATCTCGAAACTGCCGGGCGAATATAAAGTAAATTCGTTGAATGCCGCGGTGGCGCGCCAGTTGGACGCGCACGGCATCACATTGCATCCGGGAGAACGGATTCGCTATGTGGTGATGAACAACGAGGCAGAGACGGACCGCGACCGCGCGGCGCCGTGGGCGTTGATGGGCGAGGGGCAGGACGGCTATGATGTGACGTTCTATGAGGAACGGTTTTTGCGCGCGGTCGAAACGGTGCTGGCGCCGTTGGGCATTACCGCCAAAATGTTGCGCGATGGGGTGGCAAAAATGCTGCCCATGCCGGTCATGCAAAAACAGATTACGGCACAAGCAACAACATATTTTGGACCGTTATTTGCGGGGCAGAGATGAAAAACAGTATCTCAAAAATAGTTATAATTTGATTTCACTCTGACAACCTGCCAGTAGTGCAACAACATGAGATTGCGGCGATAAAGTTCATCGCATAGAGTATCCAGTTTTATAACTCGCGCGCCAGCGCATGACTCGGCAATTTCATCATGTTGTTGCGCCAGGACAAGATTCACAGCTCTCGCGCGCTCGCCGCCAGAATCGCCTGGTCGGCGCTCCAGAAAAAATTCTCTTGCCCGATTTCCTCGGTCAGGCGCGCCCGGTCCAAGATTCGTTTGACGGCGGGCTGCACCGCACACAACAACAGCTCGCCGCCGTGCTTTTTCTGCCGTTCGTACAATTCCTCGATAAATTCCAGCCCGCTCATATCCAGGAGCGGCACCCCGCGCATGGACAGAATCACCACCGCTTTAGGGTCGCGCTCCAGGTCCTCGGCTGTCTTGCGCAAGGTCGCCGCTGCGCCAAAAAAGATCGGCCCGGTCACATAGGCGAGACGGATGTGCTCGTGCGCGCCATTCAACTTGATGCCGCGCGCTTGAAGAATTTCCGGGTCCACATCGCGGAACGAAATATCAATCGAACTGATTTGACTGAGAAACACCATCGCGCTCAGGACCACCCCAATAATGACCGCTTGCGTCAAATCCAGATAGGCGGTCGCAAACATTGTAATCAAAAAGGCGGCGATCGCGCTTTTGAAACGGTGGCGAAACATCCATCGGATTTCACTCCACTCATTCATCCGAATCGCGGTGACGATCAACACCCCCGAGAGCGCAGCCAACGGAATCTGTCCGATGATGGGCGCAAACAAGAACGCCGCGGCAATCAAAAAGACGGCGTGAAAAATACTCGTCATGCGGGTCTGCCCACCGCTGGCAACCCCAACGCTCGACCGCGCAATCGCGGCTGTTGCCGGAACGCCGCCAAAAAAAGGAATGATAAAATTCCCGATGCCCTGAGCAATCAGCTCTTGATTGCCATCCATCTTTTTGCCCGTCACATTTCCGCAAACCGCGCCGCACAACAGCGACTCGATGCCCCCGAGTGCCGCAATGCTCAGCGCCGGCATCAGCAAGTTGGGCAGCGCCGCCGTGGTTTCGGGGCTAAAGAATGTTATCGGCAAGAGACGTTCGTCCAGAATCAGCGTGCGCGGAATATCCCCAATCACCGGCTCTTGAAAACCAAAGACAAGCGCAAGCGCCATGGCAATGGCGATGCCCAGCAAAGACCCCGGCACCCGTTTCGTGACACTTTTGGGCATCAGAAACATGGTCGCAATCACCACCGCGCCCGTGATCACCGTTTGCCAATTGACGGTATACCCACCTTGCAAAATATTCCACAATTTTGCGATCGCATTCTCGGCGGCGGGGGTTTGCACGCCCAACAAATTATCCAGCTGCCCCACAAAAATGATAATGGCAATCCCACTGGTAAAGCCCGTAATGACCGGGCGCGGGATAAACGAGACTACCCGCCCGAGTCGAAAAAGACCGACGAGCAAAATCATGACGCCGGCAATCGCGCCGACGACCCAAATTCCTTCCAGACCATATTTTGCGCCAATCACAATCAAGACCGCGCTCATTGCGCCGGTGGGTCCTGAAATCTGATAAGGCGCGCCCGACAAACCGCCGATGATGATGCCTGCGAGAATGGCAGTAATCAGTCCCGCCGCTGCCGTTGCGCCCGAAGCAATGCCAAATGCCAGAGCGAGCGGCAGCGCCACGGCGCCGACTGTGATGCCTGCCAGCAAATCTTTTTGAAATGTGCCTGCGTTATAACCCTCGAACTCTTGCTTGAGAAGGTTGATAAAGGAGATTCGCGATAAAAGGTCCAATGGGATAACTCGTGAGGTAGGATGCGCAGGACCAATGCCCATGATTTGGGGCGACACGTCCAGCGTGCCGCATTTTACTCGAAAAATAAAAAAATCCCCTCTCCGCACCCCTCTCTACAACACGTGGGTTGAGAGAGGGGTAGGAGGAGGAGGAGAAGATGATGGCGCGCAAACTATGAGGAACAAACAGCGCAAAAAAATAAATCAGTCCGTCGAATAACCCCACTCGTGAATCCAACCAAACGAGTCCTCTGTCCTGCCGCTCGGGAGATATTCCAGCCCCACATGCCCCGCATATCCCAGCCCATCCAAAAAATTCAACAGAAAGCGAAAATTGATTTCGCCGGTGCCCGGCTCGTGCCGTCCCGGATTGTCCGCGATCTGAATGTGTCCGATGCGGGCGAGATTTTTTTCCAACGTGTTTGCCAGTTCTCCGCTGACGCGCTGCGCGTGATACACATCGTACTGCACCAGCAGATTCGGTGACGCGACCTGTTCCTGAATTCGAAACGCTGTTGACGGGTCCGACAGCAAAAAACCGGGCGCGTCGTGCGGGTTGAGATGCTCGATGCCGAGCGCGATGCCGTGCTCGACAAAAACTCCCGCCGCATACCCTAGATTTTCGACCAGCACCCGTTCTTGCTCATGCAGCGGCACATTCTCGTCACGCTTGCCCGCCAAACAGTTGAGACGCCGCGCGCCCAACGTCTTGGCGGTGTCGAGCGCAACCATCACGCTCCGGCGAAAATCGTCTATGCGGTCGGGCAGCGACGCAAGCCCGCGTTCGCCCGCGCCCCAATTTCCCGGCGGCATATTAAAAAGCGCCACCTTGAGGTCATGCTCTTGCAGCGCGCGGGCAATCGCAGCTGTCTCGTGCTCGTACGGGAATTGAAACTCGACATGGTTGAACCCGCTTGCGCGAGCGCGCGCAAAACGGTCGAGAAAAGGGCTGTCCGAGAACAGCAGGGTCAGATTCGGGGCGAATTTCAATGCCATTGCAGCAAATCCTGCGCCTTGAGCAGAGCAGTCCGGGGGCTTGTGAGCACGGGCGCCGGACACTCACCCAAAGCCAGCGTATCCGGCACATTCGCCATGGATGCCTGCGCCAGCACGATTACATCCACCTTGTTTGCGAGTTCGAGAATCGCCTGCTTGACGAGCCGGTCATGTGTCGCGCGGACGCCCCGCGCGAGCGCCGCAAAAGCGTCGGGCACAAATACCATTGTTGTTTCGATCTTTTTGCGGTCGCGCGCCGCTTGCGCATGCAGCGCGTCCTCGGTCGGTTTGAGCGTGGTGGTCACGGTTGCGATGACGCCAATGCGCGTTCCCGCCGCCACCGCCTGCGCGAGCATCGCCTCGTCAATCTTGATGACGGGGATCGAATTTTTTGACGGCAGCGCATCCACGCACGGCGAGACGGTCGAACAGGTGACGAGCACCGCGCCCGCATGAATCTCTTGCGCCAGGTCTATATGCGATTGCAGTCGCGCGGCATCTTGCGGCGATAACTCTCCGCGTTCGCGAATCCGCTGGAGCAGCGGCTCGTCCAGCACATGCCTGAGCTGCACGCCCGGCATGATTTCTTGTCCGAGCAGCGCAAATGTGTTCACCAGCATCGGCACGGTGTGAACGAGCACGAGCGTTGGATTGTTATCCGCCATAATCCATCACCCGCAAGACCGCTTGATATACATGGCGGTCATCGGGCAGAATCTCGCGCTCTAGATTTGGCGCAAATGGAATTGGCGCATCCGCAGCGCCAACCCGTTCGATTGGCGCTTTGAGATAATCAAACGCGCGATGACCCGCCTGTGCCGCGATTTCGCCGCCCACCCCGCCGGTGCGGTTTGCCTCGTGCGCGACCACCAGCCGCCCCGTCTTTTTGACCGAGGTGACGATGGCATCCATATCCAGAGGCACGAGCGTGCGCGGGTCAATGATTTCGACCGAAACCCCTTCCTGCTCTAATTGTTTTGCCGCTTTGAGCGCATAATCCACCATGTCCGATAGCGCCACAACCGTAACATCGTTGCCGGAACGCACTATGTTCGCCTTGCCGAACGGAACAAAATACGGTTCGTCAGGCACCTCGCCTTTGACGTTATAGAGCATCTTGTTCTCAAAGACGATGGTGGGATTGGGGTCGCGGATGGCGGTTTTCAGCAAGCCCTTGGCATCGGATGGGTTCGACGGCATGGCGATCTTGATGCCCGGAATGTGCATGAACCACGCTTCGAGACACTGACTGTGCTGCGCCGCCGCCGAGCGTCGCCCGCCCATGGGCGCGCGAATGGTCATCGGGATTTCCAGCTTGCCGCCAAACATATAGCGCATCTTGGCTGCTTGATTCACCACCTGGTCCATCGCCATCCCAAAAAAATCGCTATACATGATTTCGGCGACGGGAATCAACCCGGTGGACGCTGACCCTACGGCGCAACCCAAAATCGCCATTTCTGAAATTGGCGTGTTGCGAATGCGGCGCGGTCCAAACTCGTCCAGCAGTTCGAGCGTCACTTTGAACGAGCCGCCAAATTCGGCAATGTCCTCGCCCAACAGATATACCCTCTCGTCATGCGCCAGTTCTTCGCGCAGCGCCTGACGGATTGCCTCGCGATAGGTCATTTCAGCCATTTTTAGAGCGCCTCCGAAACGGGTGTGAATATATCTGTATATGCCTGTGCGGGGTCCGGCAGCGGCGATGCTTCGGCGAACGCGACCGCATTCTCCAGCTCTTGCGCCGCCGTCTGTTCAATCTCATCCAATTGCGCGGCAGAGACGCCGCGGGCGAGCAATTCGTTTCGCCAGTCGCGGATCGCATCGCGGTCCTCGATCGTCAGCATTTCTTCTTTGGGGCGATAATGCTGCTGGTCTGCTTCGTGGTGTCCCCGCCAGCGCGTCGTCTGACATTCGATAAAGGCAGGTCCGCCGCCGCTGCGCGCGCGCTGCACCGCTGAACGCGTCGCGAGATACACCGCGCCGACATTGTTGCCATCCACGGTGACGCCGGGCATGTCGTATGCCACCGCCCGCTGTGCGACAGCTTGAATTTTTTGATGCTGACGGCGCGGGGTGGATTCCGCATACCCGTTATTTTCACACACAAAGATCGAGGGCAGGTTCCAGACCGCCGCGAAATTCATCGCTTCGTGAAAGGTCCCCGTATTCGTCGCGCCGTCGCCAAAAAATGCCACGGCAACGCCGTCGTTGCCCAGATACTGCGCCGTAAACGCCGCGCCATTGATGATCGCCGCGCCCGCGCCGACAATCGCATTTGCGCCCAACATGCCGAGATCGGGTTCGGCAATGTGCATCGAGCCGCCTTTGCCCTTGTTATAACCCGTAGCTTTGCCAAACAATTCCGCCATCATCAAATCCAGTCGTCCGCCCTTGGCGATCAGGTGCCCGTGCCCGCGATGTGTGCTAATGATCTTGTCCTCCAGCCGCAAATTCGCGCACACCCCTGCGGCAACCGCCTCTTCTCCGATATAAGTGTGCAAAAAGCCGGGAATTTTTCCGCGCGCATACAGTTCCGAGACCGCTTGTTCAAATCTGCGGATGCGGACCATCGTGCCGTACATGGACAATGCAACGTCAATTGGAATCTCGTTGTTCATAACGCCTCTGAGGACCTGAGATTTTTATATTCGATCAATCGCCTTGCGCTGTCAAAAATGACCCGCGTAACATCAGTCAATTGATCAACAAATAAGGATGCGTCAGCCGTTCTTTTAACAGCGCAAGAAATCGAGCTCCCTGCACCCCGTCCATACTGCGATGGTCTAGCGACAGCGTACAATTCATCAACGGGCGCAGCGCGATCGAATCGTCGGGCATGCCCACGGGCGTTTTGATAATGCGCCCCACCGCGAGAATCGCGCTCTGGGTCGGATTGATAATTGCGCTAAAGCGATCAACCCCATACATCCCCAGATTCGAAATGGTTAAAGTGCCGCCGTTCAGGTCATCGGGACTGAACCGCATAGACGCCGCTTTCCCCTGCAGCGTCTTGAGCTCGCGCGTGATCTGGGCGAGCGATTTGTTGTTGGCATCGCGAATCACAGGCACGACCAATCCCTGCTCCGTCCCCATCGCAACGCCAATGTTGATTTCCGAATAGAGTTTGATCCGCCCATCGAGAAACGAGGCGTTCGCCCGCGGGAAACTTTTCAGAGTCGCGGCGACAATCTTGACCAGAATGCCTGTGACCGAAAGCCGCTCGCCCGTTTCCTCTGTAACGGCGGACATCCACGTTTCGCGCAGCTCTAGCGCATTCGTCATGTCCACGTCCGCCGATAACGCAAAATGCGGCGCGGTCTGCACGCTTTCCAACATTCGCTGTCCCGTTAACCGCTGTATCGGATTGAGGTCCAACCAAACGTCAGAGCTAGAGCCGGTGGGCGCGGCGGCTGCATCAGGTGTCGGCGCGGGCGGCGCGGGCACGAATTGGATTACATCTTCTTTGGTGATTTGCCCGCGCGGACCCGTCCCCGTGACTCGGGACAGATCAATCCCCCGTTCCTCGGCAATGCGTCGCGCGATGGGCGAAACCAAAGGCGCCGCAGCTTCCTGATCCGGTTTTTGGGCAGCGTCCGCATAATTTCGCACATCTTGTTCGCTGATCCGCCCTTCGGGTCCTGTCCCCGCAACAACGGCGAGGTCAATCCCCAGATCGCGTGCCAGCTTGCGGACGACCGGCGTCGCGCGTATTTCGCCGGGCGCGGTGCTGACCGTCTGCGCGGGCGCGCGAGCTGCTGTAACGGGGACGCTTTCCGCTGCGGGGGGGGGAGTGATTTCCTGTTTTGCTCCACCCAACGGCGGGAGAGTTGGCACGTTCTCTTGCGCGGCGGCGATAAATGCAACCGTCTCGCCGACCGGGACGAGCATGCCGGGCGCGACCCCCGCGCGAATCCCTTTCAAAACGCCTGCGGTCGGCGCTTCCAACTCTACCGTCGCCTTGTCCGTCATGATGGCAAGGATCGGCTGTCCTTTTTGTACGCTGCTTCCCTCTTGGACCAACCATTCGACGATTTCACCCGTCTCCATATGGTCGGACATTTTTGGCATAAAGACTTCGGCTGCCATTCTCTCTCCTGCGCTAATGTATTCCGTTTCGCACCCGGCTCTATGAACGGGATTGAAACGCGAATTTACGCGAATATCCGCAAATTTTCTTTTTGTTTGCGCAGATTCGCGCAGATTTGCGTTTGCTGCTGTGAGCAAGGACAAGCTAACCCGGCTGCTTGGGAATAAACCTTCGCAAATACTCGATCGAGGCGCGCGCCGCCGTATCGGAATCGGGCAGCGGCAAAATCTCTAATGAGACGAATCCGTCATAGTCATTTTCGTTCAGGACCGCAGCAATCCTGTCAAACTCGAGATGGGCGCTGCCGGGCGACCGACGGTTGTTGTCGGCAAAATGAACAAATTTCGTGACCGCTTTTGCCTCGCGGAAACTGTCGTAAATATTCACGTCCTCGATGTTCATGTGATACACATCGAGCATCAAATTGAAATTGGGGCGCTTTACGCGGCGCACCATCGCAATCCCCTCTTGCGTCGTATGAATATACGGCGCTTGATGCGTGTTGATCGGTTCGAGGACCCATTCGATCCCGTGCGGCGCGGCATAGTCTGCCAGCTCGCGAAAAGATGTTTCCATCCGCGCCAGCGTGGTTTCGGCATCCCCTGCCAACCCCGGACCGCGCGAGCGCCCGATGTTGATCAGCGTGCCGCGTTCGAAATGCGCTGCCGAAAAATCAACGAACGCTTTGAGTCGCGCCAGCGCGTTCTTTTCGACGACCGGGTCGGGACCCACCAGCCCGAGTCCGTCTTCGCCAAAAACGTGTCCGGTGCAAAAGCCGACCAATTGCAGATTGTTTTCGGCGAGGAGCGTTTTCAGGATCTCGCCGTCGAGCTGTGACGGGTCTTTGGTCATCAACTCGACGCCGTCATACCCCAGCGCGGCGAGTTTGCGAAATGCTGTCGCAAGATCGCCGCGATAGACCGCCAGCGTATCCTGTGTGAGGTCGGGCGCGCCGACCATCGCCGAAATCTTGATCATGAGAATTCGCAGCACAATGCAAAGAACATTCTTGCCGCGCGCCCGGAAACGCAAAGCTGCACGAATCCGGGCTAATCTAAATTTTAAGATTCGCGAAAATTCGCGCTTTCATTCCGTCCACCCGGATTGAGTTCTTGACTCTATCATCCCGGCTGGCTTAATACGCCATCACTTGACGAACCGCTTGCAGCACATCATCCGTGCGGGGCCATACCCCGTCTTCGATACTGTTGGCAAATGGCACGGGGGAATTGCGTCCCGTCACGCGCACCACCGGCGCGCGCAGATAATCAAACGCCTGCTCCGTGACCGCCATCGCCCATTCGCCGGTTGGTCCGTAATCGCGCACCGCCTCGGCAACCAGCACCACGCGACCTGTCTTGCGCGCGGACGCGCCAATCGTTTCGCGGTCCAACGGACTGATGGCGCGAACGTCAATCACCTCGACGCTGACGCCCTCGCGCTCTAGCATTTGCGCCGCCAGCATCGCGTGCCAGACCATATAGCCCGAAGCCACGATGGTAACATCCGTGCCCACGCGTTTCACATCGCACTTGCCGATGGGCAGCACATAATCTTGATCGGGCACTAGCCCGCGAAACGAATAGAGGAATTTGTGTTCGAGAAAAATGACCGGGTTGTTGTCGCGAATCGCGGCTTTTAACAATCCTTTGGCATCATACGGTGTAGAGGGCAAAACAACCTTGAGCCCGGGAATATGCGCGAACCAGGTTTCCAGACTCTGCGAGTGCTGCGCCGCCGTGCTTTTGCCCGCCCCGCCGCCTTGCGGCATCCGCAAGACCCACGGCACCTGACACTGCCCGCCTGTCATAAAGCGCAATTTTGCCGCCTGGGTGCAAATCTGGTCCATCGCCAGACCTGAAAAATCAACAAACATGATTTCGATGACGGGACGCATCCCGACCAACGCTGCGCCCGTCGCCGCGCCGACAATCGTATTTTCGCTGATCGGCGTGTTGCGGACGCGCGCGCCGCCAAATTGGTCAAACAATGTGCGCGTGACCCCGAACGCGCCGCCGTGTTTGCCCACATCCTCGCCCATCACAAACACGCTCGCGTCGCGCGTCATCTCTTCGCGCAGCGCTTCTCGTATCGCTTCCTGATACGACATTTCGCGTGCGGGCGTGCCGGGCGCGACCTGCATAATCAAGTCCGGCGACATGACGGGCGCTGCGCCGCCCAATGACACCGCATCTCGTTCAGTGGCTGCCATACATCATCCTATGCATACACATAATCCATCGCCGTTGCGGGCTCGGGTTCGGGGCTGGAGCGCGCAAACTCGATCGCGCGCGCAATTTCCTGTTTGATTTCCGTGTCAATCGCGTCCAGTTCGGCGTCGGTCGCCTTGTTTTCCTTGAGCAGATACTCGCGGAAACGCGGGATGGGGTCGAATTGACGATATTGGTCCACTTCTTGGCGATTGCGATACACTTCGGGTTCGCCCGCATAGTGTCCTTCAAAGCGGTATGCTTCAGTCACCAGCAGCGTCGGTCCCTCGCCGCGCCTTGCGCGTTCCACCGCGCGGGTTGCCGCGTCGTAAACGTCCAGCACATCGAAACCGTCCACACGTTCGCCCGGAATCCCATACGCTTGCGCGCGCACCGAGAGGTCATCCACTTTGACAGCGTCTTTGATGTTGGTTGAAACGCCATAATGATTGTTTTCGAGCACAAACACGACGGGCAGGTTCCAGACCGCCGCCATATTCAACCCTTCGTGCCAGTTTCCGGTGTTGCTGCCCGCTTCGCCGGTAAAGGGCACAGCGACGCGGTCCTCGCCGCGCATTTGAAATGCCAGCGCCGCGCCCACGGCGAGCGGAATCCCCGAACCGACGACAGCCAACGCGCCAAGACTGCCCGTGTCGAATGCGGCAATGTGCATCGAGCCGCCGCGTCCCTTGCAATAGCCCGTGACCTTGCCGAGAATTTCCGCCATCATCCTTGCCGTGTCCGCGCCCTTGGCGATGTTGTGCCCGTGACTGCGGTGCGTGCCCGCGATCAAGTCATCGCGCCGCAGCGCCATGCACACGCCCACGCCGGACGCTTCCTGTCCGATATAAGGATGCACCGCGCCTTTGACCTGTCCGCGCTTGAACAAGTCCATTGACGCGAGTTCAAATTCGCGAATGCGGACCATCCGTCGGTACATTTCCAGCAGCGTTGATTTATCGGGGTTCATTCGGGTTACTGTTTCAGTTTGCCCAACTCTTCAAAGATCGCCTCGCCCAGACGCCCCACCATGTCGTCAATTTCCGCACACGTCGTAATGAACGGAGGCGCGACGGCGACCCAATTCGGCGCGGAACGGATGAGCATCTTCTTTTGGTGGATCGTATTCCTGCCGACGCGCAGCCCAAACTCGGTTTCTTTCGGGAACGATTCGAGCGTTTCCGGGTCCTTGACAAATTCAACCCCTATCATCAAACCCTTGCCGCGGATGTCGCCAATCACCCCCAATTCGCGCAGGTCTTGCAGTTTTGTCATCAGATATTCGCCCATCTCGGCAACCTGCGGGATGAGGTTCCGTTCGTCCAGTTCTTGCAGCGCCGCAATGCCTGCCGCGCACGTCAGGGGGTTGCCCCCGTAGGTGTGCCCATCGGCGAACGCTTTTTCGCGGTCTTGAGAAATAAAGGCATCGGCGACCTTGTCGCTAAAGCCAACCGCCGAAAGGGGCGAATAGCCCGCAGACAACCCCTTGCCCGCGCACATAATGTCCGGCGCAATGCCCCAATGATCGGCTGCCCACATCTTGCCCGTGCGCCCGACGCCCGTTGCGATTTCATCGAGGATCAACATCACATCATAACGGTCGCAAATTTGACGGATGAGGGGCCAGTAATCATCGGACGGCACAACGTTGCCCGTCGAAAGCTGAATCGGTTCGGCAATAAATGCCGCGATATTGTCTGCCCCTTCATACTGGATCACGGTTTCGAGCATTTGCGCGGCGAGTTTGTCGCGGTCAGCGGGCGCCACAGGATAAGGCGAGCGCAGCTCGCCGGGAGGCGGAATGTGCAAAAAGCCGCCCGTCAACGGCTCGAACGGCGCTTTGCGGTTCGCCATCCCCGTCGCGGTCAATGCGCCCAACGTCACGCCGTGAAAATTGTTATAGCGCGAGATGATCTTTTTCTTGTGCGGTTTGCCGATATTCTGATAATACTGGCGCGCAAGCTTGATCGCCGTCTCGGTCGCTTCGGAACCGCCGCTCAAAAGTTTGACCGTGGTCAGACCTTGAGGCATACGCTTGCCGATCATTTCCACCAATTCCATCGCGCGGGTATTGGTCGAAAGAATCGGCGATGCAAAAACAAGGCGGTCCAATTGTTCCCGCATTGCTTGTTTGATGCGCTCGTTGCTGTGCCCCAGCGACATGACCCAGACCCCGGAAATGCCGTCCAGATACTTGTCGCCTTTGGCATCCCAGACATAAATCCCTTCACCCCGATCATAGACCAACGGCTGCTGCATGAAATCGTGCATCTGCACAAAATCGAGCACCATGTGTTTCAGGTTGTCGCGGGAATAATAATCAAATTCGGAAAAATGCATCGGCTCGCTCACAGCGTCCTCCGGATAATCCTGCGCGGCAGGCAGCAGTCGTTCGATTGTTGAAATTCGTTTCGGCTAATCAATCTCGTGCGCTTCAATCTGTTCCGCGATATAGCGCACGCGTTCGATAATATTGTCGCTCGTCACCAGGTCGGCGACGCCAAAGAGATGGGGCGAACTTCCGACCACCTCGAGCATATTTGCGATATATTTTTCAAAATCTTCCTGGCTCGTATCGGGCTGTAGGATGCTGGAAGGAATCCCGCCCCAGATGAGCGGACCCTTGCCCTTCCATGCCTCGAACGCCTCCTGGAACGTCAATTCGGTGAGGGGAAACGGCGTAAACGACTCGAATACGTCGAGACCCGTTTCGGGGAGCAGCGGCACGAGGCGCTTGAGGTTTCCGTCCGTGTGGCTCCCCACCTTTTTGCCCTGTGCGTGGAACATGTCAATATATTTTTGATAATAAGGGATGCAGTAATCGGGAAACAATTTGGGATTTGTGATCATCCCGTCAAGATTGTCGTCAAACTGGATATAGGGCCAGTCAAACCCCTCGAGATTCTTGATGTCGTTCAGCGTCACCTCGTCCATCAACGCCATCACCTTTTCGATCAACCCGGGGTTTTCATACAACGCATAGAACGTCGGCACTTCGCCGATGAGATCGAGCGCCATTTTCTGCCACGGAATGCGGTCTATCATGGCGGCGACAAACCCATCGTGCCCCATCCGTTTTTGGTTGTCATAGACCCAGTCGTATTTGGGCACAAATTCCGCGTGCGTATAGATATATTCCAGCGCGGGAAAATCATCGTCACCCTTGACGGGATGCTCGGTCATGACGGGAATCGTCCCGTTCGCAATCATGTCCTCGACCAGCGTGCTGCGCGCAATGAGCGTGCCTTTGGGCGTAATAAACTCGGCGGTCGTGTCACCCGGCTGCTCGAGCAAGAGCAAATCAAAGAGGCGCGGAAAATAATCAACAATCGGGTCCTTGGCGTGAAAAAAGACCTTGTCGTCGAGCGACAATTTCACTTCGACCCCGCGCAGACGGCGGCTGTGGGCGATACCTTGCAGCTGTTGTCCCATGCCGAGGTCGCGATGAATGTCGGTCAAACGCGCGCCGACAAAGTCCTTCCGAATCGGCACGGTGAAAATCGAAATGACGGACGGTTCCCGGTCGGCGGAGGGTTCCATGTATTTGGCAGGCAGAGTGCCCGCGCGACTGCGCGCCGAATACCACAGTTCGGTGCGCGCGCAAAAGGGCCAGCGGTCCGGTTTGCCGCCGCGCATCGTCGTCAACAGGCGATTATAAATGTCGGGTGTTTGTT
This sequence comes from Anaerolineae bacterium, assembly GCA_020851635.1. Lineage (GTDB taxonomy): Bacteria > Chloroflexota > Anaerolineae > UBA4142 > SHND01 > SHND01. Next base: position 111,452 of record JADZCJ010000068.1, read on the forward strand.
TGGTTTCGCGCCGGGTGATCGTTTTTTCCATGAGTTTACATTCCGTCCGGGACCGCAGAGCGTCATTGATCCGGAGCTGTCTCGTTCCAATTTTCAGCTGTTGGCGCAAGCCGCGTGTTTACAAGCGCGTAGGGCGAGGACAAGTCGCCGCCCTGACCGGTCATGACATTGCCGTTCGCACATCCTGCGCAATCTGGTCCATGTGTCCCACCATCGCCGCATATGCTTTTTTGGGTTCCCCGGCGCGCACCGCCTCCAGAATACGGCGGTGATAGGCATTTGCGCGTTTTGGCGCGCCCTGGGTCGAAACGGCGAGCAGACGGCTTTCCTGAAGTAAATCCACAATCGAGTTGAGCAAAAGCAAGTAGACGCTGTTGTTTGAAGCCTCAGCCAGCGCAATATGAAAGCGATTATCGTGTTCGATATATTTGTAACCGTCGGCGAACAAGCCATCCATGTCCAGAATCGCTTGTTCCATGCGGGCAATGTGTTCGGGTCTCGCATTTTCTGCAGCCAGCGCCGCGATCGCGGGTTCGATCACATTGCGCGCCTCGAGCAAATCCTGAATTTTTTTGGCTTCCGAGTGCTGCAGATAGCTCATCGGACCTTCGAGGATATTGGGCGCTGACTGGGTCACAAAGGTGCCCACACCCATCCGAATCCGCACCAACCCTTCGGCGCGCAAGATCTGAATCGCCTCGCGCACGACCGTGCGGCTCACCCCCAGCCGTTCCCCCAATTCGCGCTCGGGCGGCAATCGGTCGCCGACGCGCAGGTCGCCGGATTTCACCAGATCGCGGATGTGCTGGGCGGTCTGGTGCGACAGAATGCCCTCTTCCAAATGGAGCGACCCAAACAGATCAGCGCCGCGCGGTCCCGCGGCTCGCACTTTGGTTTGGAGAGGTGTTGGCATATTTTTGCTCCAAAATGGAACCTTTGCTCTCTATTTCTCCAGCGTTCGGATGAGGTTCAAGGTCCCCTCCACCGCGCGCTGCGCCGAATCGGGACGAAATGCCACAGGTAAAACATATGCCTGAAAAATCAGATCGGGGACGGCATAGCGGCCGTCGAGTTTCCACCCCCCCGGGGGATAATCCTCGGCGCGCGGCAGATACGAGGTCGAACCATTGGTGTATCCCAGCACGAATGTATCCTTGAACGGTGATTTTTCCTTGATGGTCAATCCCGTTTCGAAAAATGTCTCGACGTTCATGCCCGCAATGACCAGATCATTGATACGAAGGACTTGGACATCCAGATCAAAGGTGGGGTGCCCGTGCTTGACCGCTTGAACCAGATTGCGCGACCACAATTCGAACTTGGTCGCAACGCGAATTTCCCACTCTTGCGCGTCGCGCGCTTGTCGGTCCGCCAGCGCTTGCTCCCAATCATTATGAATCTTGTCCGCTTCTGTCAATGACGGCAGTTCACCAAATTCGAGCGTCACAATCTCTTCGACGGCGCCCAAATAGGTGCAGGTGTCATCACCTTTGACCGGCTCCCACGGCGTAAACAAGATGTTTGGCACCGTCCCAAGTGGTCGCCGCGCCCCCGCTTTGGTGTTGGTCCGAATCTTTGCCGCCACCTTGAGCGCCTCACCACCCAATTCCATCCCTATCCGCTTTTTTGTGTCGCGACAGTCAATCTCGTAACCGATCCCCACGCGCGGGTTGATGTTGCCCCCACACCCCTGCAAAAAGAGCGCCAGCCCGCCCAGATTCTTTTCAATCACCTCGCGCGCCGGTCCCGGATAGTCCGCCGAGGCGACCATCGAACGCGGTCCGACCGTGACCGGGTGGGCGGAATAGCGAAACAGGGTGGCGATGGGGTTGCCGTCAAGGTCGTCGAGCCGAATCACGCCGACCGACGAGTCAATCGGGTGTTCGGGGACCTCGCCCAGGACATCGTGCCCATCGCGGAATTCGCGGCGATAGACGCCGATAAAACTCTCGCCCCACCCGACGC
>JADZCJ010000069.1 GCA_020851635.1 Anaerolineae bacterium
TCTTGAGTTTGTTAGGCTGGCTGGGCTACCAGAATATTCCCCTCGCGCGGCGGCATTTCGAAGCGCATCTGAATCAAGCCACCGCCTTGCTAACTCGGTCGCTCTGCTGACTTTGTGCCAGCCCTAGAGCAATCTCTGCATGTGCGTTACAATCCGCTTTGATGCAAAACCGAATCCTGGGTCCGCTCGTTGCCGCAGCAATCATTCTCATCTTTTTAGCTGCCTGCGGCGGTGAACCCGCGACACCTACACGCCCCGCCGAGACTGTCGTCCCCACCCGTCGCCCTGTCATCGTTCCCACGCTCCCGCCGGGATGGACGCCCTATAGTCGCACCGCCTACCAGATCGCGCTCCCCAACACCTGGCAGGAGGTGAAATTGTCCAGAGACGCTCTCAAAAACACCATCGCCGCCGCGCAGGAGAGCAATCCGCCTCTTGCGGAACAATTGCGCGCCCTTTTGGAATCAGAGCAATACGACTCGTTTCTATTTTACGGCGCAGAGAAAAACAGCGCGTCGGTAGTCCAAAATGTGTCTATCACACATTTGGCGCTGGAAGAGACCAACGACCTGCAAACGTTTTCGCAATCCTATGCGGATGCGTTTCCCAACATAGTCCGGGGCAGCAAGGTGCTGGAGCTGCAATCGTCCCTCCGCGTGAATGGAATTGAGGCGTCGTCCATCGTCTATGATATGCCGTTGGTGGACGGCGCAGGCAACTTGATCACCCTGCGCGGCGTGCAATTCTTGTTTCGGCTTGAATCGGGCGATGCGTATTTGGTGAGCGTAACGGGAGACGCGGGCGACGCCGACACGTTCATGCCGCTGGCGCGCCAAATCGCCACCTCGTTCGTCGCGGTTACGCCGTAAACAAGAAACCCGTTTCCGGACCGGCTCTGCCTTCTCCGAAAACGGGTCTTGATTCTGTTGCATTAGCAGGTTGTCGGAGAGACCTCACTTATAACTATGAACGCGCGTCGTTGGATCTCAAAAATGGTTATTATTTGATTTCACTCCGACAACCTGCTAGATTATTGCTTGACCGGACCGAAAATCAACACTCGATTGTTCCCCGAATCCGCAACAAATATTTCGCCCTCCGCATTGATCGAAATACCCGTCGGCAGCTGCATTCCCGACAAATCTCCGCCGGGCAGACCCCACACCGCGCGCACCTGTCCATCATTGGCAAGCTTGATTACGCGGTATCCCTCGGGGTCGGTAAAGTAGATGTTGTGTTCGGCGTCCACCGCGAGATAGGGCTTGTTGACGACCGACTGCGAATCCCACGCTTCGACGGCGATCTGGCGAATCGGCGCGAAATCCGGGTCAAACACCTGGATGCGATTGTTCCAAGTGTCGGCAACATAAAAGTTGCCGTCCGCGTCAATCGCGATGCCGACGGGTTCGATAAACTGACCCGGTTCGCCGCCGACGCCTCCAAACACATCCAATGGTTCCCCATCCGGACTGAATTCGATGACACGTTCGTTCCCCGTATCCGTAACCCACAGATTGCCCGTGGCATCCACCACAACCGCGCGGGGTCCATACAACTGCAGCAGGTTATCCTGCCACGCCGTGCCGACATCACCAAAGTTGCCCCATTGGGTGATAAAGTTTCCATCCTTGTCGAATTTCTGGATGCGGTGATTCCACGTATCCGCTACATAGACCGTGCCATCCGTCCCCACGGCGATGCCCCACGGCTCGTTAAATTGACCGGGGGCTGCTCCCATCGCGCCCCATTCTTTGATAAAGTTGCGCGCCGCGTCAAACATTTGAACGCGATGATTATTGGTGTCAAGCACATAGAGCGAGCCATCGGGACCCGTTGCCATGTTCTTGGGTCCGTTCCAATCACCATTTGCGCCGGTCACGACTGCTTTGGCTTGCAGGTTCGTGATGAATTTGTCGAGATATGGATCGGGCGCCTCGGACAGAGCGGCGGGCGCGACACCCGCATACTGCCACAACTGTCCGGCGATGTCTTTGCGCAAATAGAGCGAAAAGCGATGCACATAGGGCCAGCTGTTCAGACTGTGGTCGTATTTGCGAAAGAACCAGATGTCCCGCACGATTTTTTTGAGATTCTCGGGTTGGAGCGCGCCGGCAATCTCGTTCCCATTTTCATCAATGCCGCCAAACAACTTGGTCCAATTCAACTCTTTGTAGCTTTCATCGGGCCACCACACCAGACGCAGCTGCCGTTTGAAATAACGGTTGCCGAGAAATGGCTTGACCGCGCCTTCGTTTGCGTCACCCACAATTACCACTTCGGCGTCGAATGGACCTCCCGGTGACTTGCCATAGAACTGGGCATTCTTGTAATCGCGCAAGTACCACACAAAGGGCCAAGAGGAATCATCATCGTATGCGACCTTGATGGTGCCGTTCTCGCAGTGCAGCTCTACTTTCGGGTCCGTGTCTGTCTGCGAACAGAGCCGCCGCGACAATTCCTCGATTTCGCGCATTGTGGCAGGCACATCAGGCGAACCTTGAGCATATACGATGGTCTCGGTTGCCATATCTTTGTTGTAATATGCCGCGCTCGCCATCGTTCGCACGGTAAACAGCGCCAGGATCACAAACACCGTCACCGCCAGCACGCGCAACGCGTCTTTCCATCCCAGCGAGAGCGCCAGATAAACCACCCCGCCCGCACATGCGCCCACAATCAAAATCGAAACGATCACGCTCACCTGTCGCACCTGCTCGTCGAGCGGCGTGCCTGAAAGCGGCGCGGGTCCAAAAAAATACTGGAACGCGAGCACCAAAAGTCCGAGCGTGAAAACGACTGCCATCAACAGACCGCCCCGTTTCGCCAGATCGCGCCAGTCTGCATTCAAAACGTCGTTCATCATATAGCCGGTGACGAACGCGAGCGGGATTGTCAAGTGCATGGTGAGCCACGGCATCTTTTCGCCTGCCCATGAAAAGAGCACCATCACCCCGAGCGCCCATACGCCAAGCAGCGTCGGATAGCGCGACGCCTCGTTCTCGGGATCATATGCCAGCGCAAAAAAGAGCGGGACCAACAAAGCCAGGAACCAAAGGGTTGTGTTGTACGCCTGCAAATTGTCCTTGCCGGTAAAAAAGGGGACATTTTGGATGAAACTCGCAATCACACCGGGCGTAAACCAGATGAAAAACTCGAGCGCCAGGAGCGCAACCAGAACCGCGCCAAAGACTGCCGCGCGTTTCCACGACCGGCGCAGCAGGATGTAAAAGATCCCACCCAGACCGAACAAGTAGGGCAAGTATTCATACAGCGGCATTGTGACGAACAGGTAATAATACTGCGGTTGTCCGCCGCGTTGCACCTCTTGCTGTGTGATCCAATATCCGAGCGACCCCACAAACCCCGAACCAATGCCTGCAGGGTTGGTAAAGACCGTGGTAAAAAACAGGACCATGATCGGATAAAACAATGCCGCGCAGATCAACCATTTGCGCCAGTTCCACAACAGACCCAACACCGTCGAAAGGACAATAAAAAAGACCAACGAAGCGCCGCTTGCCGAGAGCGCGATTACATCTTGATAGTTGGTCGGGTCCCCCGGCAAGCCGAATATGGGAAGCACCACTTTGATAAATTCGGGCGTCGCGCCGAGCGGCAAGAGAAATGTCCCAAACATCAACATCAAGTCAAAAATCGGCGTCTGAATCCGGCTTTCGCCGTCCTCTTGCAGGTTTCCATAAAACCCAAACTTTTCCATAAAGAACAGGACCACCCCCACCAGCGCAAAGGGTAACCCGAACAATGCCGCAATCGCCGCATTTCCCCATTTTGCGTTCGGCATTCTTTTGTTGAAATAATCAAAGGTGAACGCCGACGCAAGGAAATAGCCAAACAACGACATAAAGATAAACGTCGTTTCCATCGCCGTAAACGACAACGCCAGCATCGCCGCGCCGAAATAGAGCCAGTTTGCGCTCCGCATGGTCATGTATTTCATGATCGCCAACGCAATCATGACCACACACACTTCGACATAAATGTCATGCCGGTCCACGCGGCTGTAATGCGCGATCACGGGCGAAATCAAAAACATCAGACTCGTAATCACCCAACCCCGCTTGCCGAGCCATTGGCGAAACAGAAACGGCGAGGCAATCAACACCAACCCAAACAGGACCGGCATCACGCGCGCCGAAAAATCATTGTCGCCCAGCAAAAAGAACGCCAGCGCGGTCGCGTGATACAAGAGCGGTCCATGATAGATAGGATTGTGAATATAGCCCTTGCCGGAATACAAGTCATTCGACCATGATGTATGGATGGCTTCGTCGTGGCTCCACGCCGCGCTGCCCAAATCATAAAAGCGCGTCACTGCGGCAATCAAAAGAATGGCAATCAGGATCACAACATCCCAATTGAGTTTTGCTAGGGTCGCAAGCGGCGTATCCCAAAGTGATTGTTTTTGTTCTTGAACTTGTACGGACATTTTCGACTATTCCTGAGTAGGGTACCAGACCGTGGCGGTTTGCGAAAAATCAGCTCCGCCATCGCGGAACATGACCCAGCGCCACAACGCCAACCCATCGAGATTCGCGGGCTGCCAGGTCGTATTGACCCGATACCGCTGTCCCATCCAATCGCCCGTCGGCGGACTGTGCGCGGTTGTCACAATCGCTTCCGCATTGTCGAGCGCCGACGGTTGGTCGGACCACGCAAAATTTATAAAATCACGCAGGTACCAGCGCGCGGTCGCGCCAAGAGCCGGATCAACCGCCAGAAAAAGTATGTGGGGGTCGCCCTGACGCGCCGAGGACATGAATTGCAGATCACGCACCAGATCGCGCATCTGTTCGGGCGTTTGATTGGATGCAACCAGCTCTCGCAGCGGTTCCTGCGCTGAAAAATTCAACAGCCATGTCGCCCGCAGCGTCCCCAACCCGAGGATGATCAAGATGACAACTGCCACCAGCGTTGTCGTGCGCGCGACTCCGACCAGCAAGACGCTCAAACCAATAAAGACGGCGAAAAGCAGCAGCGCGATGATCGCCAGCGTCCCCGCAGCCACCATCAGCGACGTTTCGTCCGCATTGCCGCCAAGCGCTCGATACAGCACATTCAGCGCGGGCGAAAAGTTTGTGTTTTGGGTAAACGTCGCAGCTTGCAGATACACCAGTGCGGCAAGAATCACCAACATGACAAAGACCGGTATTTCGCCCGCCAGCATCGAACTCCACCCGCCGCTTGCCGCAATATCATCGCGCGCCCGTTCCAGCAAATTGCCAATGAACCACCCTGCCAAAATGCTCAATGGGAGGGCGATCGCAACGACCCCATCGGCTGCGGCGGTCTCGATGAGGGTGTAGAAAACAAAGGCAAACAAGGTTGTGGCTGTCAGCAGATACAAGACGCTCATGACGCGCGCCGACTCGCCGCGAATGCTCAAGACAAGCGCCAGCGCCGCCAAGCCAAAAATCAGCGGCACCGGCTCGTACACCAGCAGCGTGTTGAGGGGTGAAATGAAATTGCCCAAGCCGGCGAGCGCGGCGGTCCAATCGCCCAGCAGGTTGAACGCGGACCCCAACCCGTCGCGGTTCAACAACAAGGTTGTGGCGGTGAGCACATACGTCGCAACAAACAGGATCGCCGCTCGCACAAGGGGTCTTGACAGGATGCCCACCGCTTGCGCGGTTTCTGTGGTCGTATCCTCGTTCCCGGATCGTCTTCCGAGCAGGACGGCGACGATGAAATAGATGCTCCCGCCGATGAGGACCGTGAACGCGGCGGCATCCGCCGTCAGACTCGATGCGCCGAGAAACGCGGCGAAATATAGCGCACGGACACTTGTCGTGTGACGATATTCATTCAAAAGGAGCAGAGCCGCCAGCGCACCCCCAACCGCCAAGTCCACGCCCGAGAGACTGCGCCCAAAAAACAGAATCGTGGGTGATATGGCAATCAGGACAGCAGCGACAAACGCGCCCGTCCTGCCAAGGGAATGCCGCGCGAGGAGTGGTAAAAACACCAACAGCGTCCCCAGAGCTGCGGGCGCCAGGCGCGCCGTCAAATCGAATGCGCCAAACAGGAAAAATACAAACCAGTCAAGCGTTACGAGTAACGGGCTTGAGTATTCGCCGACCGGCTGCCCATTCAGAAAAGACCATGCCGCCGCCGCGCTTTGCGCTTCAGCGGGTGTCAACGGGCGCGCATCCAGATTCGTCAGGCGCAGGACGAGCGCCAAAATTGCCACGAGCACATACGCCGCGCGTTCCAGTGTGATTGATTCGACCACCGAGCGGACCGTCAGCGCATGCGCGGGCACAACCGCACTTTTGTCAAGAGTTGACGGCGAGACGGTCAGCGGCAAGCCGAGAGTGTCGCCGTTGTTTTGGATCACTGCGACCGGTTCTGCAACAAGCGTGCTTGTAGTCGGCTCGGCAGTCAGCTGATTTTGTTTACGACGGTTCTTTGGCATTATCAATCAAGGTGTTTCGCGCAGTTCACCCGGTCGCGTCCGGATATATCCATGACGTCAGGGCGAGTCAAAAGAGACGCTGAACTGTCCGATCTGATAGATACGCATCGGACCCGATTCAAACACTTTTTCTCCCAATTTCCCAAATTTGTCTATCAGCGCGGGATTCAACTGGTATTTGTTTCGCTCGATCCCGCCCACGACGACATAATCCACTCCGTAGCGCGCAAGCAGGTCGCGCGTTTCCTGCAAACTGGGGGACTTGTATATCGTTGCAATATCCGCCGAGCGGGGGTTGACCTGTTCGCCCGTCCCACGCCACTGCAGCTCGTGCCCACCCCACCCCAGCACCGTCGGCAGCCCGGTCGCAACCGAAACGCGGTTGTCAAAGGAATACGAGTCGCCGACCGCCTCCAGAATCACGGCATCGCGCGGCGCATTTGCCATCATCCACTCTATCGCCGCATAATCGTCCGGAAAGGCATGCTGCACCCAACGCCAGCCGTCCAGCGTCGGAATATCGAGATCGGGTTTGGCGGCAAATGAATCGGCGCGATTCGGATACGCCAACACGGGATAGATCATGCTCAGCAAAAACATCGCCCCGAACGCGCCTGCCCAAATGGCGCGCTTGACGCCGCGCGTGCTTTGCCAGATGTAAAACGCGGCAAAGGTTGCCGCCATGGCAAGCAGCAGCCACGCCTGATAATACAGTTTGAACACCGTATTCATGCGCGTGCCAAAACCGTCGCGAATGAACAAGAATTCCACCCCAAACGTCAGCGTCAACCCGACGAGCGCAAGCAACAGAGCATACACAACAGCTGTCCGCGCCTGCGAATTATCGGAGGCGCGGAGCTCTATCCGTCCCAGGGCGACAACCCCGGCGATCAGGATGACAAGCAGGAGGAACGTGCCCGGACTGACGACAAAAGTTCGCGCAAACGCGCTTGTCACACTTGCGATCAAGTTGTTCGGGTCCACCGCCGTCGCGTTCGCGAGCAATTCGCCGAGCGACGGCGCAAACATCAGGACGATGACACCCGCAAGCGCAATCACGACGGGCACCGCAAGCAGCGGGACCGCAAACTGGACCCATTCGCCCAAGACCTGCTTTTTGTCACGCGCCTGACCCGCCAGCACACCCAGAAACACGGCAATTGAAAAAACAAACATGCCCCACATGATCAAATACTGGTGGAGCGGCGTGCGGTTGAAAATGTTGGGCACGATTCCGCTGGCTTGCGACGAAAAACCGAGAAAGAACGGGAGGAACAAGAGCACGCCGCCCGCGTACATCACGACAAAAAAAGTTGCAGCGCGCATCAAAAGCGCGCCCGACCATCTGCCCGCATTTCGATAATCGGCAATCGCAAACGCCGCAGCAATCACCACCCCGTACGTCACAATATCCCACGTATTCAACATGCCGAGCGCGCCCACCGCCAGCGCGGTCAGCAACATGCGGGGCGAGAGAAATTCGCGCGCCAGCGCGTTCACATCGAGTCGTTCGGCGTTCCCGGGAGTGGATGCCTGGGGTCGCAACAAGAGATTGAGCGCAATTGCAAGCGCCAGTACGCCAAAGGGCAGCGCGAGCACATGCGGGTGCAAATCACCCAGCAGGAAACTGAACGCGGGAAATTCGTCAATCACCTCGACGTGTCCACCGCCCACCGGGTTGATGTCGTTCAGGACACGCGAGGCGCGCCACCACCACCAATTGTCTGTGGGAATACCTGTTCCTGACGGCGTCACCTCGTGCAGTCCGTGCAGGTTCAACTCTTGGTAAAAGGCATTGTCCCCTATTTTGGCGTTATAGACGACTTCGACGGCGCCCTGCAAATTGCCGATCACCAACAGCATGAAAACGGCGAGCAGCCCAAAGACATACGGCGCAGCCGAACGCCGCGCGGGTCTTGTTTCGCCCCCCGAGAGCGCATGAGTGACGACGTTAAAGATCAAACCGAATGCCCCCACCGCCGCAAGCGCAAACGTCATGATCAAGCCGAGATTGAACGCATATCCCGACGGGACGCTCCCCAATTTCGCCAGCGAAGCCACAATCACATAGCCGAGATAGTAATAGCTGATCGAAAACCCCGACAACCAGGCATCGCGCGGCGGAAAATTCTTGCTCTGGAGGATGGAATTGAGAAACATGTATTCCATCGGTTTTTCCGTCGCCGAGATTTCGGGATTGAACGCGCGAAAATAGGCGAACGCGAGCAACGTCGCGCCAAAAACAAGCTCGACCACAAGCGCATATTTCCAATGGGCGCGCAGCCAGCTCAACACTGCGTCCTGCCCCGTGCCGCGCAACAGACCCCACGACAAAATGGCAACCGCCGCCAGCATGATCGCGAGCGCGCCAAAGGTGTTTTGCGCGAACCCGAGCACGGCAAGCAGCCAGAACGGATAGACCCAGAGCAGCAGCGCCATCGGCTTGGCAAACGCATACCCGCGGTCCGGCAAGAACCGCAAAAACCGCATCGTAACGGGCAACACCGCAAACCCCAGCAGCATGACCAGGACCCACCAAATCAGCAAATAGAGCATTGAATCAGAATGAGAGATGTCTCTTAACAAGACCTGAACAGCCGCTAAGAAACTCTGCTTACCTTACCACCTGCGCCACTTTGTCCGAAAGCGCATAGATTTGCACGCCATTTTGGTCATAGATCAGTTCGAGCGTGCCCTGGTCCGCCATATCGCCAAATTTTTCCAGCCCCGCACCGCTATAGACGGCGCGTTCGAGCGGTCCCACATAGACCAGCGAGACGCCATATTTCCGCAAGAGTCTGAGCGCCTCATCTGTGTCGCCCGTCTCGTAAATCGTACGAATGTCACCGATGCGGTGATCAATAATTTCACCGGGAAGCAGAGAATACTGCTGTTTTGTATGCCAGTCCCAACCCGCAATCACAGGCAGCCCCGTGTTGATCGAAACGCGATTGCCCCAGCGATACAACCCCGTATTCGCCTCGACGATCACGGGCGAGCCGATGATATTTTCGCGCAGCCATTGGATCGCGTCATAGTCCTGGACGAGATTTATCGTTGAATCTTTTTCTTGATATGTTGCGCGCGTCATGTAATCCAAACCGTTCAGACCGGGCGGCATACCGGACACAAAGCGGTCGTTCATTTTCGCCCAGCCCGCAAAGGCGGGATACAGCATCCCGGCAAAAATCAAAATTGCGGCAGCGCCCCACCATGCTGCCTTGACAGTTTGCATGGCGCCTGAATCGCCGCTCACTTTTTCCCCTGTCGCGTCGTCCACGCCCGGATCACGGAACCACAGGTAGTGAAACACGATTGCCAGTCCCGCCGCGCTCGCCACGGCAAAAAACACCCATGCCTGCAAATAGAATTTGAACACGGTGTTCATGCGTCCGATGTCGCCTTTGAGCGTCACCACTTCAACCATCAGAGTCAGCAGCAGCGCCGCGACAATTATCAGCGCAAGAAAGCGGTGGACCGGCGCCGTATCGCCCGTGATCAGAATCCACGCGGCGACAACGACGGGCGGGAGCATGACCGCAAATACATGCAGCCCAAAGAACAATAACCCTAATTCCAGCACCACCAGCGCGGGCACAAGATAGAGCATCCAACCATCGAGCCATGCGCGCGCGTTCGGGTTCGCGGCAGCCGTCATTGTCCGCGCCGATTTGTTGGCGACGAGAATGATCAAATACGTGACGACGAGAAACAAAAAGATGCCGTGCACGACAAAATAGTCCGCGAGCAAAGTCCGCGCGTCCTTCCAAAGTTCGACGCTGGTGTATGCGGTCCCATAGTTGGCGATATAGGGCCAGTAGAACACGACGGACAATGCGATCAACGCAACCATGCGCCAGCCCAAGTCCCAACCGATGCCGCGCGGGTCCATTCGCAAACCGAACTTGACAAACCCAAGCGTCAACGCAAAGAGGAGGACAAGGACATAGATCGCCATGTCAAACGTGATTTTGAAACCGGCCGCATTGATGGGAATGACCGTGATGAGCACCTGAGCAAACGCAAGCACGATAAAGAGCAGATACCGTTGGATCAGCTCGCCCCAATTCAGTCCACCCTCAGAGACGAGTTCCGGCTCATCCTTTTTCGACCAGATAGCGCGATCATTGACCGCTGCGTCGTTGAAGCCGCGGTTGTCTATAAAATATCCGATCACCATCGCACAACCGATCAGCGCAAGATACGTCGGATAGTCCCACGTATTGATCGCGCGCAGCGCGCCCAACACCATCGCCGCGATGCCCAAATCGTACCATTTCAAGCCGGCGCGGATAAGAACCGTGTGCGCTGCCAGAGCCAAGCCAACCAGCGTGAACGGGAGCGACATCAAATGCGCGTGCAGGTCCGCATACACAAAGGTAAAGAACGGAATCTCGTTGATGGTATCGGGAATAATTCGCGTCGCGGTCCAATACCAGTTGCCAATCGGCACCGGAATTTCTTTGCCCCCAATCCACGCCGCCACGCCCGCGAGAAATGCTGACAAGCTCTCGGACGAGCCCGACTGCTGACCCAGGTCGGTCAGCCCTTTGAACAGCACACCCACCTGCCCCAGGTTGCCGATGATCAAAACGAGAAACGCCGCCGCAATGCCCGCGACAACGGGTCGCAGCCACGCAAAATCGTGCCCTTGCATAGCCGATGGGTTCACAACCGTCAAGACCTCATCAGCCCTTTGCAGTCCCCCATCAATCGTCAATCTTTGTTCGTCGTTAGCGGCTCGTCGTTCGTCTATAACCGCGCGCGCCACCAGATTGTATGCGACGCCAAACGCGCCCGTCGCGGTCAAGCCAAAAAACATCGGGAGCAGCAGGTTGTATGCCACTTCGGGCACAATGCCGGTGAACTTGACGAGCGCCGCGCTGATCAACTGACCGAAATAATAATAATTGATAAATCCACCCTCGAACCACGGATTGTATGCAGGGAAATAGGTAGACTTGATAACCGCGTTCAGATAGGCAAAATCCATCGGCTTTTCGCCGCCGAACCAGGGATGCCACAAATCAGGGTTGGCATATCGAATCGCCAGGTCCAGGGCGAAAAAGGCAAGAAAAAGGACCTCGATCCCCAGCAGCAGTTTCCAGCGCCCGCGCAGATACGCCGTCATGTCGGCGCGCTTGCGCCAGACCACAATCAGCGCACCAACGCACAGCGCACCGAGCGACAGCCACATGGCAGGTCGCTCGAATGGCAGCACGCGGTAACTCGCCAGCGTCCAGGTCAACCATGCAAACGCGAGAATTCCCACCGCTTTAGCAAACGCATACCCGCGGTCGGCAAACTTGCGGAATGCAACAAAAGTGTATGGGAACGCCAGGACGCCAAACAGCCACAACGTCACGAGCCACGCAAGCACTGGCATAGCATTGACAAGGTCATTCGGGTTGAAAATCTCTGACCACGTGCCACCCGCATAATTCGCCGCCTGCAATTCCTCTGACATCTTGAAGCCGTTCTTGGAGGCGGTATAGTCTATCGGTTTGAGCCGTTCGACCTCAGACAGGTCAACACTGTTCAAGAGTTCTGCAACATGTTCCGACGAATAGGAAGCGCTCTTTTTGAAAATCAGGACCTTGGGATGATCATAGACCGTGAACGCCTCGTCCGCGCTGTCATCGTTAATCACAATGCCAAACAACTGAGGATAAGACGTAAACTCCTGGACCAGGTCGAATCCGAGCTGGCCGCTAAATAGCCATTCGTAATATTTTGTTGTCAGCGGATACCGCAGGGGAAGACGGGGGATAGACCCGTACAAACGATTGCTGGACAATACCAAATAATCCGCCTCGTCCAGCCACCGCTGCAATTTCTCGCGCTTGATTTCTTCATCTTCGTTATAGTTTTGAATCGAGCCATCGTCGCTGCTTGACAGCCCGCGAAACATACCCCCAAACGGGTCCAGCCCCTCGACGCGCAACGGCAGTCCGTCATCCCAATGTTCGTTTGCGATCACTGACCCCGCAGGAATATTTCGGACCATCCAGATCGAAGCGGCAATGCGCGAGACAGGGCGCGTATAGATGGAGGTAAATGCGGCTGCCCAAAAGAGCGTGTATCCGACCAGCACGGCGACGCACACAGCGAACGCGACCCGCGCAACCGTCTTCCAAGGGACGACAAGTGTTTCGATCCGGTCCCAAACCCAGAACACAAAGAACGCGGCATAGATGGCAAAGAACGGATACAGAGGTAAATAGTAGCGCAGCACCAACACAAATTGCTGTGCCTGGTACAAAAAGAAACCGCCAATCCACAACACTATCAGCAAATGATTCCATTTGCGATGTCGCAAAATCTCGTACACACCTACGAGATAGCCCGCCGCTGCTGCCAGCGCGAATGGGATGCCGAGACCGTAATTGAAAATGTTGTAGAGGGGAAAGAGATAAGCCGCGCGGTCCGTCCACTGGTGGCTGGGTGGGGCATCCAACTTGCCGCTGATGAGGTCGCTAATATAGCGAATGTCGTCCAACCATTTGGGATTGATGCCAAAGAAACCCACGAATGCGTACGGCTGCCCGATACGAAAGACCAGGAGCGCCGACACGGCACAGATCACCAGACCTGCAAAAATATAGAGGGCACCGTTCCAAAAACTCGTCGCATCGGCGGCAATGTTCTCTCCCTGCGCCGCGCGCAGTTTTGTTTCGATTTCGATAATGATAGGACCGATATTGATAGTGCGCACATTCGACGGCGCATGTGTCTCCGCCGTGTCCCCCCTCGCCGAATCCCCCACCACTGCGCCCGCATCCATCGCGTATGTCCTGGGCGCGGTCTCGTTTCCCGCCAGCCCGACCCGCTTCACCGAACCGAGAGTCCCTGCCAGCCGTACCAGCCCCGCCATCACAATAACAGCGGTAAACATCAAAAAGTTGATGCGGGACGCGACCGCCAGCCCGAGAAACGCGCCCGCGAGCGCATACGCCCACCAACCGCGCTTGCCCTCCATGATATCGAGCGTAAACCAGAACGCCAGCGCAATCGGGACATTTCCGAACGCGTCAACCGTGAAAAAGTGCGACTGTTGAATCGGCAAGACCGCGAGCGCATACAACAACGTCGCAAACAAACCCACCCGCACATCAAACAAACGCCGACCGATGGCAAACACCATCGCGCAGGTGATCAGGTCAAAGAGCGCCGAGACCACGCGCCCGACCATATAGATCTCGCCATAATCCGCCTGCCCCAATGCCTGGGCAATCGCCCTCACGATAAAAATCGGCGCGGTCCCGTAAACAAACGAGCCAAAATTATTGTTGTACGGGTTCATCGGCGATTCGGCGGTGTCAAAATACTGACCAATCGAATTAGGCAGGCGAATTGCCGCCGAGACCATTGTCAAAAACCGTTCGTCCGGATGCAGGTGCTGGTCCTGGTCCCAGTCCACCCCAGTGAACCGAAAAACTGCCGCGATAATCAATATTCCGGCGAGAAAAAAGGGCCAATACTGCTCAAAAAAACCTCTATTTTGAGGGCTCGCAGACGCAGCGGCAGAATCCTCGGTCCCCAAAGGCGGCGGGACCAAACTTGGCGCGGACGAATTGACTAAAAGACGGTTCTCTTGTTGCATCAAACCCAAGCTCCCTATCGCGGGCAGGCGAAACGTGTCTATTCTACTTGAAACTTGCTCAATCCAGAATCACGCAGGTTCTCAGCGCAGCTGCAGCTCACGGACGTGCACTTTGGCTTGACCCGGCGAGTCCAGATGTTCAATTTCGACGCGGACGCTCTGCACCAACGCGGGCGGATCGGGAAACTGCATCGTGATTTCGGGAATGTCCTCGTCACGCAGGTCTTGTTCCACATAAGCTCTGGGCGCTGCCGAATCAGGGGGATAGAGCGTAACGGTGATGTTGGAGCGCATCCGACCAAATGACGCATACATGCTCGAAATGGGGCGAGGCGTGGGGTAGATGATTTCGATCAAGAGCGGGTTGGCTTCACGCCCGCGCGCCAATGTGTACTTGTCTCCGTCAAACATATCTTGCACTCGGCCACCATCAAACTGTGAGTGAACGACCTTGACGGTTTCACCGTTGAGCAGCGCATCATCGGTCACGGGTCGGGCGCGCTCCTCTTTTTCAATACGGAAAATCTCGTCAACGTTGTCCACATATTCTAGTCGCACCAACTGAAATCCATCCGTGCCGTCGGGATATTTGATGCGCTGGATCTTGACGGGACGTTTGAATTTTCCGCTCTCGCGCGCCTCCCGCAGCTCGGACGGAGTCAAGACAAAAATCATGTTGCGCGAGAGCGCCAGTTTGTTTTCAATCCACGCATCTATCGTGCGCGTCTGAATCAGCCCGTCGTCGGGCATGAGCAGATTGACAAACTCTTCGGTGCCGTTGGACCAGCTGGAAGTGAGGACAATCGGACTGCGCGGAGATGCCGCGCGCACTTGATGGAGGACCTGGAACAACTGCCTGGCGCCCCACTGCATCCCGTACAAATCATACGGTCGAAACCACGTCGGTCCGTTTATCAGCGCGTCACGCATCACCCACAAACTGCCGGCGGTCAGGACCACAAACAGCCCAGCACCCACCAGCTGCGGATTCAGCCGCGCTGCAAAGCGATTCAAGAGCCACTCCATCCCCACCATCGCCAGCAAGATCGCCGGGATGACAAAAATCAAAAGCCGCAAAATCAAAATGTCCGCCAGCGCCGCTGCAAAGGGCGCACTGACCAACGCAATCAACAGCACACGGTATTTCGATTCGCGGAATTTGGCAAAACAAATGCCGACTCCCGTCAGCATCAGCGGCAGCACAAAGAGCGGCAAGTGTCCGTAATCCAACATGCGATGGCGCGTCAAATCAATCGAGTTTGGAAAAAACCAAAACAACGGCGAAATTCCCTGCACGTACCGAGCGACAAAGCGCGACATTTTTTCGCCGAGCGGCAGGTCTTTGACCACGTACGAGTCCACCGAACGGAGGTGATACCATGACTCGTCGGGATGGTCGAGCGTGAAACGCAGATATGGCGCCAGCAGCAGCACAATCAAGGGCAGCGCAAACAACCACACACGATAATGCGCGAGATGATAGCGCACATCCGAAAGGGCAAGCAAAACGGCTGTCAGCGCGAGAATCAACTGGGCGGCGGGGTACGAATAAAAGACGGCGGCAGCAGAGAGGACAGCTAAAAAGAGATAGCGCGGCGAACGGTAGCGGTACAACAGATAACAAAATATAAAGATCGCATAGAAAGCGGTTGCCGTGACCGTGTCAAACACAGTGCGCGAGTGAAAAAACCAGGTCGGCGTGAGCGCCAGAACCAGGACCGCCGCCCACCAGTAGCGCGCGCCAAAGAACATTTTCAACGTCAGCGCCACAGCCATCACACCAAATACGGTAAATATGGCAGCAGTCCCCCGCGCGACCTCGATGGAAACACCAAAAACTGGGATTGTGAGCGCCTGTAAATAGACGGAAATCAGCGGATTGACGACAAAAAAGAAATCGAAATAGAGCGGGAACCAACCCAGCTTGGGATCATTGAATCCGTTTCGAACCAGGTCACGCGCGAGTCGCACAACGACCGCTTCATCTCCAAGAAAACTGATAGGGAAATCGCCAATGCGATACAGTCGTGTGAACGCATACACACCCAGCGACAAGAGGAACATGACCAGCGCGAATGTGCCAACATTCGCCCAGGAGCGAAGAATTGCGCGTGTTTCCAGCTGCGGCGCAGTTTGCGCGTCTCCTTGCTTGAACCACTCGGGCGGCAGGACGACGGAAAATCGCACCGCATCGTATTTCCCAAAGTCGCGCGCGCTCGCGGAAAAGCGATGTGCTTTGCGGGTCAGCGCCAGGCGCGAGCTGCTCCACATTGTCTGTGCGGCGATTGTGGTTGCGGCAAGCGCGGGAGCCGCTGTCTCGGGCTGTACCGGCTCGAGCGGTTCAGGCGTCGAAACAGGCGCAGCATCCGAGTCTGTTTTTGGGTTTTGCCCAAACGACCCGCGCCGCGCTCTGGCACCCATCACCAACACGCCCAAACCCAGCCCACCCAAAAACGCGACCAGCAGCGCCGCCAAACCATCGGCTTCGGGAAAAACCAAGCGGCTGACGATCCATCCGATCATCAGCCCCAATAGCAGGAACGCCAAGGCATAGAGCACTCGCAGATTCATTTCTCTCGCTCAAAGAACTTGGATTATAACATTACTGCTGCGGCTGGTCGCGCGCAGGCACGTAAAACGCCAGATAATCCCTACCCGCGGTCCGCGATGGCACCTTTTGCAGCGTGCCCTCGGGATACAGCTCGCTCAGCAAAAGGGCGTCCTCCAACTCGCTATTCTTGAGCACATACAACTTGGGGGCGGGATCGTCCAGCTGGGCGCTCACACCTTTTCTGCCTTGAATGACATGCGCGTCAAAATCAAACAGCCCTAAATGAATCCCGACGGCGCGATGGTCCACCCAGTGCGGAGTAGACATGATATAAATGTGCTCCCAATCATTCTCTGCGAACGCAAACTCGCGGAGCGTTTCCGCAATCTCTGTGGCATTCCACGCAGTTTTGCGGTACTGTGCATCATAGACCGAAAAATAGAGTTGGAAATTTGTTACCACCACCAGCAATAGCGCTCCGCCCAAAATAACATCGGCGAGCGTGCGCGCGCCCAGGTTCACCAGCTGCCGCCGCATCAAAACCAATGGCAGTGCGGCAAAAATCATCACAAATGGCGCAACTCCCCCCGCGCGCACGACACTAGGGTTCTCGATCGGAAAAGCCAGCGCCAGAGTGGACGGCAAGAGCAGAATGAAAAGTGCGCTAAATAACCACGCAAACTGCAGCTCGCGGCGCCGCAGCAAGCGATAAACGCCCAGAGCAACACCTATCAAAAAACAGGCGCCGATAAAATAATCCACGACCGGGAGATTGGGGATCGCATTCACCCACACCACATCTCCGCGCACATTAAACATGCCGAGCGCGCGCCAGTTGTTGTCCAGAAAAATCAGGAGCGGATTGCCCACAACCGGCTCTTCCAACGAAGTGAGCCGCGTCGCCATCCGATAACTAAACATGCCCGGATTTTGGACGAGGTAGCGCAGCAGCGGCACAAAGACCAAGAGCGCCGCCGTATACATCAATACCACGTTCGCCGCAAATCGCCGGAATTCACTCGCGGTGACCATATGCCACACCAGCCACAACACGCACCAGACAAATACCATCAAGACCATGACACGAAATGGGCTGTAACCATTCAGCCCGATGCCCATCATCAAGCCCGCCAGCAAAAAATCGTTGCGCGACTGATGCCGCAGCGCCCGCACGAGAAAAAAGCAGGTCCACGCGACAAACAGCGGCGCCAGCGGATATCGCAGCCCCACACGCGCAATAGCCACCGGGAAAATGCTCACAGCGAAAAAAAAAGCGGCGACCAGCCCCACCTGTTCGTCAAACAATTCGCGCGCCAACAAAAATACCGCGGGAATCGTCAGAATCCCCGCGATTGCCCCCACCACCTTGAGCGCCAGCATGTCGAGCGGCGCAATGCCCAAAGCCACAACCAGAGCGTTCAAGTAAAATTGCAGGGGTTCGCGCCCGGTATTGCGCTCGAAAAAAATCGGATGCATCCCATTCAGGATATCGCGCGTGTCGAGAATTTTCTCTGCATGGTCGCTGGTCATTTCCGCGGGAGTCGCGTCCAGACGATTGAAATAAAAGAACCCACCAAGCAACAGGACGCCCAAAAGCGCCGCCATGACCCAGCGCGATTGGCGCTTCAGAATCCAGCGCAGATTGCGCCAAGCTGCCCGCGGTGGTGCCACCTCCCAGAATGCAAACAGAAACAGCGCGAGCGCCATCAACCATGTCGCGGTCCCGGTCAAGGTAAAGGTGTTGTCGCGCAGTTCGAGGAAGGCGATAAGGGCAAACAGCAAGGCAGGCAAGACAAACAGCTTGCGTCCGGGGTTCGCAACGCGGGGAGCAGCGACTGGGGGCTTGGTGTCGCGGGTCAGCAGCGCATCCGTATCCCCATCCCGTGCCCACGCCGCGGCAACAAGGGCAAACGCGATGGCATAGAGAATGACGACACCGACACCGCCGGGTGTTTGATCCTGGCTCTGCTGCGCCGCCACCGCGAGCGCCAAGCCGGCTGAAAACAAGAGGACATTGACCCAGGCGCGGCGATTCGTCTCGGCGAATCGAACGCGAATGCTAACCGAGTTTCGCATTGCCGGTCTTGACGAGGGGCTTGCGCGCTTTGACGAGGACGTTCACAAACGTGGTCTTGTTTTCCACGGCGGGAGTTTCATTCGGGCGGTCAAACCACTGGAGCACAGAAACGCCCATGTTGATCGGGTTCAAACGACTGCCTTTGTTCTTTTCCCCACTAAAACGGTCGGCGCTTGCGCGCAGATTCGCGGGCAGCAGGTTCTTTTCCAACAGGGGCTTGCCAATGCCATACACCAAAAAATGAATAAAGGGAAACGAAAAATGGGTTTGTTCCTCGACCATTTCCAATTCAAACCCGGCGTCAAGAAATTTCCGAATCAGCTCGGCGGGTTCGTACAATCGCTCGTGATTCGACCAGATGCCCACAAGCGGTCCCGAGCGAAACGGTTCGCCGCCAAGCCGCGTCCAAGTGCCGTTGATCGGGTCCCACCAGAACGGATATCGCGCGTGCGGCACCGAAAGCGCAAGCACTCCTCTCGGTCTCAGCACCCGGTACAACTCGCGCAGCCCCAACACGTCGTCGCTCAAATGCTCCAGCACTTCGCTCATCAATACCTTGTCAAACGACTCGTCCGCGAACGGCAGTTGGAAAATGTTGCCGTTCAATAATGCAGCCGGCACCTTTTCGCTCTGTGCCCAATGCAGCCGCTCGATATCGCCGTCCAACCCCACCAGACGCAGTTTCTTGAGCTTGCCCATCGCCATGAGGTAAAATCCCATGCCACAACCGCAGTCAAACACGCGCTCGCCGTCTTCAAGTTCCAGATAGTCCATCAAAATCCGCGCGCGGCGACGATACGCCATGTCCGCTTCATTTTTCAAAATCACATCGAGCGCTGCCTGTTCGGATGCGCCGAGCGATTTCCACTGCCGCCCGTCACCGCGATATCGCGTGATCGGAAATTTGCCAACGAGAGACGCCATTTACTCTGCTTTCACCTGTGTGGTGTTTGCCGCCACAATCGGTTTGTGCGCTGCCAGTTTTTCCAGAACTTCTTGATACTGTCCCAGACTCTTTTCGGGACTAAAATGTTTGCGTACCAAATCGCGCGTGGGGCGATATGGTTCGGGATTCTGCATGATCCTGACAAGCGCATCTGCAAGCGCGCGCGGATCGCGCGGCGGGGTCAACAAGCCAAACCCGGTCTCGCGCACCACGACGCGCGCGCCGGGTATGTCGCTCACGACAACGGGTGTGCCACACAACATGGCTTCCAACTGCACCAAGCCAAGCATGTCTGTGCGGCTCGGCTGGGCAAATACATCACACATGCCATAGAAATTCGCCATTTGCTGTGGATTGCGAATCAACCCCACAAGGGTCAAGTCATTTTTTAACGGCTCGATATACGGGAGACAATGCTTGTAGAAGTCGTCATACACGACGCGCGGTTCCCCCGCATAAATCAGGTGCGCCTTGGGGATTCTCTCCCGAATCAGCGGAAATGCCCGCAGCAAATAGTCAAACCCCTTTTCCTGCACCCAGCGTCCGGCAAACCCGATGAGGGATTTGTCTTGCAGTCCCAGCTCGCGTTTCCACGCCTGCGCGCCGTTCGCGTCCGATTCGGGGATCTCGACCGGCGGATAAATGTATGCCAGTTTGTTTTTGAAATGAGAGAGCAGTTTTGAATGCTCGGCATAATCACGGCTGTAGGATGTGACCGCGTCTGCCAACATGCCCGCCAGGAGCAGCACATAATAACCCGCCCGCTGCATGGTTTGATTAAAGAGCCCCGCCGGAAACACCAGATCGCCGTGATGCGTCATCAACATCGGTTTGTTCTGCAGACGCGCCAAAACGCCCACAATCGGCGCTTCCGGCAGTGGAGTATGAATTTGGACCAGATCGTGCTCGGCAATCAATCGGGCGGCAGCATATGGAAAGGCGGGGGTAATCATGCCGCGAGAAAAACGCGATAGGGGTTGCAGACGAACCACGCGCACGCCATTGATGATTTCTTCACGCGCCAAATCGGGCTGATGTCGGACGGTCAGCACTGTGACTTGTGCCCCACGCGCCACAAGTCCTTCTGCCACGCGGACGGCGTGCGCCGTGAGTCCGGTCCAATGCGGGGTGTAATACGTCAAGATGACAAGAATTTTCAAACCATGCTCCGCCAATGCTATGCCGATGCTGCCTCGTCTACCGCGCGGTTCTGCGCGCTGATGTTTTGAATCTTGGCAAGGTCAATCCCTTCATGCCATGCCGAGCCGATCCCCAACGTCATTAACAAAATATACGTCAGCCCATGCAACACAAACGCATATGCCAGCGCCTGATTGGGGTCAACGCCATAAAGTTTGAGCACGCTCACAGCAATCAGATGAAACACGCCCAACTGTCCGGGCGAAGGCGCGACAGTCACTGCCAGCGCCGCTGCTACCTGAATTAGCACGCCTGCCGCAAATGGCAAATGAATGCCCAATGAAAACATCGTGAGCCAGGCGAGCAGACCCGAGACCAGCCAAACTTCCAACGACCAGAAAATCGCCAGCAACAGCGGGCGCGGCGAATTTATGACCGAAAACCCGCCCAGCATTGTTGCAACAAAGCGCCACAGCCCTTCGCGATCAAGAAATTTGATGGGCGACACCAGTCTCTGCAAAAAAGCGACGCCGCGTTCGCGCTGCCTCGCAAGGATTGCCAGCCCGACCAACGCGCCAATCCCGATAGCTCCGAGCGCCAACCCGCTCGTGACCCACTCTTGCGGAACGTTGGGAATAAAGGGCAGCAGAGCCAAGAGCAATAGCACGACGGTCAACCCATCCAAGGCGCGTTCCACCACCACCGTTGAAATAGCGTGCGCCACCGGAATCTTTTCGATGGTTCCCAACAAGTATGCGCGCGCGAGATCGCCCAGACGCGCGGGGGTAATGTTGCTGAGGAAATAGCCCACATTCAAGGCGGCAAAAACCTGTCCCCAGCGCGGCTTGTAGGGATCAAACAGCGCCTGCCATCGAAAGACGCGTCCGAAATAGCTGATCATAAAGACTGCGATCAGCACGGGCAGCCACCACCAATTGAATTGGCTAAACGACCCCGCCAGCTTGTCCAATTGAATGCCCTGAAATGCCAGATACAGACAGACAATGGTTATAACCAGACCGATCCAAAAACGTTTTGACTTGAGCATGGGTGGGGGTTCACTGATTCTAATCGGCACAAAACATGTGCGTTCCGGCGCCGTCCGCGCAACATCGCTATTATAATAGCGATGCCCTCAATGAAAAAACATTCCCAAATTACGGGAATCCAACCCATCGAATAACAGAATGGCTTGAGATTTTTTGATTTTCCCGCCACGACGTATAATAAGCACCGCCCCACCGCGAAGTGAAAACTTTCGAGCGCCAATGTCGGATGCTCTTTAGGAGTTTTCCGCTATGAGCAGCACTGAACTGCGCGACTTTCTCGAGATACCGTATGCGCAACTCGAGGAATGGAATCTCAATGCCAAGGCGCAGCGCATGAACCGCGTTCCCCTTGCCGTCGTGCAAGAGGAACGCGCCAAGTTTCTGACAGACGAACCTCGAATCAAGGCGGTGACGGTTTGCTTTACCGACCTCGAGGGGCGTCTGCACATGCTCGATTACGACAAGAAATTCTTGTTGGGATCGGCAGACAACCTCACGTTCGACGGTTCCTCAGTCCGCGGTTTCGCGGCGCAAAGAGAATCCGATCTGCGGCTGGGGATTGATTGGCACGCCTTTTACTGGCTCCCCGCCGATGTTTTTGGCCCCGGCAAAGTCCTCGTTTTTGGTGACGTCTTGGAGCGCGATGGAAGCCCGTACCGCGCCGACATGCGCTTGATGCTCAAGCAATTTTCGCAGGCATTGTACGACAAGGACGGCACCCAGTGTAACGCGGCAAACGAGATCGAGGGCTTTATATTCAAGGGGCGCGATGCCGAACGTCATTATTACGAAACGGGCCAGTTTGATTTTGTAAGCACCGGCGGTTACTATCACTCTCTCCCCGGCGATCCTCTGCGCCGGTTCATTGATGCCGCCGCCGAAGCGCAGCGCGCGATGGGCTTTGCGAACGAAAAAGACCACCCCGAAGTCGCGCCCGCCCAGTTCGAAATGAACTATGGGCACACAGAAGTGTCCATCGCCGCCGATCAAATTCAGCTGTATAAATTGATCTGCCGCCAAGTCGCAGCGCGGATGGACATGACTGCCTCCTTTTTACCCAAGCCGGTCACAGGGGTCAACGGCAACGGCATGCATACCAACCTCTCTGTCTCGCGCAAAGACAAGAACCTCTTTTGGGACGAAAAAGGCGAGGAACAACTCAGCAAGTTCGCATGGAGTTTTGTGGACCGCATCCTCACAAGCGGTGAACAGATTTGTCTCGCGCTCAATTCGAGCGTCAATGCATACCGTCGTCTCGACCCGCACTTTGAAGCGCCAAATCAAATCAAGGTTTCGCCGATCGATCGCGGCGCCATGATTCGCATTCCTCTCGCCAACGAGAAATCCTCGCGTATCGAGGTGCGTTCGATTGCGCCCGATGCGAACCCGTATATGGCTCTCTATACGATCCTGCGGACGGGTCTGGAAGGTCCGCTCTCCAGAAATGCATCCCAATTGCGCGACCAGAAACGTTATCTCCCGGACAATATCTATGATGCCATTGCGGTGTTCCGGGAGAGTAAATATCTGCGCAGCGTCTTGGGAGACCAGGTATGTGACAAATATGCCGAGCTCAAACTCGCTTCGGCTGAACGCTGCCCCCGCGCGCTCGGGACTCGCATCAAGCGCGCTGAAATCATGTTCCATCACGAAGTTCAGAACCAATATCTCTGGGGGCTGTTTTAGCGTATCATCGGGCATTCGTCCATAATCTCAACCCGCAAGTATAATGGCGAGCCAACAGGTCTCTGTTGACTCGCCATGTTTCTTGTCGCCTTTAAACTCATCCTCGCCCCCCTTTTGATTGCGGGCGCCACCCTTGTTGGCAGACGCTGGGGGCATGGCGTCAGCGGTTGGGTTGCCGCGCTGCCTCTCACTTCGGGACCCGTCTCGATAATCTTTGCATTGCAATACGGCACGGCATTTGCCGCGCAGGCAGCGGTCGGCACGCTCGCGGGTCTGGCGTCAGTGTCTGCATTCTGCCTTGTCTATTGCATTCTGGCTCGCCGCGCGCATTGGGCAATTTGTGTCACATTTGCCGTGATTTTCTTTTGCATCGTCACTGCGATTCTCAATTCATTTTCGCTCACCCTCATTCCGACGTATCTCGGCGTCCTCGCCGTGCTTTCTCTCACCTTGCGCTTGATCCCGAATCAAAAGACCAAATTCGAACCCGTCGCTCACAGCAAATGGGACTTGCCGGGTCGGATGCTGACGGCAGTCGTTTTTATTCTCGTCATCACATTTGCCGCACAAGGATTGGGGCCGCAGCTGAGCGGTTTGATAACGCCGTTTCCAATCTTTGCCGCGATTCTCGCGGTTTTTGCGCACGCCCAGCGCGGGTCAGGCGCGGCAATCCAATCCTTGCGTGGCATTCTCACAGGGTTGTACGCGTTCGCCACATTTTTTCTTGTCGTCGGCGCATTGGTCACCGTCCTTTCAATTCCCGCAACCTATATCCTTGCGGTCCTCGTCGCGCTGGCGCTCAATCTTTTCACGCTCCGATTTGTGCGGTAACGCTTGATTCCTTTGCGATCCCCCGGGTTCTATTGCGTTTCGAACGCACCAATATCGCACGGCGCGGTCCGTTTGTACTGACGCTGGTCGTCCGTCGCCGTCACACCGAACAAATCCTTACAGTCCACCGCCGCGCGAATCGCCGGACTCCCCGCGAGGAGCGCACGCGTCTTGGTGGGTCCACCGTTCTTGGCCAGTTTTCCAATCAGCGGATTCACCCCCTTTTGGTCGCCCGGCTGAATGAACCACGTGTCGCAGCTGTGGTCACTGCTCAGGTTGCCGCCGGACGAATTGAACGACCCGGCATCCTTGCCCCCGCAGTTGTTCGGCTGACCGTTAGAGAGCAGAGAATTCTTGAGCTGGACCCGGTAGGGATTCGTGCCTGCGGCGTAGATGCTGCCTCCCGTCAACCCTGCCTTGTTGCCCGCAAACGTGACAAAACTGAACGCCGCCGAGGTGTTTGTAATGAATCCGCCACCGGCGCTCGTGGCTTTGTTGCCGGAAAATGTTGTGTTCAGGACGAGTGTCGGAACAGCGGCAAAAACAGCCCCGCCATGGAATTCGATCGGGACGGTGGGATGTTCGATGGGCGGCGACACCCGCTTAAAAGCATCAGGTATCACGGTTGGCGCGGATCCGTTCAAGTCGAGGGTGACCGGGGCTGCCTGGTTCTTGACGAACGTGGTGTAGCTGACCACGAGCGATTGTCCGTCCTCGGCAGCAATCGCTCCGCCAAGTGGCGCACCATTGCGCTTGAACGTGTCAAAATAGATATAAAGGGTTCCTGCGGTCTGTGCCTGGTCAATTGCGCCGCCGCAAGCCCCGGCACGATTGTCCGTAAAGACGCTGTACCAGATATACGTGGGATGTCCATAAGCGACGGCGAGCGCTCCACCATAGTGAGCTGCCCGATTCCCGGTGAATGTGCTGTACATAACGTTGGTGGGTCCCCCCACAAGGATCGCGCCGCCATACCCTTCGTTTGGACTGACGCCCGTCGCGCGATTGTTCTTGAACGTGCTGTTCGTGACATCGAGCGGGATAGTGTTCGCATCATAAATCGCGCCGCCATCTCGTCCGGCAGTATTCTCCTCGAATGTGCTTCCATCAACGGTCACCTTGCCGTCAACGACATAAATAGCTCCACCGGTATCGGCAGAGTTGCCTTTAAAGACACTGTATTGGATGCTTGTCAACGGACCCGCACCCTCGATGGCTCCTCCGTATATCGCTGAATTGTTCTCAAACCGCACGCTCCGCACGAACAGCTTGCTCACCGAGTGGATTGCTCCGCCATACTGGGGAGGAGTCTCAGCTTTGCCGTTACGAATGGTGAGGTCGGAGATCATGACTGTGGCGTCGTTATTCCAGAAACTGAAAATCTTGTCTTGCTGCATCCCGTCAATGGTGGTGTTATCCATGCCCGAACCTCTTAGCACGATATCGCGACCTGTGCTCAAGTTATATTCCTGATACACGCCCGGGTTAAGGTTGATTTGCAGGCAAAAGGGGTTTGCCAACGCGTCCTGGATCGCGTTGGGCGTCGGGTTGAGATAGCACGCGCCCTCCGGCGCGCCAAAAGCAGTTGACGCCAGGAGGACCAAAAGCAGAAACGCGGCAAGAAGCTGGATTAGCTGTCTGCGATGTTTCATGAGGAAACCTCCTCTGAGAATCACCGCGCGACATGCTGGGGAGGAGAATGGAGGCAAGCGAGCGCACCGGCATCTTCCTTCCCACATACGCGCAGAAGGATGATTATCCACCGGCTCACGGGTAGGCAACTAAAGGGTCTAGACCTGGGTCGGTGCGCGCGCCCTGTCATGAGCGCAAGGGGGGTCATTCGTCTTGAGGGAACCGTGTGGATGGCGATCAAGACTCTCGGTAACCCCGCATAACCAGTATATCACTCCCCGCGCACCCGAGTCAATAGATCGAGCTCCCGGCAGACTTTTTGGTAGGGACCTTTCCCCTCATTGTAACAATGCTTCCATCTCTTGCGGGTTCAGCTCTCGCATCTTGACAAACACAATCGGCTGCGGATGGTCATACACCGAAAAACTCTCGTCCGCCGGTCCCCAATTCCACACTTGGCGTCCCGCATCATCCAACAACGCGTTCACCCGCGTCGTTTCCAGCCCCAATCCTGCAAACGGATCGTCGCGTATGACGATTCCGCCCAATACCAAGTCATTCCGCGCCGTCATCTGCGGCTCAAACCCCAATTCGCCATTGAACAATGCCTCGTAATATCGGTTCGTCATCGGGTAGCGTTCGGGCAGTTTCCGGATGCTCCCATATGACCGCTGGCTCGCAACCACCACCGCATCTGCGCGGCTGAGCATTTGCGCCAACTCGGCGCGCTTGGCGTCCGTGTCATCCTCGTATGTCGGCAGCGCTAATTGGGTGTATTGCGTCGCGCGGCGGTCCTCTTTGTCAAATCGTATCAACGTCGGCAGCGCATCATCCCATTCCTCTATCGCAATCGTCCTGCCCTCGTCAATATTCTCATAGATCCACCGCGACGCGGTCAGCCAGGGGTGCTCCCGCATATATATTTGAGTAAAAGAAAACGCGTAAATGCTCGAGAGCACAAGGACCAAGCTCGTCAGCGTGGCAAACACGACCGGTCGTCGCGCCAACAACCTACCCCATGCGCAAACCGCCAAAATGTAAAGGACTGGCAAAAGAGGCATCAGGTAGCGCAAATACTTGGTGTACTGGAAAGAAAGCGTAATCAAGTAAGACATCGCAAACAGGAGCAAAAAAGTATCTCGTCGCTCGCGCGTTTTCCACCACTGTGTTAGAAACAATAATCCCCCGCCCCACGCGAAAATCCCGAGCGGGAGACCCATCCCCCAGATTGCACCTTGTGTAACCTGATACGCGAACGGCACAGACCCCGCGTACTGTCGTGTGTATGGATAATCCAACCAACCGCGCGCGACCAGCGCCTCGCGGACGACATCGCGTCCAAAATTGTACCAATCAATCAGGGCATATGGCTGTGTGACGACAAAAACAACGAGTGCCACGCCCACCACGCGCAGGAACGATGGGCGCACCCTGCCCCACACCGCCCGGATGCCCGCGCGCGACCAGCGCCACGGCGGCGCGTCGTCTGCGCGGTAACACGCATACAGCACCGGCA
Organism: Anaerolineae bacterium; assembly: GCA_020851635.1. GTDB lineage: Bacteria > Chloroflexota > Anaerolineae > UBA4142 > SHND01 > SHND01. Next base: position 27,465 of record JADZCJ010000069.1, read on the forward strand.
CGATCAGAGGGAATGCCGTCACCTTGGTCGCCAGCGCCAACCCAAGAAATACACCGGTCCAGAGTTTATAGCTGCCGAGGATCTTGCGCGCATCTCTGCTCTGTTCACTCCCATCCGCCTGCCCTAACTCGTTTTGCTGCGCCATCAAAAACGCAAAATAGAGTGTCCCAATGGTAAAAAATGTGAGCGGCGTATCAACAGCATAAAAGTGCGCGAGTTGAATATTCAGGACCGTGACCGCGAGCAGCGCGGCGGCAATCAATCCCACACGCGCCCCATAAACCCTGCGCCCCAACGTATACGTAAGCACGATGGTGCCCAAATCAAACAGACCCGAGAGCCAGCGCCCGAACAGGACCCAGCTCGCCAGTTGGTCGTCCTCCCACGGTCCAAAGATGTTTGACGGCGGGGCGAATGGCAAGAGCAAGCGGAGCAAATAGAGCGGCAGAGAGCCGTAGGCAAAGAATTTGGGATTGAGTGGACTGTCGGGGTTCAAGACCTCGAGAGGATTTGCGGGGAGTTGTATGCGTGAGACTACGAGAATGATCTGGCGCTCGTCGGGATGAAACAAATAACCATTGTCCCACGCCAGCCCTGTCCAACGAAAACAAGCGGCGACGATCAAGATTCCGGCAAGCAAACCGAGTTCAACAACGTGTTGTCTCGAAAGCATTTCGCCTTGCGGTCAAGCAGTCTCGGTCTGCGACTCTTGCTCCAATTCCATCCGGGCAGACCGGCTCTCGCCTTCCGCCTGGTCCGATTGCAGCGAGGCGATCGCATTGTAAAAATCTTCAGAGCCAATCAACTGGAGCTGGGCATACTCGGCGGCTTTTAGTCCCTGCGCCGGCTGTGAATCAAACGAGCCGTTGATCAATCTTTTCGAGTGCGCCAATGCTTTGAACGGCAGCCGAGCAAACTGTTGTGCCCAGTTGCGCGCAATACCGGGCATGTCGCCGGGGTCAGCCACACGATTCACCAGTCCAATACGCAGGGCTTCCATCGCACTTGTATTACGCCCGCGCAAGATCATTTCTTTTGCCCATGCAGGACCGACGAGGCGGGTCAGCCGGGTGATACCGCCCAGGTCCGGGATGATCCCGAATCGCACCTCGGGCAGCGCGAGCGTAGAGCGCGACGAGCAGATGCGAAAATCACAGGCGAGAATCATCTCCAGCCCCGCACCCAAACACACACCGTTCACCGCCGCGATGGTAATCTGTGGGAGCGCTTCGATCTTGTTAAAGGTCTCTTGCCAGCGGCGAATCATCACACGCAAGTCATCCTGCGTCCATTGCGAGGCGCCTTGCGCAAAAAGACTCAAATCAAGTCCCGAGCTGAATCCTTTGCCCGCGCCCGTAAAAATGACAACATGAATCTCGTTGGATTCCACCAACTCGTCGCACAGCGCCGACAAATCGTCAAACATTTCCACTGAGAGGGCGTTCAACGTCTGCGGACGGTTCAACGACACTGTCAGAATGCTCTGGTCGCTCGCCAGCTTGAGGTTCTTGTAATGATTCATTTACTCTTTTTCGATCTCGAAATCGGACGAAAGTTCGACCCCGTGTTTGAGGGTGTTGTACACCGAACAATATTTCGTCTCTGACAATTCTATGGCGCGCTTGACCTGCTCGGCGCGCAGGTCGTGTCCAGTCAGCCGATAGTGCACGTGGATGCGTTCGAACGCATACGGCGGGTGTTCTTGCTGCACACTCACTGCGGTCACGCGAAGCGAATCAAGTCGGCGCTTTTGTTTTTCCAGGATTCGCACGACATCATAGGCGGAACATGATATCAGCGAGAGCAGCAGCAGATCAGACGGCTTGACACCTCTGAATTGTGGATCGCTGCGGGGCGTCGAGCCGATGACAATGGAATTGCCAAAACGATCGCGCCCCGCAAACATTTCATCGCGCACCCACTGGATTTCGACCGTTTCGGACACGTCTATTCTTCGCCGAGCTTGAGTACCGCCATGAACGCTTCCTGAGGCAGTTCCACCGTGCCCAGCATCTTCATGCGTTTTTTGCCTTTTTTCTGCGCTTCGAGCAGTTTCTTTTTGCGCGTAATGTCACCGCCATAACATTTGGCAAGCACGTCCTTGCGCAGCGCGCGAATCGTCTCGCGCGCCACGATGCGCCCCCCCACCGCCGCCTGAATCGGCACGGGAAACATTTGTGACGGGATCACTTCTTTTAGTTTTTTCGCCAGCGCCTGTCCGCGTGAATACGCATAATCCTTGTGCACAATCATCGCGAGCGCGTCCACCGGTTCTTCATTCAATAACAAGCTGAGCTTTTGCAGGGGCGCCGCGCGGTATGAATCGAACGCATAATCCATCGAAGCATAACCCCGCGTCCGCGATTTCAACTGGTCGTAGAAATCAATGATCAATTCCGACAGCGGCAAGAGAAAATCCATGCGGACTCGTTCGGGGTCCAAGTATTCGAGTTTGCTCTGCTCGCCGCGCCGGTTGCGCGCCAAATCCATCACCGTGCCGATATACTGGGCGGGCGTGAACACCGACACCTTCATCCACGGTTCTTCAATCTCCTCGATGCGGTCCGGCTCGGGCAGATCGGAAGGATTATCCACCTGAATGATTTCGCCATCAGTTTTGAGCACGTGATATTCCACACTCGGCGCGGTTGCAATCAAATCGAGGTCGTATTCGCGTTCCAGCCGTTCTTGAATAATCTCCATGTGGAGCAGTCCCAGAAACCCGATGCGGAAACCAAATCCGAGCGCAGCCGAAGTTTCGGGTTCATATGTCAAGGCGGCATCATTCAACTTTAATTTATCCAGCGCATCGCGCAGCAGCGGATAGTCGTTCGTCGCGACCGGATAGAACCCGGCAAAAACCATCGGCTTGGCGGGTCGGAACCCGGACAAAGGATGCTCGGCGGGACGCGCGGCGCTCGTTATCGTATCACCCACCTGCACCTCACGCACGCTCTTGAGACCAGTGGCGAGATAGCCCACTTCGCCTGCTTGCAATCCATCCGTCTGTATCGGCTTGGGGCGAAAGATGCCCACCTCGAGCGCCTCGACTTCACGGCTGTTTGACATCATGCGCAGCTTGTCGCTCTGGCGCAATGAACCGTCCACCACACGGACATAAGCAACCACGCCTTTGTATGAATCATAGTGCGAATCAAACACAAGCGCCCTGGTCGGCGCGTCGGGATCGCCGCGCGGGGGTGGCACCTGCTGCACCACCGCCTCCAAAATGTCCGTCACGCCCGTCCCATCCTTGGCGGATGCGCGAATAATGTCCCCTGCCGGCACGCTCAAAAGGTTTTCGAGGTCTTGAGCGATTTCGTCGGGGCGCGCGGCGGGGAGATCAATCTTGTTGATCACCGGTATCACAACGAGATTGTTTTCCAGCGCCAGATACAAATTCGCCAGCGTCTGCGCCTCAACCCCTTGCGATGCATCCACAACCAGCACGGCGCCCTCACACGACGAGAGGGCACGCGAGACCTCGTAGGTAAAATCCACGTGCCCGGGCGTGTCAATCAAATTCAATTCATAGTCTTGCCCATCGCGCGCCGTGTACAGCATCCGAACGGCTTTGGCTTTGATGGTGATGCCTTTTTCTCGTTCGAGGTCCATCTGGTCCATCACCTGCTCCACCATATCGCGTTTCAATACGGTGCCGGTCACCTCGAGCAGGCGATCGGTCAGTGTGGATTTGCCGTGGTCAACGTGAGCCACGATGGAAAAGTTTCGAATAAATTTTTCTTGGGTCATTCCAACTCGATGCTCTTTAACCGGGGGGCCAGGTCATCAGCCGTCCCGCCAACAAATGAAAATGCAAATGAGGCACGGATTGTCCCGCGTCGGGTCCGGTATTTGTCACCAGGCGGTAGCCGCCCGTCAACGCGCGCGCCTGCGCGATCTCGCGCGCCGCGCGCAGACATTCGGCTGCCGCCCTTGCAGTTTCGTCATTCACAATCGCGTCCACCGAATCAATGTGTTGATTCGGAATGATCAAAATATGCGTCGGAGCCATTGGATTCAAGTCTGTGAACGCCGTGACGCGCTCGTTCTTGAACACGATGTCGGCAGGGATTTCCCCCGCTGCGATTTTGCAAAAAATACAAGACATATTTCAAATCAGCTCGCCGCGCGCGCCCTCCGGGACTAGCTCGATGAGACGCGTCGGCAAGATTCGATTGCACAAATTCCTTTCACTGCGCGTGGTCACACGAATATAATTGTCCGTATAACCCAACCAACTGCCCGCGCCGTTCGGGTCCTCTTCGTACAACACATCGAACGCCTTGTTCAGATTCAGACGCGCAAACCGTTCCTGGCTTGCCGTCGCCACCTTTTGCATCGCCTTGCCGCGCGCATCCTTGATCAAATCCGCAACGGGCAGGGGCAGTTTTGCCGCAAGCGTCCCCTCGCGCGCGGAATAGGGAAAGACGTGCACGCGCGCAAAATTCATCCGCTCGACAAACTCGATGCTCTCTTGAAATTCAACATCCGCTTCACCAGGGAACCCGACAATCACATCCGTCGTAATCGCCACATCGGGAATTTTCTGTCGCGCCAGAGTCACGGCATCGGCGAATTGTTTTGCCGTGTACGGGCGCCGCATCCGTCGAAGCACCGTCGAACTGCCCGATTGAAGGGAGAGGTGCAAGTGACGACATAACCGTGGATCGGAAAACAGGTCCAACAGTTCCTCATCCAAATCCCACGGCGCAATTGAAGTCAGGCGCAAACGCGGCAGTTTTGTCTCGCCCAGTATCGCGGCGACCAAATCGCACAACCCGCGCAACCGTCCGCGCCCCGCTTCGCGTTCCTCGAGCCGGTAGTCTGAAATCTGCACGCCCGTCAGAATCACCTCTTGATAGCCGCTCGCCACCAGCGCCCGCACCTGGTCCAGGATCTCTTGTTGTGGTCGGCTCCGCGCTCTCCCGCGCGCCAGTGGAATGATACAGTACGTGCAAGACATGTTGCAGCCGTCTTCGATCTTGACAAAAGCGCGCGTCCGCAGGGCATCGCCGAGATCAACATCCGGCAAAGGCGGCGGGGTCAACTCGCCGCTCGCCGCCTCGGGCACGCGGCAGCCATTTGCGCCCATCTCAAATTCCCGGTCGCGCCAGCGCGCGCCCGCCAACCGCACCAACTGCTCCTTGTCTGCGTTCGGCACAACGAGCGCCACATTCGGCAGTGCCGTCGCCTGTTCCTGCGACATGGTCGCATAGCAGCCCGTCAGCACAATCTGCGCGTTCGCATTCCCGCGCGCCAGCTGTCGGGTCAAATTCCGCGATTTCCGCGCCGCCTGCGCCGTCACGGTGCAGGTGTTGAGCACAATTGTATCCGCCGCGCGCGGATCCGTCACGATCTCGTCGCCGCGCGCGGCAAAATCGCGCGCCCATGCTTCGAGCTCGCTCTCGTTCAACTTGCAACCCAACGTCTGCAGATAGACCTTCATCTTGACCCTACAAGCGAATGACTGAACGATTATAAGATCGAGTCCGTCTTGCGTCAAAGAACCGACGCGTTCGCCTCTGTGATAATTCCGACAAACGATTATAAACGGTCTCGCTTACCGCGCCAATTTGCTTTTGCCAGCAAATTTGAATTGTTTATAATCAATCGTCAATCCGTTTACGATAAAGGAACCTGCATGCGAATTATTTTGTATACCGGCAAGGGCGGCGTCGGCAAGACCTCGGTCGCCGCCGCCACAGCATTGCGCTGCGCCAACATGGGCTATCGCACCATCGTCCTCTCGACCGACGCCGCGCATTCTCTCGCCGATTCTTTTGACTTGAAGATAGGGCAAGAACCCATCGAAATTGCCCCAAAATTGAGCGCTCAAGAGATAGACGTGCTTTACCAAATGGACAAGTATTGGGGCAAAGTACAAGAATACTTTCGTTCCCTGCTGCAGTGGCGCGGCGTGGATGACCTGATCGCCGACGAAGTTAGCGTCCTTCCAGGCATGGACGAACTCGCCTCTTTACTACAAATCGTCTATCTCGCCGAGTCCGGCAAGTATGATGTCATTATCGTGGACTGCGCCCCCACGGGCGAAACTCTGAAACTGTTGTCGCTGCCCGAAGTGGCGCGCTGGTATTTGACTCATATTTTTCCTGTAGAACGGGTTGCGGCGCGTTTTGCCTCGCCCTTTATGCGCGCCGTCACGGACATTCCCATGCCCGATGATGAACTCTTTGAAACCATCAAAGAGCTGATTCAACAGCTCAACCGCATGGCGGCACTCTTGAGCGATACCGAGACCTCGTCGGTGCGCGTCGTGCTGAATCCCGAAAAGATGGTCATCAAAGAAGCCATGCGAACGTTTACCTATATCAACCTGTATGGCTTTTCGTGTGATCTCGTCGTGTCGAATCGCGTCCTTCCCGCCTCGGTCAACGATCCCTATTTTGCCGCGCTCAAGGACGCACAGGCGCGTCATGGCAAAATGATCACCGAGTCCTTTGACCCCGTTCCCATCTACCAAATCCCCTTTTTTGACAGAGAAGTGGTCGGCATGGAGATGCTCCACCGCGTCAGCAGCGTGCTGTATGGCGAACAGGACCCGACAAAAGTCTTCTATAAAGGCAAACCGCAGGAAATCGAAAAAAACGGCAACGGGTATATCTTGAAAATGAAACTCCCCTTTGCCGACAAGACCGACGTCCACCTGACCCGCGCGGGTGACGAGATCGCCATCAGCGTCGGCAATTTTCGCCGCAACGCCATCCTGCCGCGCGCTCTCGCGACGCTCGAAGTAAAAAAGGCGCGCATGGAACAGGGCAGTCTCGTCGTGAATTTTGCCTGAGAGTTCAACAGATGCCAAGCGAAACAAGACCAAACCTCTCACCGGAAGAAACTCTGGACCCGCAGGATTGGGACAAGCTCCGCGCGCTCGGGCACCAAATGGTGGACGATATGTTTGCGCACATGCAATCACTGCGCGAGCAACCCGTGTGGCAGCCCTATCCCGAAACCGCGCGCCGCGAAATCGGCGGTCCTCTCCCGACCGCGCCGGAGGATGCGAAAAAGGTCTATGAGACGTTCAAGACCAACATTCTGCCCTATCCCAATGGCAATCTGCATCCGCGCTTTTGGGGTTGGGTGCAGGGAACAGGGACACCACTCGGCGCATTGAGCGAGCTGCTCGCCGCCACAATGAATCCCAACGTGGGCGGCGGCAATCACGGCGCGGCATACGTCGAGACACAGGTGCTTGATTGGCTCAAAGAGATCTTTGGTTTCCCCCGAACGGCGGGTGGTCTCCTTGTCAGCGGCGGCTCGATGGCGAATTTTGTGGCGCTCGCGGTCGCTCGTAATGCCAAAGCGGGTTTCGATATCCGAGCAGAGGGGCTGACCGGCAAAACTCCGATGACGGTGTATGGCTCGGTTGAGATGCACTCGTCACTCTCGAAAACGGTAGAGTTGTTGGGTCTCGGCAACCGATTTTTCCGACGGATTCCCGTCAACGACGCATATGAAATTGACCTTGCCGCGCTGCGCGCAAGCATTCTTCGGGATATTGCGAATGGGCTAAAACCAATTTGCGTCATTGGCAACGCCGGCACGGTCAACACGGGCGCCACAGATGACCTCGTTGCGCTCGCAAATCTCGCCCGAGAATTTGACATGTGGTTTCATGTGGACGGCGCCTTTGGCGCATGGGCATACACGCTTTTGGCGCACCGCGCCCGGCTCAGGGGACTCGAACGCGCCGACTCGCTCGCGTTTGACCTCCACAAATGGTTCTATGCGCCGTTTGAAGCAGGGGCGGTCCTCATTCGTTCCGACAGCGCACACTTTCAGGCGTTCACCGTCACCCCACCTTACCTCCAACACACAGGGCGCGGACCCCACGGCGGACAAAACTGGTTCACCGATTATGGCTTGCAGCTCTCGCGGGGCTTTCGCGCGCTCAAAATCTGGATGTCGTTCAAGACGTTTGGACTTGACAAACTCTCCCGCCTGTATGCTCAAAACATCTCGCAGGCACAGTACTTGGCATCCCTGGTCCACCGGTCACCCCATCTTGAACTCACCGCCCCCCACCCGCTCAACATTGTCTGTTTCCGCTACGTTGCCCCCCACCACTCTGACACACAGCTGAATGCGTTGAACGAGGAGCTTTTAGGGCGTCTCCAGGATTCCGGCATTGCCGTACCATCCGGCACGACTCTGCGCGGCAAATTCTCGCTTCGCGTCGCCATCGTCAACCATCGCAGTCGTCGGGACGATTTCGACCTGTTGGTTCAGGCAACGGAACGTATCGGCGCCGAACTGGTTCAAGCCGGATACTGATCTACAGGTCCGTCGTCCGCCGTTCGCTCCCCCATTCGACAAAACCTCTGTTGTGAATATAGTTGAATCCATGTCCGTCAAGCCGCGAATCGAACCCGTCCCCTCGGAACGGTGGCGCAAAAACCTCAGCGACTATAACGAAGGGCTGGGGCTTGTCTATGAGCGTCTCATGCTCAATGACTTTTTACAGGACCTCGAGCGCAAATACGACCTCAAATCCGCGCTCGAAGCCCCTATCTATGGCATGGCGGGAGTCAGCGGCATCAATTCCGTCATTCTTGCGCGCGATGGCGTCAGCGTGACATTGGTGGACGACAACTCGGAGCGGCTCGACAATATCAAGCGCATCTGGCAAGAGCTCGGGCTTGATGCCACGTTCTTTTTGCAGTCGCCCATTGCCGAACTGCAGTTTCCGGACCGCGCGTTTGACCTTGCATGGAACTGGGCGGCGCTGTGGTATTTGAGCGATGCCGAGAAACTCATCGGCGAGCTCGTCCGTGTCTCGCGCAATCTCGTCTTTATCGCCATGCCCAACCGCGCGCAGGTGGGCTATCTCTTGCGCAAATACCTGCTCGAAAAGGACTTTGTGCGTTATGTGGACGAGTCGTGGGCAAACACAAACCGCATCAAAACGATCCTGCGCGATTGGGAGTGCACTTTGTTGGACGAAGGTGTGCTCGACGTTCCCCCCTGGCCCGACACGGTCATGCCCGCGACTGAGGTTTTGAAACGATTGGGCATCCGGTCTCAAGAGGTGCAGTCGCACTTTGAGGGCGAGGGCTGGAACTGGAGTTCGATGGACTATTATTCCGGCAAGCGTCCGGACCTCAAGGCGCAGATGGACCGTTATGCCCTTTTGGAACGAGCGCCCCTGCCGTGGCGGGTCAAAAGCATCTGGGCGCACCACCGCTATGTCGTCGCCCGCGTCCCTTCATGGCAAGCATAAATCTTGTTCCACAGACGCGTGATCAGATCGCCATCGTGGACCCCGCCTCCGCCGTCACCATCGTGATACCCGCCTACAATGAAGTCGGGAGCTTGCCGGGAGTGCTCCATGATCTCGCCGGATGGTTGGAGCGCGGGGCGGAAATCATTGTCGTGGATGACGGCTCGACCGACGCGACCGCCCGCGTCGCGGCGCAGGGCGGCGCTCGTGTCATTCGCCATCGCAACAACAAGGGCTATGGCGCGGCGCTCAAGGCGGGGATTCGCGCCGCCGAACGCGAAATCGTCGTTCTGTTCGACGCCGATGGGCAGTTTGACACCGCCGATATAGCAAAGATCGTGCAAGCGCTGGACGAAACGGATATGGCAGTGGGCGTAAGACCGCAGGGCGCAGGTTCACCAACCATCCGTAAACCCGGTAAATGGCTCTTGAGCCGCACCGCCAACTATCTCGCCCAGACCAACATACCCGACCTGAACTGCGGATTCCGCGCTCTCCGCGTCGAGACAGCCAAACGCTTTCTCAATTTACTGCCCAATGGCTTTTCATTTACCACAACCATAACTCTGGCAATGTTCAAAGATGGGTATAATGTCAGTTATCTGCCCATCACCGTCCGCCCGCGAACGACGGGTATGAGCAGCGTCCGCGTCGCCGATGGGTTCAATACGCTCTTGTTGATCATTCGCATGATCGCCTTGTTTGACCCGCTCAAGGTCTTTTTGCCCGCCAGCGCGCTCTTGCTTTTCGTCGGCATCGCCTACTGGCTCTATGACAGCGTCACCCACCAGCGCCTGAACATTCCGACGGGCGCAATGATTCTGGTCGTCTCTGCGGTCATTGTTTTCATGTTTGGCATTCTCGCCGATCAGGTCAGCGCCATCCGCAGGGGACAACACGAGTGAATTTCTGATTGCCGATTTTCGATTTTCAATTTTCGATTGAGGCATCCGCAAGTTCAATCGAAAATCAAAAATCAAAAATCGAAAATTCTATGGCTTTATCCACCTATACCAACATTGCGAAATCGGTCGTCAACAACAAATTAGGGCGCATCGAGCTCCCCAGCATGGTCACCTTTATCGTCACCTGGAGATGCAATCTGCGCTGTTTCATGTGTGATGTCTGGAAAAAGACCGATCATGACGACATGACTCCGGCAGAAGCGGGCGCGATTTTCAAACAGTTTGACAAACTCGACACACTTCGTCTCACGGGCGGCGAGCCCTTTTTGCGCCGTGATCTGGACCAACTCGTTGGCAGCATTTTGGAAGTCACCGACCCAACCGTCCTTCACCTCACAACCGCGGGCGTCATGTACGAGCGCATCGTCAATTTTGCCAAGACTTTTGGGAACAAAAAGCTGCACCTCAAAATCTCGATTGACGGCGTGGGCGACCGTCACGACGAAATTCGCGGTTATCGCGGGCTGTATAACAAATCGCTCCGCACTCTCCGCACACTTGCCGAGCTGCGCGAGCAACACGGTTTTTATCTGGGTGTGAATCAAACCATTTCCGACCGCAACTGGGACCAGATTGTGCCTCTGCGCCAAGCCATGGCAGAGCTGAATATTCCCGTCCATTATGCGATTGCGACCGACCATTACACGCTCTATCGGATGAACACGAGCAAAGAGAATGAAATCCCCGACATGCGCTCCGTTTCCATGAGCGATTACACGCCCGAACAGCTCCAGTACATTTTTGACCAGCTGGACCGCCGTGATGCAATTCACGACATCCCGGAATGGATCGTCCAGCGCTATTATTTGCACGGTCTCAAGAACCGGCTGCTCAAAGGCATCGAAACGCCGAAACCCTCCTGTATCGAGCTCCATAGCCACATGCGGCTCATGCCCAACGGTGATGTGATGACCTGCGTCTATTACCCAAACGTGGTCGGCAATCTGCGAACACAGTCGCTGCGGGATGTCTGGTTCGGCAAAGAGATCGAGCCACAGCGCGAAATCGTCAAAAAATGCGCCGGCTGCTGGGCGGGCTGTGAAGTAAAACCCAACGCCATTTATACGGGAGACATTGTCAAAGCCCTCTGGATGGGTCCGGTCAGCGACCGCACGCATGATGCGCCCATGCCCCAAAACGCAAATCGAGAGGTCCGCGCGCCGAACGTGAGTTTTGTTCAGGACTGATCAATTTGATTCTGTCACGGAAAAACCATGAGCAAAGTCTTGATCCTTGGTCTCGATGGCGCGACCTTTGACCTGATACACCCATTCATTGCCCGGGGATATCTCCCCAATCTCGCGCGCTTGATGACACAGGGCTCGTGGAGCGAATTGTCCTCGACCGTGCCCCCCGTCACCGCCTCCGCCTGGACCTCGTTCATGACGGGCAAGAACCCGGGCAAACATGGATTGTTTGATTTCATGCGGCGGCGCAGCGATTCGTATGACCTCGCGCCGGTATCGAGTTTTGACCGTGATGGCAAAGCGGTCTGGGAACTCGCGGGTGAAGCGGGCAAGACCAGCATCGTCATGGGCGTCCCCATCACTTATCCGCCGACTCCTCTCAAAGGGTTGATGGTCACGGGCATGCTCACCCCACGCGGCGCAGTTGACTATACTTATCCTGCCGAACTCGCGGACGACATTGCAAAAGCGATCGGCGAATATATTGTCTATTCCGACGAGGTCTACTCCAAAGGGCGCGGCGATATTTTTCTCGGGGCGCTCCACTATTCCATTCAACAGCGCGCCAAAACCGCCGCCTACCTTTTGCACAAATACGATTGGGACCTCGGCATCCTCGTCTTTCCCGAAACCGACACCGTGTGTCACGGCTTGTGGTGGGCGTATGACAACTCGCACCATCAGCACAAGCAGGAAAACGCAGGGCGATTTCGCGACGGCATTCTCGCCATCTATCAGGACATTGATTCTTTTATCGGCGAACTCGTCGCCTCACTGCCACCCGACACCACGGTCCTCGTCATGTCCGATCACGGTCACGGACCGCTTCGCAACTTTTTATACGTCAACAATTTTTTGAAACAGCGCGGCTATCTCAAAATCAAACCCGATCCTGGCTCGCAAGTCAAAAACATTGCGTTCAATGTCGGTCTCACCCCGCGCACGGCGTATGGCATGCTGCTCAACGTGGGGTTGGGCAAATTGCGTCGGACGATGGACAAACGACGCGGCGGACGCGGGCTGCTCAAACGCTTTTTCCTCTCGCTCAACGATGTGGACTGGCAAAACACCCGCGCCTATTCGATCGGTTATATCGGCGAAATCCATCTGAACGTCAAAGGGCGCGAACCGCAAGGGATTGTCGAGCCGGGTGAGGAATATGAACGCGTTCGCCTGAATCTCATCCGCGACCTGCGCGAATTGAAACATCCCAACGGAATGCTCCTCATTGATCAAATTTGGACAAAAGAGGAGATTTACACGGGCGCGCATTTGGACGACGCGCCCGATATTCTGTTCTTTCCCAAAAATCTCGAGACGATTGCGTTCGGGGACTTTGAATTTGGCTCGAACAATGTCGTCGAGCCGTCATACGGCGTTTCTTCTTCGCACCGCATGAACGGCATCCTCATTGCTGCGGGCGAGGCGATACGCGTCAATGCAGACCTCACGCCGCCGCCCAACCTCACTGATATTGCCCCCACCGTCCTGCATCTCTTGGGTGTTCCCGTCCCGCGCGATATGGATGGGCGAGTGATGCAAGAGATGTTGACCGCGCGCCGAGAGGTAGAGTACGGAGGCACTTCGGAGCTGGAGCGCGACCGCGGCGAAGCGTATTCAGACGACGAGCAAGCCCAAGTCATGGAGCGGCTTCAAGACTTGGGATATATCTCGTAGACGGGGACAACGATCGAGTGCAAAGTGCGACAGTCCCGCGCACTTTGGCACATTACCCTACGGGGCAGTTGAATCGAGGTCCAAATCGTCTTGAAGGGCACGCGACGACCGGCAAACCCATGCGCTGCAAGCTCGTGCCGGACGAACCCGTGTTCGAGATCATAACGGCAAGCCACACCTTTCGCGCCGCCCTCGTCGCCCCTCAGCATTTTGCCGCCGCGGGCTGGGACACGAACGCCATGCGCAACAAACAGCGTTCGTGCTCTATGCTGTCGTCAAAGTGCCTCCCCTGGGATCTCGGCAATCGCGCAGCTTTGCCGAACGGAAATCTAGCGACATCCAGTCCGCTTCCCCATCAATCAGATCTAGGAAAACACCTCGCCCCATAAACCGACAGTCAATATTGGAAAAATCGGTTGGCGTCTGCGAGAGATATCGCCACAAGGTTCCGCACCAATTGATTCAAATAGTGTTTGAGTTCGACAGCTCTCACCTTGTTCGCCTTGATCACCACGGTTGGACCGGGCAAACGTATGCGACTCGGTCGGTATGCGGCGTGTGCGGGTCCGTCACGACAGGATACTCCATCTTGGCTGATTCACAAGTATTGTTTTGTGATACGATGTAGCGCAAAAGAAGCGGTACGCAACCGACAAAAAGGACAACGAGAAGGCACATGGACTTGCGGAACGAATACGAACGCTACCGATATCCCGGGTTGAGAAACATAACGTCGCGACACCCAAGGAGCAAAAGATGAATAACGAACAACAACGCCTCGCCGATGCGCGTCTGGGCACAGCCCCCTGGAAAAAATGGGGTCCCTATTTGAGCGAGCGGCAGTGGGGCACTGTGCGCGAAGACTACAGTCCGGACGGAGATGCCTGGAACTATTTCACTCACGACCAGGCGCGCTCGCGCGCCTATCGCTGGGGAGAAGATGGATTGGCGGGTATCTCGGACGACCACCAGGTGCTGTGCTTTGCCCTTGCGCTCTGGAATGGGAACGACCCCATCCTCAAAGAGCGGGCGTTCGGTTTGACCAATAGCGAGGGCAATCACGGCGAGGATGTCAAAGAATATTATTTTTATCTCGACAGCACGCCGACCCATTCGTACATGAAGTATCTGTACAAATATCCGCAAGCTGCATATCCGTATGTTGATTTGATCGAAACAAATCGCAACCGCGGGCGGCAGGGTCTCGAGTACGAACTGTTGGATACGGGTGTCTTTGAGGAGGACCGCTATTTCGATGTGTTTGTCGAATACGCCAAAAATGAGCCCGAAGACCTCTTGATCAAGATCAGCGTCACAAACCGCGGACCGGACGCGGCGTCGCTGCAAGTCCTGCCGACTCTGTGGTTTCGCAACACCTGGTCGTGGCCCGGTGGCGGCAGCAAGCCAATCCTGGCACAGGTCGCGCACAAAGGCGCAACCGTCGTTTCTGTACACCACACCGACCCGCTCTTTCAAGAATCACTGCCGGATTATTACCTCTATGCCGAGGGGGATGTGCCTCTTCTCTTTACCGAAAACGAGACAAACAACGCGCGCTTGTTTGGGGGAGAGAATGCGTCGCCCTATGTCAAGGACGGCATCAACAACTATGTCGTGCACGGTCAAACAGAGGCGGTCAATGCCGCCAAGAGCGGCACAAAAGTATCCCCGCAGCATGTCCTTGCCGTTGGACCCGGTGAAACCAAGGTCGTCCGATTGCGCCTCACCACCACCGCGCCGCAGACGCTCGGCAAACCATTCGCAAAATTCGATTCCATCATGAGCGAACGGCTCGGCGAAGCAGACGAGTTTTATGCGCGCATCACTCCACCTGCGGTCGCTGCCGATCCTGACCGCGCCAATGTATTGCGACAGTCGCTGGCAGGCATGCTTTGGACCAAGCAGTATTTTTACTATGACCTGAATACCTGGCTGAGAGAACACCACGTTGGTCCCGAGTCCAGTCCTGAAACGCGGAGACGCGTGCGGAATGCCGAATGGTTTCACATGTACAATGATGAAATCATTTCGATGCCGGACAAATGGGAGTATCCCTGGTATGCCGCGTGGGACCTTGCATTTCACACGCTCGCACTAGCGACGGTGGACCCCACATTTGCAAAAGCCCAGCTCGACTTGATGCTCCGCAACGATTATTTACATCCGAACGGGCAGATGCCCGCATACGAGTGGAATTTTGGCGACGTAAATCCGCCGGTCCACGCATATGCAACTTACCAGATCTATCTGCGTGACAAAGAACGAAATGGCACAGGAGACATCGAATTTCTGAAATATGCCTTTGCAAAACTCCTGACCAACTTTACCTGGTGGGTCAATCGCAAAGACCGCGCCGGTAACAATGTGTTCGAGGGCGGCTTTTTAGGTCTCGACAATATCGGCGTCTTTGACCGCAGCGCCCCCCTCCCAACCGGCGGCAATCTGGAACAAGCCGACGGGACAGCGTGGATGGTGTTCTTTAGCCAGCAAATGCTGCGGATTGCGGTCGAGCTGGCATTGAACGATCCTCTCTATGAGGAATTTGTCACCAAATTCTTTGAACACACCATGTGGATCGCGGGCGCGATGGACCGCGTGGGTGAACATCGGGATGAAATGTGGGATGAGCAAGACGGATTCTTTTACGATGTTTTGCGCCTGCCGGACGGCAATGCTGTGCGGCTCAAAGTTCGCTCGATGGTCGGTCTTTTGCCGCTCGCGGCGGTGGCGATTTTTGAACAGGACATTATTGAAAAACTGCCCAATTTTCGCAAACGCGCCCTCGAGTTTGCCGGGCGACATCCCGAACTGCTTGCGAACCTTCACATGCCCGCACAACCCGGCAAGGCGGGGCGGCGAATGCTGTCAACCGTGAACGAGACCAAACTGCAGCGCATCCTGGCGCACATGCTTGACGAAAACGAGTTTTATAGTCCTCACGGGATTCGGGCGCTTTCGCGCGTCCACCTCGAGCGCCCGTTTCGGTTTGAATACGGAGGACATGAATTTTATGTTGGATATCTCCCTGCCGATTCGGACAGCGGAATGTTTGGCGGCAACTCGAACTGGCGCGGTCCTGTCTGGATGCCGGTAAACTTTTTGCTATATCTCTCACTCTTGCGTCTCGCCGCATATTATGGTGATGATATGCAGGTCGAGTGCCCTACCGGCTCGGGCAACATGATGCCCCTCTTTGATGTCGCGCACGACCTGGGCGAACGGCTCATCGGAATCTTTGTGCGCGGCCAGGCGGGACGCAGAGCCGTGTATGGCGGCTCTGAAAAATTCCAGAGCGATCCACACTGGCGCGACCATATCCTGTTCTATGAATACTTTCATGGCGACAATGGCGCCGGTATTGGCGCCAGTCACCAGACGGGGTGGACCGGTCTGATTGCGAATGTAATCATCATCAATGGCAGCATAACCAAAGAGATGATCGAGGAACCCAACGCCGAAAGCGCGGCGATGCGCGCCGGTCTCAAGAAATAAAGAATGTCCGATCCTTTGTGGGTAACCAAGGTCAGTTTGCCGCTGTTGCGGCAAGTGCTTGTGCCAAGGATCAAAGCCCTCAGGCAACTGAGCGAGGGGCTGGCTGACGGGCATTTGCTCACTCTGGTATCCGCCCCGGCGGGGTATGGAAAAACGACAACCGTCCGTATGTGGGTCGAGCAAGCAGGATATCCCGTTGCGTGGGTGACGCTGGGGAAATCCGAAAATGATCTCGGACGGTTTCTCGAGTATTTTCTGACCGCCATCGGACAGCTGGAGGATGGTCTCAGACATGCAGCGCTTGAGGCGGTCGAGAATAGCCGGGAGGTCGAACCCGAGCGCGTTCTGGGACTAGTGATCAACGATTTGTACGAGCTGGACCGGCGGGTCCTCCTGGTCATAGAAGAATACCAACAGATTGAAAACGACAAGATTGACCGGTTTCTCGAATCAATTCTCAATCAGGCAATTAAAAACCTGCACCTGGTTATAACAACCCGAGAAGACCCCAACCTGCCGCTGACAAGACTGCGGGTCAGAAATCAGCTGACCGAGATCAGAGCCAAAGACCTCTGCTTTTCCCCCGAAGAGACCGGTGATTTCTTTTCGCGAGTCATGCGGGTCAATCTGTCAACAGAGGAAAGCAAAATTCTGTGGACCCGTACCGAGGGCTGGGCTGCCGGTCTCCAATTGGCAGCCCTTTCGCTCAAAGAGAGCGATGACCGGGCAAGCCAGGTCAAAGCGTTTCGGGGCACACACCGCCACGTTTTGGATTATCTGATTCAAGAGGTCCTCGCAAGCCAACCGGAAGAAATACGCGAGTTTCTGCGCCGGACGTCCATTCTGGACGAGCTGTCTCCCCCGCTGTGCGATGCCGTCACCGGTCAGCAGGCGGGCGCGCAGTATCTCCGCTATCTGGACAGCAGCAACCTTTTTCTTGCACCCCTGAACCAGGAACGCACCTGGTATCGTTATCACGCCTTGTTTGCGGACTTGCTCAGGAATCAGCTCGCGCAGGTCGAACCGGAGATGGTTGATCTCCTGCACGAACGAGCCGCAGACTGGTTCAATAAGAATGGTTTCGTTCAAAGGGCGGTCGAGCATGCGTTTCAAATCTCGAGCGGTATGCAAGTAACCGCTTTGATCGAGCAACATGCGGTCCCGATGCTCTACCAGGGCGAAGTCTCTGTCGTGATGGATTGGTTCGACAGATTACCCGAGTCAAGCATGCAAGCATCTCCCATGATCTGCATCAGCAAGGCATGGGCAGTGGCGCTGATGCAGCACGAGACACGCACGCAAGAAGTCGAAAGAATTCTCCAAACGGCTGACCTCGCCTTGAAACGGTCGGATGCAGATAAAGCGCTGCAAGACCGCATTGCCGGACACGCCGCGAGCATCCAGGCGTATCTTTTACAATCGTCTTCTCTTGTCGGCAATGAGCCAAACAACTTGATCGAAACCTCCAAAAAAGCACAGCAACTCTTGCCGGTGAGCGAAAAAGGCATCCGCAGCGTAAATAATTTGAATATCGCTTATGGATATGCGGCGCTAGCCGATTTGCCGGCGGCTGAACAGGCATGTGAGCAGGCATTCGAGGACGGAATCGCGGGTGGTAATTTCTATGCTGCCATTTATGGGCGGATTGATTTGCTTGCGCTCAAGCTCATCAAGGGAGAGCTCAAGGATGCTCGCCGGTTGTGCGAGACGAGTATTGACCGGTTCAATCGGATCTTGGCAGGGCAAAGATTCCCACCCATAGGCGATCTTTATAGCATCAAGGGCATCCTGTTTTTGGAAGAAAACCGTCTGAAAGAGGCGGAAGAGGCATTGATGCAGGGCTCGAGTCTCGTGCATTTGACCGGAGAACCAGAGGCACGCCTGAGATGCCATTCGGGTCTGGCGCGCTTGCACTCGATCCAGGGCGACCGGAGGGCAATGCTGACAAGTATCCAGGCGCTTGAAGAAATCGGACCCGAGTGCGCCGGCTATGCGGAGTCGCTGCGGCACCGTTTGTTGGTGCGCGATCCGACCGTGAATCGGGCTGACGTCGAGCAAGCAGAACGTTGGGCAGCGCAGACCGGGTTCGGGTCCGGCGCCATGCCCGACATAGACCGGCTTGACCTTGCGTGCAGAATCCTATTTCAGAGTTATGTGAGCGCAGCTCATATCCTGACCCGGCTTGCGACACAAACGCCGGACGATTATTCTTTAACAAACGTCCACACTCTTTTGGACAGTCTGGAGAGATTTGCGACAGCCCACGGACTTTTGGGTTGGCTGGTTGAGATTTGGGTCGTGCGAGCATTGATGTTTTCCGCGCAAGCAAACGTGAACAAGGCGCACGACGCAATCCGGGCGGCGCTGAGCGCGTCGGCGCAGAGGGGATACATTCGCATTTTTCTGGACGAAGCCGATCTCTTGCGCCCCCTGCTCGAGTCTATCGAACCTCGCCTGCAAGACAGCGACCTGTCCGCTTTTGTCAAACGCTTACTGGAGGCAATGCCGGCAGATTCCGCCAAACACAAACCCATAACGGTGGACCAAGAGCGATTGAGTGACCGGGAAATCCAGGTGTTGGAGCTTTTGGCTGCCGGGCAGACCTATAAAGAAATCGGGCAAAAGTTATTTCTCAGTTTGAACACCGTCCAATTTCACGTCAAGAATATCTATAGCAAACTCGGGGTAAACAAGCGCGGGCAGGCGATTGATCAAGCCAGAGAAAAGGGATTGATCCGGGCTTGAAGTCAGAGCCACATATCCCGAACGAGAAAACCACATACGCGGGCACAGTGGAACCACACAAGTATGTGGTTCTTTTTTTTGTCGGCGACCTAGAATGGCAGATATACAGGCAAGCCAGACGAAAGGAGACAAAAAATGAAAAATCTTGGACCCAAAGCCATGTCAATGATGCTGACTCTTGTGGCACTCTTGCTGCTTGTCACACCGGTCATGGCACAGGAAAACCGCATCGCAACAGTCAGAAACGCGGCGGGTGCGCCGTTACAGGGACAAGGTCCGACGGACCCTGCTGAACTGGGGACTTTTCTGGACGAGCTCCTTGAAAAGCAGATGCAAGACCTCCATATCGCCGGGGCAGCCGTCTCTGTCGTTCAAGACGGCAAATTGCTGTTTGCCAGGGGATACGGCTATGCCGACGTCGAGCGCAGGATTCCCGTTGACCCTGAAAAGACACTCTTTCGCATCGGGTCCGTCGGCAAGGTCCTTACCTGGACGGCAGTCATGCAGCTTGTCGAACAGGGCAAGTTGGACCTGGACGCGGATATAAACGCTTATCTCGATTTTCGAATCCCGGACACCTATCCGCAGCCAATCACCCTGAAACACTTGATGACCCACACCTCGGGGTTCGAAGACCGTCATTTTGGGAGCGCCGTGTCGGACCCCGGGGGCCTGGTCCCGGTGCGCGAATGGCTAGTCTCTCATCCTTGGGCGCGGGTGCGCCCGCCCGGCGTTGCGGGTTACTCGAACTATAACGCCGTGCTTGCGGGATACATCGTGGCGCGGGTTTCAGGCAAGCCCTACGACCAATACATCCAGGACCACATCTTTGACCCACTGGGCATGCAACACTCGACCGCCCGCACGCCGATACCGCCAGAACTGCGACCGCATGTATCGCAAGGGTACACGTTCGCAAAAGGCGAATTTCGGGCATTCCCGGATTATACGGCTCAACCCGCCGGCGTGCCGTCAGGCGCGCAGCTTGCCAGTGTCAACGACATGGCCCGATTCATGATCGCGCACCTGCATGATGGCGACAATGTCAAGGGAGACAGCGCCGAAGCGCGTATTCTCAAAGACGCCACTCTGGAACGAATGCACAGCACGTTATACACACCCGACCCGCGCCTCCTCGGTACCGCCTACGGTTTGTTCGATTGGAGCGAAAACGGTCAGCGAACGCTCGGGCACAGCGGTTATTCACCGCCCATGCACAGCGTCCTGCTACTCTTGCCGGACCAGAACCTGGGTGTTTTTGCGGCCTTTAACAGCAGCGGCGGTGGGGCGCTTACCAATCAACATTCAGGATTCCAAAAGGCATTCTTTGACCACTATTATCCCGCCCCCGCGGTCGAGCACCTCGAAGCTCCCCCAGATCTGGGCGAGCAGGGAGACCGGTTCGTGGGCAGCTACAATGCCTATAACGCATATACCACTCTTGTCAAGATCATGGCGCTCTTTGGCAGCGGATACACAACAAGAATCAGCAATCCCGGCGACGGCACGCTGCACCTGGCTCTGGAAGGGATTGAGATGCGATTTGTGCAGATCGAGCCGCTTTACTTTCGCCAGATTGACGGTCCATTCTCTCTCGTGTTTCATGCGGACGAGCAGGGACGCATCACCTATCTGTCCAGCGACGTCATGCCTCAGTATGCAGTTGAAAAGTTGGATTGGTACGAAACAGCGGATTTCAACATGGCGCTGGCGCTGGGCTGCATCTTGATCTTTGTGGGCACGATCCCCGCGGCAGCAATCCTCTTGATTCGGGCGCGCCGCTCGAGTGGTCAGGGAAAACCCGCGCCGCGCGGGGAGCGCGTCGCCCTCTGGATCATCCTGGGGATCAGCATCCTGAATCTGCTGGTGATGGTCGCTCCGGCGTGGGGCGCGATGGGCGGACTGCAAAATGAATTGCTCGACCTCCCATTGAACATGAAAATCATGCTGGGATTCGGGGTTGTGTCTGCCGTGCTCACAGTCGGCGCGCTGGTCTATACGGCGCTGGCTTGGAAGAATGGATATTGGGGCATCCCAACACGAGTGTGTTATACGTTGGCGACGACTGCAGCTATCGCGTTTGTATGGTTCCTGAATTTCTGGAACATGCTTGGCTGGCGCTTGTAGCGAGGATACAATTTATGGCTGGCGGAGACTCGTACGGTCCCGCCAGCCAATGATTCGAGGGATTCGCGCTGCTTTCTGGCAACTTTCACGTTGTTGCGCGAAAAGGCAGACAGAATGTCGCAGACCAACAGTCTGAATTCGCAGCACAGATACGAGATAAAGCTATACGGGCAACCGGATGCTGCCTGGCTGGACTTGATTGGCGCAGCAAGAGTCCGTGCTCTAGTCTTGCCCGATAATGATTGTGTGACTACGATCTCTGATCTGGTCATGGACCAGTCGGGGATGGTGGGACTGATCAGGCGTTTGCATGGGCATGGGTTTGTATTGATATCCATCCATCAGGTGTAAAGAAAACTTGTGCCCGAAACTGTGATGCAATAGTTCTTGTTGTGACGCGCGGCTCTTGCCGCGCGTCATCATTGTGTCCCCTTGACATGTTCGTCGAAAAACCGAATCGTTCGCGCCATAGCCGTGCCGAAATTTTGCGAGAGATTGTGATTATCGCCGGGATAGAGATACAGTTCCGAGTTGCCGTCAACAGCAATGATCTGCTCATTGAGCAATTCTGAAAAGAGGACCGGGACTGACGTATCCGCCGTGCCATGATGGAGCTGGATCGGCGAGGATAATTCTCCAAGATAGCTGTTGGCAGAAATGGAATCCCAAAACTCGGGATTCTCTTCCGGCGTGCCGTATTGTTCCACCAATTCAGTGCGCCATCCGCGGCGGAGAGATGTGCTCGGAGGGACGACTTGCGCGCCGCCCGACGTGGGGCGCCGCCACTGCGCAAACAGATCCGCGTACGAGGCGACCACACCCGCCCAGATTACTCCCGCCTTGATGTCGGGGTCAATGACCATCGAGCGCAGTGTGATATAGCCACCCATCGAGTGTCCCCACATCCCGATGCGGTCCGGGTCGGCGTCCGGGAATTTTTTCATTGATGCGGTCGCATTCAGCACGTCAGTCGTGTAATCAGGCGAACCATAGCCGCCGCGTGCCTCCCCCTCAGAACTACCGTGTCCGCGATAGTCGGACCGAAACACGATATAGCCGCTCTGGGCGATGCGGTTGACATATTCGACATAGCGTTCCGTCGTCCGATACACAGACGGCGCAATATAGCCGTGATTGAAGATAATGACGGGCCAGCCGGTTGCGGGTTTCTCCCCGCGCGGCACGGTGAGCAGCGCGTAAATTTTGAGCCCGTCGGATAGATACGATGCGATGTAGCGTTCATAGTTCGAGCCGTGAGCAAGCGTCTGCTCGATCGTGATTTCGCTTCCCTCGTATGCACGGGCGCGCCCGACGGAAATCATCAGTGGGTGTTCGGGTGTCGCGGTCGGAGCGGGAGTATTGGTGGGAGGGGGAGTTTCGGTGGGCAGCGGCAGCGCGGTCGGATCCGCATCGGATTCGGCGGATGCGATGACAGCAGCGAGCGTGGGGCGAGAGCTCGTCGGCGCCGGTTCCGGGCTATTCGAGGACCCGCAGCCAATCAAAGACACAAAAAGCCAAGCCAGAATAGACGAGCGAATCACGAGCGAGAGCAGTCTCATGCTTTCACCTCTCTGCGGCGGGCGTGGCGCAAGTGTATCGAGAAAGTCGTTTTGAGCAAATGAATTTCCTCTTGATTATGAAAATGAGATGAGTGAGCGGTTCTTTTGTCAAGGTCCCGGTTTGGATATAATGGGCGATGTGGTTGCATCGTCTGCGCGGCGCGCCGGGAGTAGCTCGCCGCGCTTTGATTTTTACATAGCCATTGTGCTTGCCCTCGCGGCTTTTGTTGTCTATACCCGCACGCTCGCACCGGGCGTGTTGGATGGCGACAGCGGCGAGTGGCAGTATATGGCAAATATCCTCGGCGTCCCGCACTCGACGGGCTATCCGCTTTATATCCTGCTCGCAAAAGCTACCACGCTCCTGCCACTCGGTAACGCCGCCTGGCGCGTTAACCTCTTTTCCGCGATTTGTGCCGCCCTGACCGTGCCTGTCGTCTATTTGTTGGCAAAACGTGTGGCGAGGTCTCGCGTGCCGGCGATTCTGGCAGCGACCTTTTTTGGGTTCATGCCGACCCTCTGGGCATCCGCGACCATCGCCGAAGTATACGCGCTCAACACCCTGCTGATTGCGCTCACGCTCTTGTTTGCGATTCGCTTTTTCGATCTGGGGCGCGCTCGTGATTTGTATTTGATGGCGTTTTGCGTGGGGTTGGCGCTGACAAACCACCGCATCACGTTCTTTATTCTCCCCGCCCTGCTCCTGGTCGTCTGGTTCCGGCGCAGTGTATTGGACGGACGCAAGATCGCCTTGACTGTGCTCGCCCTACTGGTTCCGCTTACCCTGTATCTATATATCCCTTTGCGCGCCGGGCAGCTGCTCGCGGTCCAATCACCCGAAAACTTGGCGCTCTATCCGCGCGAAGAGGCAATCGTCAGCGGGCGCGTCACGGCATATTACAATCACACGCCTGCCGGGTTTATCAATCTCGTCACCGCCCTCGACAATCGGAACAAACTGGGTTTTGAAAATGCGAATGGTGAGAATCAGACGGTTGCGCGCCTGGAAAATTCCTGGACGCTGCTGCGCGAACAGATTGACCCGTTCGGGATTGCACTGGCAATTCTGGGCGCCATCATCCTTTTCCGGCGCGAGCGCAATCTGGCATTGGTCTTGTTCGTCGCGGCAGGCGCGATTGCCGTCGTTTCCATCGCGCTCCGCGCGGAATCCACCCGTTTCTACTTTAGCGGCGCATATCTGGTGCTGACGCTCTTGCTGGCGGTGGGAATGGGCTGGGTTTTGGACTCGCTGCGCCATTCCGCGACCGCACCCGACCAGAAAACGATCCTCATCGGCAAATACGGGATGTTTTTGTATTACGCGGCCATTTTCTTTTTTGTGTTCTTTCCATTGAGCGCCCTCTATCTGAACTGGGCAAAAATGGACCAGAGCCGCAATGTAAAATTCGAGGAATACGCGCGCGCGATCCTGAATGACGACCTTGGGGCAAACAGTGTTTTGATTGCGCCGTGGGAGGTGGCAACGCCGATCCGCTATTTTCAATACGTCGAAGGCGTCCGTCCCGATGTGTTGACAATTCACGAGTCACCCGTGCGCCCGCAGTATCAAAAGTTGATGGACGCGGCGCACCGCCTGGACCGCCCTTTTTATTACGCCCAATTTTCCCCCGAAGACAAGAATTCCGATGAACCGCGCACCATCCAGGCGGTTGCGTTTCCGCTACCCGGGGAACCAAAGCCACAGCACAAACTCGTCGCCGATTTGAACGACTCGGTCCGCATGTTGGGGTATGATTGGATTCCGAACCTGAGACAGGGCGATCGGACGGCGCGGCTCGCCTTATACTATCGCGTGCTCAAACCGACACGAATCGAATATGTGACCGAGGTGGAGGTAGACGACCCGCAAGAGGAAACACGGTCGTACTGGTCACGCCATCCTGTAAGCGAATACACTTTTACGTATCTGTGGCAGGAGGGGGATTTTTACCGCGATGTGTATGACGTTACGCTGGGCGAGGACGCGCCACCGGGAGAGTATGCGGCGGAGGTGACCTGGTTCGAGTATTATTCCGACATGGGCAAGCGCAAACAAGAGAGCGCCAAAACGATTCGTATTACGGGGCTGACAGTCGAATAATTTCAGGCGGATTTGTTTTCCATCGCCTGGGCAGCGAGGAGGGCGCGTTTTTCAACGCGCTGACGCACCCAGTTACCGAAGAGCGAGACCAGAAGCATGGCAGCAATGAGAACAAAAATCCACTGGAAGCCAAATGATTCCAGATTTGCTCCCAGAAAGCTTGCCAAAACGATGCCCGGCAGACGACCCACCAGGACAATAAACATAAAGCGCCGGAACGAGAGCGTGGTCAAACCGGCGATAAAATAAAAAATGTCCGCGGTCGGCGCAAGCATCAGCAGAAACCACGTAAAGGAAGAATTTACGGCTGACAAATTGCGCCAACGCTCGATCCACGATTGAGGTGTGAGTTTTTCAATGAGGGGCCAACCAAGTCGGCGCGCCAGGACAAAACCCAACGCCGCGCCTGTGATGATACCAATCATCGAATAGAGCGCCGCGATCGGTCCGAACAAATAGCCCGCCGTGTACGCCAATGCCGCCCCGGGCAGAGGCGCGATGACAATCTGTCCCGCATAAAGCAGAATATAAACAAGAGGCGCAAGCGCTCCGTATTTTGGCAGTTCGGCTCGAATCGTCTCGCCAAACGCAAAAAGCGGCGCAAACGGATCGAGGGGCAGCCAGCCAAACCGCACCAGCAAGATATAACCGGCGATACATGCCCCGACAGCGGCGGCACGCGGCAGCCAGACACGCAGATCAATATTATAGAATTTCATACATGACTGATGGTTCAAGAACGAGACCGGCAAACATCAAGATTATACAAGTGCGCTTGATTTCGGCAACTCGTGAGGGCACAAGCCGCACTGTCTTTTAATGGAGAAACTCATGCAGCGACGGAATCTCGCCGTCCTTTTTATATACTTTATAATTACGTTGATTGTGACTGCGCCGCTGGCGTTGCAGTTCACCACACATGTGCCGGGCACAACGACCTGGTCGCTGGACGAGTATGGGTATGTTTGGAATCACTGGTGGTTCAAACACTCTATGTTTGAATTGGGCGCAAACCCATTCCGGACCGATTATTTGTTTTACCCATTGGGCACATCACTCGTATTGTATGCTTATACGCTGACGCATGTGTTTCTGGCGCTGCCCATCCATTTTACCTTTGGCATTATCCCCGCTTCGAATTTTACGATCCTCTTTTCATTTGTAACTGCGGCATTCGGGATGTATCTTGTCATGCTCTATTTGCTGCGGGTCTCGTTTGCCGCCCGGAATGACAAATACAATGCCCGATTGGGCAAAGCGGCGCAGAATGTCAATTTGCAGGTACTCGCCGCGTTTGTCGCCGGGGTGGTCTTTGCGTTTGCATCAAACCGCTATGTGTATCTCTCACTCGGGCACTATAACATTGTCGCCAGTGAGTGGCTGCCGTTCTATATGCTCTTTATGATCAAGACCTTGCGGGAGCCAAAAACGAAAAATGCCATCATGGCGGGCTTGTTCGCGGCAATCGCCATGTATACCGAAACGACGGACGGGGTTTTGCTCGTTCTCCTGACTGTCGCGATTCTCATCTTTGAATGGCGAGTGGCAATCCAACCCGCCGTCATCTGGCGGCTGGTCATCCTTGTCGGCGCGACCGCCCTTTTTTTTGCGCCCCTGCTCATTCCCACCGCGCTAGAATTGTTCAACAGCGGCTATGCTTTGCCCGGCTTTGGACATTCCGAAAATTTGCTCGTTGACCTGAACGGCTTTTTCTCTCCCACCAGTTTGCACCCCCTGAACAGGTTCTGGACGGAGGAACTGGACGCAGTGCGGCAACAGATCTCGCGTTTTAGCGACGTCAACACTTTTTTTGCCGGCTATTTGACCGCGCTGCTGGCGCTCGTCGGTTTTGGGGTGTTTGCGCGGCGCAACCGAATGTGGCTCGCCATCGCGGTCGGGTTTAGTATCCTCGCGATGGGCCCGCTGCTCCACATTAACGGGCAATCGGTTTTTGATCTGGATGGTTTGCAGGTCAACATGCCCCTGCCTTTTCTCATTCTTCACTATATCCCCGTCATTCGAGAGAACCGCGTGCCAAACCGGTATAGCATTCTGGTCGTGATTGCGCTGGCGGTGCTGGTTTCTTTTGCCGTATGGTGGATTCTCTGGAAAATCTCGGCACGCGTGCAGGAACCACGTCTGACGTATATCGGGATTGCGGTGAGCGGCGTGTTGTCTTCGCTCTTGATCCTGGAACATCTCGCCATCGGACTGCCGTTGACCGACGCCCGCATCCCCGCTGTCTATACCCAAATCCGCAGCGACCCCGAACCGTCTACGGTCCTTTCGATACCGCTCGGCTTGCGCAATTCGTTTGGGCAAAGCGGAGCCGAGGATACGCGGACACAATACTACCAGTCGGAACACCAGAAATATTTACTGTCGGGTCAGATTCAACGCAACGCGCCCTATCTGTTTGACTATTTCCGGACCCTCCCGGTAATTTCGACGATCATGGCGGCAGAGGACTATCAGCCCATCGAAGAAGCGACGCTGGTGCGCGACAAGGCAGCAGTAAATGACGTTGTGAATTTGCTAAACATCCGCTATCTGGTCGTCAATCCTGCCATCCCCGGACGCCCACCGTACGAGGACAATCGCGAGCGGGTTTTGGAGTATCTCCAACAGGTCCTTCCCCTGGGAGAGCAGATTACGAATGCCGATGGGCTTGTCGCCTATCGCGTGGATCAAACCCCGCTCGAAATGCCATTCACGGTCGCCATGAACAGCGACCGCGCCCGCTTGCTGCAGGGATACGGCTGGCTGCCGGTCGAAAACATCGGCGGCGCAGAGGCAATGTGGGCGACCCGGCAGAACGCGACAATGTATGTGCCTGTGCGCGAACTGCGCGACCACACCTTGACCTTGCGCGCGGTCCCATATACCTATCCACAAGGTCCCGCCCAAACCATGACGATAAGCGTGAACGACAGAGCATTGGCGCCGATCGCGATGCATGAGGGCTGGGGCGAGTATCAAATCACTCTGCCCGCCGATGCGCTGCACACCGGCTTGAACCAGCTCGAATTTGATTTTGGCTATGTGGCGCGCCCGCGCGATGTGCTGCCGCCGAATTTTGTGATAGGCGAAACCGGCGTATCCAGCCCGGTGGATATCGCCGTGACGAGTACGCCCGAGTTTGGTTCGATCAAGGTCAACGATCAAGAGGTTTCTCTGCTCAAGCGCGGCTACAACCTGGTGGTGATTGACCCGGCAAGCGGCGCGGTCATCGAGTCGAAAAACTTTGATACGGGCGGGCGGACGATTCTGGAATCGCGTTCGATGCGCGCGTTTCTGGATGCAATCCCTCAGGGACAGATCGTCGTCGGCGCGGCACAAGAGGACGCCTCGGCGCAGTTGGGAGAATCAGCTGCAGAGGCAATTCAGGCGCTCGGGCTTGAGGGCAATCTGCGAGGGCAAGAAGGAATGACGCACGCGTTCATTGCGGTCAAGGGCGCCGCCGGAGGCGCGGAACAGTTTGGCGCGGGAGCAAGCACCGCCAGTGTCGGGCGCAATCTGGATACCCGCCCCTTGAGCGTCGCGCTTGAATGGATGCGGCTCGAATAAACCTCTCGAGATGGTAACCGGCTGGTTTTTCAAGGGATGGAGGATTCTGACGAGCACGCGCGCGCTCACCGTTTTGGTAGCGGGCGCGTCCTTTTTGTTGTACTGGCGCACGGCAGCGCCAACCGTTCTGCCGGGAGATTCCGGCGAGTTCCAGTTTGCGGCGTGGGGCTTTTGGCTGGCGCACCCAACGGGATACCCGCTTTATCTGATTTTGGGCGGACTCTGGCAGCATCTTGTGCCGCTTGGCGACCCCGCGTTCCGATTGAATTTGTTTTCGGGATTTTGGTCTGCGCTCACAGTGGGAATTGCCTTTCGCGTGTTTTGGCAGACAACGCGCGCGCGTGGGGCAGCGGTCATTGCGGCATTGACGTTTGCGGTCTCGCCCCTGTTTTGGTCCCAGGCGACGCGCGCAGAAGTGTATGCGCTCAATACTTTGTTCATTGCGCTGCTCACGCTGTTGGGGCTCTTGTGGAACGAAACGCCGCGCCGCCGGTACGCGGCTGCGTTCGCGGTGGTGTTCGGGCTGTCTCTGGCGCATCATCGGATGACAATACTGTTGATTCCCGCGTTCGCTGCGCTGTTTGCCAACCGCCTGCTCTTTTGGCGCGCGCCGAGTTCGGGGAGGGTCCGTGTTTCGTATTTGGGCGGACGCCCGGTCTCGATGATCAATACACCCACCGAGATCCGAAAAGAGTTCCTCCAACGCGCATTGATGTATGGAGTGCTGGCGTTGATTCCTTTGCTTTTATATCTCTACATTCCGCTTCGAACCGGCGCGACGCCGTATGCGACGATAGATTTGACGCCTGCCGCGCCCATCGTGGTCTTTGGAAATTCGGCGCGCGGATGGCTGGGGGTCGTGCTGGGGTCCGGCTTTTCGGGAGAATTGGGGATTGATGCGCGGACTGGCGCGGCGCTCGTAAACATGCCGGGTCAACTGGTCGCCCAGCTCAATCCGGTTGGGGTGTTGACTGCGGTGCTGGGTCTGGGCGCGCTCTTGTGGCGCAAGCAGTTTTCGCTGCTCGCGCTTGTGATACTCGGTTCGGTCACGTTTGTTTTGTTCAACAGCATTTATCACATCGGCGATATTGCGGACTTTGATACGCCCATCTTTTTTTTCGCCTGTATCGCATTGGCGGCGGGCATCGCCCTGGTCATACAGTTTCTACAGAGCCATGCCATGACACGACATGGCATTCTGCCTGCCGTTGCTCTGCTCGCGTTTCTGGTCGTGCTGCCGCTGCAAAATCTCTCTGTCAATTTTTATATCCAAGACCGGAGTCGAGACCGCGACACACGGCGCGCGTGGGAAACCATGCTCGCGTCAAATCTACCCGACAATGCGATTCTGCTTTCAAACGACCGCGACGAAATGACGCCGCTCTATTATTTACAGTTGGTCGAGGGCGAGCGCGCCGGATGGCTCGGTGTCTTTTCCAAAATCGCTCCGGGTCCGCAGTATGAAAATGTTGTGTCGTTGGTCGAGCAGTTGGCTTTGTCGGGCCGGCCCATCTATGCTATCAAACCAATTCCCGCCCTGCTCCTCAGATATGCCGTCGAGGAAACGAACGACGGCTTTTGGCGCGTCAAACCAATCACCATCGGTCCGCCTCAGCGCGAGAGCAACGCGGTCCTGGGCGAAATTCTGCGCGTGCGCGGTTTTTCGCTCCTTGCGGGAGAACGATATGCGGGCGAACAGATCACGCTCGGCGTACAATACGAACCATTAGAAAAGTTGGGGCGAGATTACACGACGAGCTTGCAGTTGTGGAACGAGGAAGGGGACAAAGTGGCGCAGGGGAATGACCATGTGCCGGGAGAAAATGAATATCCGCCAACCAAATGGCGCGTCGGGCAGGTGGTCCAAGACCAATTCGAAATCGAGCTGGATCCGTTGCTCGAGACCGACATTTACCGGGTCATGCTGGGAATCTATGACCCCGTGAGCGGCGAGGAGTTGGGCGAGACCACGCAAATTGGGACGCTGCGAATTGACGAGTAGAACCCTCAATTTGGTTTCACTCTGACAACCTGCTACAGAACAGGAAACTCGTCGAGCCCGCGCCCGCGCAAGAGAACATAATAGGGAACGTTTGCGCCGCTCCAAAATTCGACGGCAGTCCTGAAAAGCTCGAGCGCGACCTCCCAATCCTCCGGCGCGTCGCGTCTGAATCGTTCGGGCGACTGCCACAGAATGATGAGACCGCCCGGCTGCGCCCAGCTCATGTCTGCGAGCATGTCATTCAACGCATCCCAATTCTTGCCAAAGTAGGCGGGGAACGACATGGCGGCGGCAATTTTTTCCAAAAAACTCTTTTTGTCGCGTATTTTACTACCGTCCAGATAATACAAATTGAACCCCGCTCGATTTGCCTCGGTTTTGAGAAACTTGACCGAAGCGCCGGACGCAAAATGATAAATGCCGGGTGGTTGGGTCCCCCGCAAGGCGCGCTGTAATTTACTCATCGTCAATAATCACCTTGAAAGACTCGTAGTGGTCGTCAGTGTAATACAATTCGCCCTCTTGACCCGTGATGATGCGCCGCGCGCCACGGTCGTCCGAGCCGGGGGTCTCGACGGTGTATTCGTGATAATACGCGCTTGATTTGCGGGGCAGGATCCGTTCGCGATTCTGGAATACCCTCCCATCCTGCCGATAGGGAAAGGGTCCGCCCCGTTCTATCAGCGCGAGTGTGTCGAGCGCCTCTTGAGGCAGCTCGGACAGAGCGATGGTGTCAAACCCATTAATCTGCGCGGGACGCGTTGGGGTGGCGGGACGGGATGTCGCGGGCGGACGCGTAGCGAGAGACGAAATCCCATCTGCAGCGACAATCGGCAAAGCAGCAGTAGGGCGCGGCTTGACAGAAACCGCTGTGCCGCACGCAATCAAGCTGGCGGCGAATACAAGCAAAAAGAATAGATGAAAACGTTTCATGCTGTATCAACCCGGGACCGTTGAACGCACCGTGAGACCGGCTGCCACGAGCGCGGCAATGCCCGCGACAGCAAAGAGCGCAACAAGCGCCCACTGCGGTTGAGCGGCGGGTATTTCGGGGACTGTAAACCCATCGAGGTTTACATCCCCCTCGGCGCGCAGGGTGAGAGTATGCGCGGTGCGCGCAAGACCCACAGCAACGGGGATTCTCACTTGCCATTCCGATTCTATCCCAGCCAAGTCAACAAAACTTGCGCCCGCCTGATCGCGCGGCAAGCCATTGACAGGGCTGCCGTCGAGAGATAGATATAACCGCCCAAGACCGGGTCCTCGTCGGGCGAGCAATTCCAGCCCCTGCCCATAAAAACGCAGCGTGCCTCCTGCGTTCCCCTCCGACGCGCGCACATATTGACCACTACTCGCGTTCTCACTGCGGGTCCACTTCCATTCCTGGTCGAGCACCAATGCGGGATTCGACTCTTGGTATTCACCCGGCATTGCCACCTGTTCCGCCCGTGCCGCCGCGCTGACCGCCGCATAAACCGGACGAGGCGTAAAATCCGTATCCACCATCCGAAAATATGCCTCGGGGTTGTTCGGAGGGATATCCCCGACCTGGCGGAAAAACCAGATGCTCACAACGCCTGCCCAGGACCAGTTTTCGCGCGCCAACTCGATACCACGCACGGTGTATTCCGCCTGCTGCTGCTCGGTCACGCGTCCCCACACCAGCCGACTGTCGGGGATTGATTCGGGCGCGGCATTCCATCCGTACTCGAGAATCCAGATTGCTTTGGCAGCATCGCCAAACTTTTCCATGACGGCGCGTTCCAATAGCACGCGCTGAAAATTCAGATTGCCGGGATTTGGCGGGTCATCGGGCGAGCTGCCCAATCCAAACGCATTGGCAGAGAGAATGTCAAAGTAATCTTTTGCGCCTGCCGCATACATTTCCTCGAGGAACTGAAGATCGTTCATGTTGCGGTATTGGGCAGAGCCGGGGGTAAAGGTTTCGCCAAGGGTGATGGCGAGAGGCGCAGAAAGAATTTGTATGTCCGGATTGACCGCTTTGGTGCGCTCGTAGGCGATCTTGAGCAGCCGCGCATACGAGGCGGGATCAATGGGCGCATCGTTCCACTCGCGCGCAAGATTCGGCTCGTTCCAAATCTGGAAATAATTGATCCTGTCGCCAAAGTGGCGCGCAACCGCTTGAACAAAGTTACCATAGTCCTCAAAATCGTCAGGAGGACCGGATGAACCGGTGGCGCTGGCGCGCGAGCGCGCCCATTGCGGCGGACGGTCGAGACGGGCAATCACCTGAATGTTGTTGCTGCGGAACAAATCCACAATCTCGTCGTATTTGGTCCAGTTGTAAACTCCGGGTTCCGGCTCGATTTCCGCCCAGATAAATTCCTGGCGCGCCCAGCCGATCCCTGCCTCGCGCGCCATCCGCACGGTCCGTTCGCGTTTCCACGCTTCAACCTCACGTTCGAGAAAAAAGTTGGCGCCAAAGGGATTGACATCGGTATTGGCAATCTCGCGCCCTGCCCGGAACGGTGGCGGCGGAACTGCAAATACCGTGTCGCGCAAATACAAAAACCCCGCCGCGCTCAAAAGGACGAGACCGATCGAGAGCAAGAGTGAAAACCGCGCGCGAGGCGACAGACGAGAGACGATACCGAGATTCATTCGAAAGGGTTGAGGGTGACAAAGCAAAGGAGAGAGAGAAAAAAAAGAAACGCCCCCGAAGGCATTATACATTCGGGGGCATTGAACGCGCAAAAGAATTTCTTATTGTGGGACATAGAGCTTGCAGGGTGACCGTTCGTACATGATCACCTGCCATATCTCTTCGTCCGAAAGGCGCGGACCCCAGGCGGGCATACCGGTTGCCGTCTTGCCATTGACGACGGCATTATGATGCTGGCCCATGTCAAACGCTTCCATCGCGGTGCAGTCGGTAAAGTTGCGTGGTTTGACCGCGCCGGTTGCGCCGGGACCATCGCCGCCCAGCCCTTCCCCATGACATGCCGCGCAGTTCTTGTCATAGATCGCTTTGCCGGCATTGAGAATGTCTTCGCTCGGCGGTGATGCCGGGAAAGGAATCGTCGCGTACAGCTGATCCAGCGGAATCGGCGTCGGCGTCGGACCGGGGGTGGGCGTGACAATCGCAACGATGGGGTCAAATTCGCCCGGCGCCCAATTCAACACGAACGCGGTCAGCGAGTCCACTTGATCGGGCCGCAGCGGACCCCCATAGTCCTGGCTCCACGTCGGCATGTGCTCGGTATAGCCCTCGTTTGCGTAATAAGCTGAAAACTGCGGGCGACCTGCAGCGATCGTGTTTTTGATAAAGTCATGTGTCGTCCCATTCCACTGAATCGCTTTCAGGTATGGCGTATTTTTTAGGTCGAGCAAATCCTTGCGATTCAGCGGCGGACCTTTGCCCACAATGCCATCACCGTGCTCACCGTGACAGGTCGCGCAATAAAGCTCATAACTTTCGGCGCCAGCTTGAATCGCCCGCCCTTCGAAACTAGCCGTGTAATTTGCCATCCGCGCGTCTTCTGCCGCCCAATAAATCAGCATCACAATCACGGTTGCGGCGGTAAAAAGAATCCCGATCAGAATCTTGAACTGAACACTCATGTCCCGTTAAAAATGTTTGCGGAGCGAATTGTGGTTCGCGCCGCAAACATTATTTCCTTTACTTGTAAAGAGAATTCTCATGCAAAAAGATGATCCGGTTATATTCGCCGTTGTCGGAAGGAGTCACAATTTTGGGGTCCCAGCGAACCTGCAATTCGATACGCTTGAGACCGTTTTGCTGGAACTGTTCGATGAGAAAAGTGCCGGTCGGATTCGGCAGCCCATGCACTTTATCACCTTCCGCCCAGAGCTGTCCGCGCCGTTGGATCTCTTGCTGAATCGCAGAAAGCATGCGCTCAAACTCGGTATTGCTTTGACTCGGAACGGCATAGTCAGCCAGATTGTACTCGCCATCGGGCAGGTTATTGTAACCGAGACGGCGCACCACCCCCCAATCGTCCGGAACAAGCGGCACCGGCGGCAAAACACCTTCGGCCGGCATGAACGCTTGACCGATTTCCACAGCGGGCGGCGCCGTAACGCCATAGAACGGCGTCCCTTGATACCAGATGACCAGCATAAAGATCGTAGATACAATCGCCACCAGCACCGTGCCTTTGCGATTCTTGAGCAGCTGACGGCTGGGTTTCGAGCCCCAGAATTTCTCCCACCACTCGTTGATGTATGGCACACCCAAGAACAGTGCGGGAATAATCATCGTCGGGATAATCACGCCCTGCCACGCGGGGCTGTCATAGCCGCACACCAAACAGACCATCGGGTTGTTTTCAAAGCCCTCGGCAGTTTGAATGCCCAGCGCAATCAGCCCCTGATTCAAGCCGTAATCAACTGCGCGAATCGCGGGCAAAACAAAGGCGTCTTTGAGCAGCCCCTGAATCCACAAAAAGTACCAGGGCGCCGTAGTATGCAGCGGCGTATTCAAGGGGTCGCTGTGCTCTTGCAGGGGCGCATGAAAAATCCATGCCGAGTAGGCAATGACCAGAAACGTTGCGATCGCAGCCCACAACAATTCGCGCGTAAACAATTCGGGAAGATAGTCAATGCGCTCTTTTGCCGCTTTGCGCACGGCAGGGTCGGGCGATTCTTCTTCACCGGCGGGCACAGAAATGCCGTGCGTGCGCGCGACGCGATAATAGTGGACCGAAATCAGGACGACCGTCAACGCGGGCAGCGCAAACACATGCATCAGATAAAAGCGGAGCAGACCGTTCTGATTGATCGTGTCGCCGCCGCGCATGATCAAGTTCGAGAGATAACCGACAATTTCTTTTGGCGGGACGGATTTTGCCATGGAGGTGCCAATCGTCACCGCCCAATACGCCAACTGGTCCCAGGGGAGCAAATAGCCGCTGAACGACAGCGCAAACGTCAAGATCAGCAGAACGACGCCGGTCAACCACGTAAATGTCCGCGGCGGCTTGAAAGACCCTGTCAGAAACACCCGGGTCATGTGCAGCACGACGATTAGCACCATCAACTCGGCGCCAACACGATGCAGATCGCGCATCAGCTGCCCGAACGGCACCTCCGTCATGATTTTGACAATGTCCTCGTATGCGCGCCGGTCGGACGGCGTATAAAAGACCATCAGAATCACGCCCGTGATCGTTTCAAGCATGAACATGTAGAACGAGAGATAGCCCAAGCCCCAGGTATGCGAAAACTTGGTCGAGGACTTTTCATAGTATTTGGGGCGAATGTGGGCAAAGAATGCGTTTACGTGAACCTTGTAGCGCGGATTTGGCTTTTCGATGGCAGGGTCGCCGCGAAAGAACGCGCGCGTGTCGGCGATGCCCATCCCGGCGGTAATTGCGCGCACTGTATTGTCCGCTTGCTGCCATGCCACTTCTTTGGTTTTCTCGACAAACTCGGTACGCCCTTCGGGAGTGCTGCGCGCCCGTTCAACCCACGGAACGAGTTCTTTGATGGCATGCGGCGATTTTTCGCGGACAAAACCCACAAACCGCTGCGACCGGGTCTCGCGCGTCTGAACCTGGAAAAGTTCGCCTCCCGTATCTCCGTCGGTCTGCGCGACATCCTCCGCATGACCATTGGCATCATGCCCGTTCGTATCGTGACCGTCGGCTGGAGCACCGGCTTTGGGTTTGCCGTTCTCATCCGCGGGCTTTTTCTTGATTTGACGATTGAATAAACCCATATCTATGCCCTCCGGCGAAAAGCGTTTGCATTCTGCCGTGGAACGTCGTCATCCGTCTTGATTAATATACCTAACCGTGAGTTGCGCCCAGAATAATCTTGCCGGTATCTACAACCAGGATCGCATTGGGGGAAGGAATGGGAAGGGGGTCACCTTTGGCATCCGTTTCGGCAAGGACATTACCCTCGGCATCGGTGAACCGGATCACAAACCGGTCGAGTGAGCGTGGAGCAGGACCTTCGATATAAGCTCCATCTTTTTCATACTTGCTGCCATGACACGGACACTCGAAACGCGCCGTGACGGGCTGCCAACTGTAAAGGCATCCCAAATGCACGCACACGTTGTAGAGCGCCAAGACCCCATCGGGACCGTTTGAAATCCAGGAGCGAGAGGCAGCGCTCGCTGCCGGTGGCGCGTCCGCAGAAGGGATAACATTTCCTGCTTCACCCAGTGTAAACGTGCCGCCGAATTCGCCTTCTCCGAAACGCGGAAGCGCAAAGATAAATGTGGCGCCGGCAAGGACGACCACAAAGACGCCGAGCGAGCCAAGAAAAGCATAATTCAGAAACTCTCGGCGCGTGACCGGCGCTTGAATCATCGCCAGTTCAGCGGGGGTCGGACCCCCTTTGGGTTCTTCCTGATGCGCCGCAGCCGCCGGTTTGGCAGCGGACGCAGGAGCCGCGGGCTTGGCGGCAACAGGTTTTGGAGGTACGACTTTTGGAGCGCCAGCGATAGCATCAGCCATGAAACATCACCACCTATCTGAAAAAAAAGCAGCGCCCAAAAAATGATGGGCAAAGCTGCATTGCAGTAATTTTCTGTGGACCGGTGAAAACAGCGAAATGAGGGTTTGATTCGTGCCGATTCGCACAAACGGCATTATAACATAATCCTGCCAAAGCTCAATAGTGAAATTCGTGACAAATGATATTGACAAATTGGATTTCGCGGATAGCATGAGATGGCGTTGGTGCATGAATCAAAAATCAGACGCACAGCAATCCCTTGGTGGGGGATTGGCTCAGGCGACTTTGTAACTCTGTGGCATCCCGGCGTGCGTCATCTTGTTTAGAGCGACACAGCGAATCA
>JADZCJ010000070.1 GCA_020851635.1 Anaerolineae bacterium
CGGGTTTGCGTCCGCTGGGGGCGAGCGGCGCGATCGAAACATGTCCAATCAAGGCAAATCGGTCCTGTCATGTGGATTTGACCGCAAATTATACCCGTTTCAGGGCAAAGTAACGTTGTAGTACTAGTAGTGCAACAACATGAGATTGCGTAGTGGAGTACCCAGTTTCATAACTCGCGCGCCAGCACTTGACTCGGCAATTTCATCATGTTGTTGCGCTAGCAGGTTGTCGGAGAGACCTCATTTGTAACTATGAACGCGCGTCGTAGTATCTCTAAAACAACTATGATTTGATTTCACTCCGACAACCTGCTAGCTTGGTTGCCAATCGGTTGCGATCAGCAATTTCTTGAGCGGCTGCGCGGGATCGTTCGTCGTAATCGGAATTTCAAACAAGTGCGGTCCGTCCATCCCCTCATGCATCACAATATCGGTATAAATCGTCGTGCTTTCTCCGGGTCCCAATATCGTCTGACCGACGATAATTTGGGACGGTCAGCAGCCCTCCAATACTGTCGCGATGCGCGGCACCTGGAGCGTCAATGCTCCGTTCCCGGTATTCTTTACGGTAAAGCTTGCGCGGACAGGTTCGCCAAAGATTTGCTTGCCCAGCTCGAGCCGCTCGGAGCTGACTTGGATTTGCGGAGTGCCGCCGCTGCCGCGATTTGGACTCGATACGAGCCAAACTACAATCAACACGGCAATCGCGATCAGGGCGATTCCGCCAATGAGCATCGCCGGCGGCATGGGTTGTTTGGTTTGGCGCGGTTGCGCCCCGCCTCCGGACGCTTTTCTTGTCATGAATACCTCCAAATCATTTGAAATTCGTGGGACCAAATTGACCGTATGTCGTCGTAATAGTGCGCCGGATCTCGGGCGGCGCGCGTCCTTCGCTCGTCATACGGACGACATCATGTGTAATGTCCACACAAATTTTACACCCCAGCGCATGCTCATCAAAAACAATCTTGCCGTTGACGGGCGCGTCCTTGATGTAACAGTCATAGTTGTTGGTGTGTCCGATGGGACCGCACCCGCAAAAACATGGCACATTTTTCAGGGGTTCAGGATTGGCAACCGCATACTGATACGCCTGGCGCACGCGTTCGGGCGCATCCTGCATTTCGGTGGGCAGCGTCGAATGATGCGCCATTTCAACCGCAATCGGCGCCGCGTTCGAGCCGCATCCGGTGACGCCGAAAATCGGTCCGATCAGACCCAGCAGCATGAGGAATGACATTAGGCGTTTCATGCCGGGTATTCTGCCACCTTTGCGCCGCCATTGCACGAGAAAATTGTCTCGTCCTGACAGGGACAAATGACCATACTCGCGTGTTTACCATTTGTCCATATTCACATGCACGTATGTGACCCACCCCATCCTCGGCGGTCATGTTTTCTCACGCGGCGCGAGCTGTAGCGCACGCTCGCCGCAGCGTGCCGCGCGGGGAACGAAACGGCGTTCGTTCCTTACTATCTTGGACGTGTGCGTCATATCATTGGTTGAGCGTAGGGGGCGCTCGCCGCAGCGTGCTGCGCGGGGAACGAAACGGCGTTCGTTCCTTACGGTCCAAAATCGTGACATACACCCTGCTGCACGTCTGATTTTCGACAGTCACAATGATTTTGATAAAATGGCTCATGTTGCGCCAACCCCGGCAGGTTGTCAGAGCGAGCTCTTTTGTAACTGTGAACGCGCGTCATGGTATCTCGACAACACCTATAATTTGATTTCACTCCGACAATCTGCCAGCTTTGCCCAAAGACTTGAGCAGAGTCAATCCGTTGTTCGTCTGCACGTCCTACACCATGCATCTCATCCACCGGGCACAAGACGCCATGCGGCGCCATCCTTTGCTCCCGCTCGTATTTTTGGCGGCGACGGGAGTGATCCTCTATGCGGTGAACCTCAATTCGTATTTCCTCCAGGATGATTTTTACTTTATCCACTTTTTGCGCTTTAACACCCCCCAAATCCTGGACGGGCAGAGTACTTTTGCCTGGTTTATTCAACTATGGAGCGGCGAGGACCCCCAAATGAGCGGCGCGGTCTTTTTTCGTCCTCTCGTTCAAATGTTTTTTCTTGCCGATTATCTCGTCTGGGGGCTTGAACCATTCGGCTACCATCTCACCAATCTGGTCCTGCATGTGCTGACAACGTTTCAGGTATATTTTCTGGTCCAGCTCCTGACACGTCGTCGTCTGACCGCGCTGCTTGCGGGACTCTTTTTTGTCGTCGCGCCCGGACCGCTCGAAGCGGTTATCTGGATCTCGGGACGCACCGACCTGGTTTGCGCGTTGTTCTACCTGACCGGCGTGGTGTTTTTTGTCTTGTATCGGCAGCAATCGCGGCGTCTGTTCGGTTTGCTCGGATTGGTCTCGTTTGCTCTCGCTCTCGGAGCCAAAGAGATGGCGGTTACGCTGCCATTCGTGCTGGCGTTGTACGAAGCGCTCTTTGTGAGCGCACCCCGACGCGAGCGGGTTCGCGCGCATTTGCCTTATTGGGCGATATTATTTGGTTACCTGAGCTTGCGTTTGGCGCTGTTTGGAGAGATCGGCGGTTTTCGCGGGGCGCAGCTGCAAGACCCGTTCGTTCTGGTCATTTTTTACACACGCTACCTCATTTTACCCTGGTCCGTAGATACGCCGGACGTTGTGGTTTTGGTGACGACAGGCGCGTTATTTGTGCTGCTGTGGCTTGCACGCGCCTCTCGTTCCGCATGGTTCGGTTTCCTCTGGATGCCGATCACACTGCTCCCTGT
The DNA here is from genome assembly GCA_020851635.1 of Anaerolineae bacterium. Taxonomy (GTDB): domain Bacteria; phylum Chloroflexota; class Anaerolineae; order UBA4142; family SHND01; genus SHND01. The sequence continues at coordinate 2,763 of JADZCJ010000070.1, forward strand.
TTATGCAAGTTGGCCCATGTCGCGCTATGCGTATTTGCCGGCGGTGGGCACAAGTCTCTTTATTGCTGTCGTTCTGACTTGGGAATCCCAAGTCCGTTGGGTCCGTGTGCTTCAAGCGACCGCCGGCGCTCTGGCCCTGGTCAGCTTGTGCAGTGTCAATGTTTTGACAAACCAGAGCTGGGCGCGCGCAAGCCAAATCAGCGCCATCTTGCCAAACGAGACACGCAAGCTTCATCCGTCGTTTCCACCGGCGGCGCGGCTTTTGTATACGGGTATTCCCCCGCCATCCTCCAGCGGTGGTTCCCATTCCGAGTTTTTGAACGCCTCGCTCCAAATCGCATACAACGATCCTACACTGACTGCCATCCCGCTCGCCAAATTCCCAATTCTCGCGGGTGGGTTGGAGAACACATATTTTATCGAATACAAACGCGGTCATCTCATCGAGCGCACCGACCTGGCAGAGCAGTTGGCGGAACGCCGTGATCGCCGCACTCTACCAAGCGTCTTGTCGGGTTGGGAATTTCGACAGGACGCTGAAGGTTGGGAGTCCTGGAACCAAGTCGCAGACCTGCGGGTCAAGAACGGGAACCTTTCCTTTCGCACCGATGGAGACGACCCTTTTATTGGGAGTCCGCCCATCGCCGTGCCGTCCATGAATCTCGGACCCATCGAGATTCGAATGCGCGTCACGTCGGACCATCCAAACGTCGAGGGAGCGATTTTCTGGATTACCTCGTCGGACGGGGAATTTTTGCCGGACAAGCAAAAAACGTTCGAGGTGCGCGCCGACGGAAAATTTCACAAATATACAGTGAACCCGGACACCGACGGCAATCTTTTTGCAGGCGACAACATCATCCAACTGCGTCTCGACCCCACCGATGCTCCCGCCCTGGTTGACATTGACTATATCCGCATCAAAGGGTATCCGTGAATGATGAACCTTATCGAGCATTTTTTCGTCTGAATGATACGAAAAGAGTATCAGCCAAATGGAACACCTCCCGGCAGACCGAAAAAAATCTCCGCGCGCCCAACTGGCATCTCACCACATCCCCTATTACGCCCGTTTGCGCCGCCGCCGTTATGTAGAGCGCCACGACAATCACGGCTGGCTGAATTTTGCGTTAGGCGCCCTTTTTATTTTCACTGTGGCTTGCGCCGCGACCATCGGCGTCAGTTTCGCCGCGCTGGCGGCAGGGTATGCCTACATCGTGAGTCTCTTGCCCGCGCAAATCGAACTCGGACCGATACGCGCCGACCAGTCCACCAAGATCTATGACCGCTACGGCGCCCTGCTGTTTGAAATTTTTGACCCGCAGGGAGGGCGCCGCACCATCGTCGCGCCGGAAAACATTCCCACGTATCTCAAACAGGCGGTCATCGCCACCGAAGACCCCTCGTTCTATGACAACCCCGGGGTGGATGTTGAGGGTTTGGCACGCGCGATGTATTACATGTGGCGCGACCGGGGACCCAGTGTCGGCGGCTCGACCATCACCCAGCAGCTCGTCAAAAATACCATGCTCACCCCCGAGGTGACGCTCACCCGCAAACTGCGGGAAGCAGTTTATGCCCTCGAACTCTCGCGCCGCTACACCAAAGAGCAAATCCTTGCCATGTATCTGAACCAGATCAATTTTGGCAACCTGTCCTATGGCGTGCAGGCGGCGGCGCGTTCCTATTTTGACAAGGACGTGGGCGAGTTGACGCTCACCGAGGCGACCTTGTTGGCAGGTCTGCCGCAATCGCCCGCCGTCTATGACCCCTGCCGCAACCCCGAGGCAGCTCGCGTGCGCCAGAACATTGTCCTCAATTCAATGGTGCGTGAGGGGTATATCACCCGCTATGACGCGCGCACGGTGAATGAAGAGACCGCCGCGCTGTTACATTCCGAGAAATTTCTAGAGAACTGCACGGCAGGCATCGCGCAGGCATACCCACATTTTGTCGAATATGCGCGCGAACAACTGGAATTGAAATACGGTCCCGAACTCGTCTATCGCGGCGGCTTGCGGGTGTATACCAGCATTGACCCGCAGATTCAGCGAATTGCCGAACAAGAGGCGCGCAAACAAATCGAGTTGATTCGCGAAAAAAATGTTCACAGCGCCGCAGTGGTCGTCACGAACCCGCAGACGGGTGAAATCTATGCCATGGTGGGAAGCGTCAATTTTTACGACCAGACGATTGACGGACAGGTGAACGTGGCGAACCGCCTGCGCCAGCCCGGCTCTTCGATCAAACCGCTCAACTATGTTACCGCGCTGGAAAAAGGATGGACGCTGGCGACGCCGATCCTCGACCGCAAAATCGAATTTTCCGGATTCCCAACCACGTATATCCCGGTAAACTATGACGGCAAAGAACACGGCATCGTTTCCGTGCGCGCCGCGCTCGCCAATTCGTACAACATTCCTGCGATCAAGACCCTGCACTATGTGACCGTGCCGCGCCTCGTCGCCAGCGCGCAACGGTTTGGCATCTCTACGTTTGACGATCCGTCGCATTACGGGCTGGCGCTCACCCTGGGCGGCGGGGATGTCAAGTTGGTCGAGTTGACGGGCGCATATGCCGTCTTTGCCAACGAGGGCAAGCGCGTTCCACTCACGCCCATTAATCGTATTCTCGACGGACAGGGCAATGTAATTTTTGATATTCAATCGCACAAGCAAGCCGCGCAAACCGTGGTGGACCCGCGCTATGCGTATCTGATTACGAGTGTGCTTTCGGACAATCAAGCGCGCACGCCCGCTTTTGGGCAAAACAGTCCGCTCAAATTGTGTGTGGACGGCGCCTCGACCTGCACCGCGGACAAGATTCGTCCCGCCGCCGTGAAAACGGGGACCACCAATGACTTTCGCGACAACTGGACGATGGGCTATACTCCCGAACTGGTCGTCGGCGTCTGGGTGGGGAACCCGCGCAATGAGGAAATGAAAAATGTCACGGGCATTTCGGGCGCCGCGCCCATCTGGCACAACATCATGGCGCGCGTGTATGCGGAACGTGAGCCGTTCAAGAGCGTTGCGCCGCACCCTTTCCGCATCCCTACGGGACTGGTGCAAGCGTCGGTCTGCCGGGAGACGGGACTGCTCGCCACATCCGGCTGCGCGGACCGCACCAACGAGATTTTCCTTGCCGAAGAGGTGCCGGGCGCGGTTGACAACTCGCGCGTGCCGGTCTCGATTGACAAGACCAACGGCTTGCTGGCAGGACCGGGATGTCCCGCCGAAATTGTAGAGACGCGCTATTATAACCGCTCGCCACAAGCGGATATCCGAATGGCGGTCGGCAAAATTGATGATTGGCTCAAGTCCCACCCGGCAGCGCAAATGCCCACCGCCGCCAGTCCGTGCGCCCAAACGCACGGCACGAGCGCGTCCGCTGACCGCCAACAACCCTGACCGATCGCCGCCGCGCGGCTCGTCGCGCAAATATCTGGCGCGCATGTGCGGCAGCTCGCATCAATTCATCGGATTGAATAACATTGCAAGACGCTTTTCAAAAGGTCGAAGAAGAATTTTTCCGCCTCCGGGGTTTGTTCTCTGTCGGCCGCATCACCGCTCAAGAATACGACGAGGCGCTGCGGCATTTACAGGTACACGATGCCGAGGGGCGCGTCTGGATGCTGGGCGCCAATTCGGGACGCTGGTATTACACCAACTCGCCCCAATGGGTTAAAGGCGACCCCACCCACGACCCTGACGCCGCAGCGGAACAGGTCATCTTTTCAGACCGTCCGGACATCCTCCAAACCGACGCCAATCATTTGCTCCCCGAATCACAACCGTCGCCGCAAACAGAGGAGCAGGAACCGGAAGCATCCGGCTCGGCGCGGCGGCTTGCGCTTGGTTTTTTTGGGATCGGGCTGGCGTTCCTCCTGGTCGCGTTCGGTTTGTTCATTCTACTGGCTCCCGACAACAATTTGTTTAGTGGGGCGAGGACAGAGCCGACGCCCACGCGCATTGTGCCGCGCGTTGCTGCCGACCTGACACAAAATTCTGACGCCGTCTTGCCGTCCATCGCCGCCACACACACACCGACGCGCGCGGGCGCGAATTTTGGCACGCCCGTTCCCGTGACCGCGACGCCCGGGTTGGTCATCGAACCCACCTCGACAGAACCCGCGCTCACCGTAATTCCCAGCATCACACCTGACGCCAATCCAAATTCAGACGCGGCGCTCGAGCCCCGCGCCGCGCTCCCGCCGGCGGTTTATGTGACAAATATCCGCGTCGCGCCCAACCCGCCGGGACGCGGCAATCAAGTCACATTTACCGCGTCGTTTTACAATACCAATCGCGCAAGCGTGGGCATGAACTGGCGAATCATTTTGATGGACCCGAACCGTCAGGGCAACAACAAGGATTACGGCGAATCGCCGTTTGCGGGCATCACGGTGCCGCCGGGACGCACCGATTTTTCGATCACGTTTGTGCCTGTCAGCGGGGACGGTCCCTGCCAGACCCTCCAGGTCGCCGCGGCACGTCGCCACGACGACAATTCGCGCGACTATCTCGCCGCCACCACGGGCGGTCGCTTTACCACCGCATTCACCTTTTGTTGAACCGCGCCCGGTCCCGTAGAGACGCAATAGCTTGCGTCTCGACAATCTGCGTCTCGACAATCTGCGTCTCGACAATCTGCGTCTCGATAATCTGCGTCTCGACAATCTGCGTCTCGACAATCTGCGTCCCAACCATTCGCGCCCCGACCATTCGCGTCTCAACGACACCTCAGCGTCACAAATCCATGTTCGTGACGTTATTATTTGTCGGTAAACCTGAATCTGATGCGCGGGTCTGCCGCCGAAAACGGTTCGGCAGATGCGACATCTCGATTCATCCCGGCAGGGAACAGCAGGTTAAAGATTCCCGCCGGTCCATAGGAGACTCATATGGCAACGAAAAATCAAGCTGCATCGAATGATTCCATGACGCGCGCGAGACTGATTGACGCGTTGAATGAGGATCTGGCGCGCGAGTACCAGGCGATCATTGGCTACATCAATTATTCGCAGGTGCTCAAAGGTGCGGCGTATATGAATATCGCGGGCGAGCTAGAGATACATGCGTCAGAAGAACTCGCACATGCGCTCACCATCGCCAAGCAAATAGATTATCTTGGCGGCATGCCGACGGTCACGCCCAAGCCCGTCAAGACTTCGGAAAAGGCGACCGACATGCTGCGTTTTGATCTGGAAAACGAAAACAATACGATTCAAAACTATCGCGAACGCGTCCGCCAATGCGAAGAGCTGGGCGAATTTGCGCTCGCGGAACAGATTCGCGAGATACTGGTGCAGGAGCAGGAACATCAGATTGACCTTGCCACGGCATTGGGCGAGAATGTGCCCGACGTGACCAAGCCGAACGAACGCGCATAGCACCGGTCCCAAAAGAACGGCGGGGGCAATTGCCTCCGCCGCTTTTTTTGGCGCGCCCGGATAACGCCATTGCGGTTTTGCCCGCCGGGTATATAATACCTGTCAAGAGGGTAACACGTCATGGCGGACCGAGAACCATATATCGAAAACAACAACGGACATTACGATGCGGGGCAGGATGGGGACCCTCAAGAGGGCGAATCCGTCCGACGCATGCTCCTGGATTTGGCGCTCGACGGCGCAGTTTTTGCCACCGATACAATCTTTCGCCGTTTGGGCGGTGGAAAAAATCAAGGCGAGCCGCAAAACATTCTTTCGGAGGCGCCTGCCGAACCTGCTACCCCCACTCCTCCCGCCGACGCGTCACCCGAAGCGAAACCCGAACCCGATGACCGGGTCCCCCCTCCTACCGACAAGCGGCGCACCCGCAGACGCCGCAAAAATCCCGCGAAACAGCTGTTTGATTGGTCCACCGGCGTCGTCATTTCAAATCTTGCCGACAACCCGGAACTGGACGCGCTGATCGAACGCCAACTCGACAAACGTCTCGCCGAATTTACCACCAACGAACAGGTTGCCGCGCTCATCCGCGCGCAGGCGGGCGAATATCTAAGATATCTCGAAACCCATCCCGAACAGGTACAATCGCTGATTCGCGCACAAGCGGGCGACTATCTCGTCTATCTCGAAACGCACCCCGACCAGGTGCAGGCGCTCGTGCGCGCGCAAGCGGGCGACTATCTCACCTATCTCGAAACCCATCCCGAGCAGGTGCAGGCGCTGATCCGCTCGCAGGCGGGCGCATACCTGGAAAATCTTCAGGCGTCCCCGGCGCAAATTGAGGGGCTTGTTCAAGCTCTCGGCGACAGTTATATCGCGCACCTGCGCGCACACCCCGAGCCGGTGCAAGGATTGATTCGCGAACAGGCGGGCGAATATCTCCAACATCTGACCGCGCACCCCGAAACGGTCGAGGGCTTGATTCAAATTCAGGCGGGTCGTTATATGGCGCACCTCCAGGCACGACCCGAACAGGTCGAAGCGCTCGTGCGCACCCAGGCCGACCGCTATATCGCACATATTCAGGCGCATCCCGAACAGGTCCAGGAGTTGGTGCGTCTCATTGCCGACAATTATCTCTGGCAGCTGCGCGCGGACCCTTCGAGCGTCGAGCCGCTGGTGCGTCAATTGGGCGATGAATATATCAGTTATTTGCACGAGAACCCGGAGCAGGTGCAGGACCTGGTGCAGGGTCAAAGCATCACGATGGCGACCGAGGTGATGGAAGAGGTCCGCGAGCGGACTGTGACCGCCGACAGTTTTGTGGAAATGATCGCGCGTTCGCTGCTGCGGCGGACGCCCCGCGAGCGCATCCCCCCCCCGCCGGCCCAGGTCATGCTGCGCGCCGAAAACCCGCGTGGGGTGCCGAATCCGCGCAGCGCGCCGCCGCCGCAAATCCAGACGCCGGCGGATAAAGAATGAGCGCCTCTTTACTGCAAGGACAATATGCCGGCATCGTCACGCGCGGGATTGCCCTGATGATTGACCTTGCCATTATTACGACCTCGATCTTGCTCTTTGCCTGGGGTTATAACACCGCGCTCGATTTTCTCCGCATCCCCACCACCTGCACCACCGCCGACGAGATGGGTTTCTTGTATTTTGGAATATGCCTCGGGGCAACCGCCATTCAATGGACCGTCACAGTCTTGCTCGCGCCCGTCTATTACATTTTCTTTTGGACTCTGGGCGGTCAAACACCCGGCAAAGCTTTGATGGGCGTGCGGATCGTCCGTCTCGACGGTCAAACCATGACGATCGGGCGTTCCGTGCGCCGTCTGATCGGCTATGGCGTCTGTATAGCTTCGCTCGGGCTGGGTTTTGCGTGGGCAGTGATTGATGACCGCCGCCAGGGCTGGGACGACAAGTTGGCAGGCACGGTCGTGTTGTATTCCTGGGAGGCGCGACAAAATGATGTCCGGCTCGCCAAAATTCGCAATCGGCTCGCCCGCCGGCAACAAGCGCCGCCCGATGGGGGAGCCTCCGCTCCTTCTTGAGATGTAAACACACACAAAATCCCGCCAGCTGGCGGGATTTTGTGTGCGCGCGTTTGATGCATCAACGCTCAAATCGTTTGCGTAAAAACTCGAGCACCACCCTGTCTATAAACGGTCCTTCCTGCAGTCGTTCTTCCAGATTCTCGACGCCGCCAAATTCGCGCAAGGCGTGCTGTGAAGCTGCATCCCACACTCCGTTCACCTTGACGTCAAAACCGCGCGCCGCCATGATTCCCTGCAGTTCGCGCGCAATCGGCTCGTCAATCGCAATCAAATCGTCGGGCTTGGATTTTTCCAGATACAGCCGGTGCAGATCCAGCAGCCGTTTCAATTCGCCAACCGGCGTCGGGTGATCGTCCACCCGCAAATCCATATAGCGGTCATTAAACCCCGCGTATCCGCCCGCCGCGCGCACCACCACAAGCGCCGCCGATTCCTGCCCGCGTCGGTCGCCGCCCGCGTGCTGCCCCGCCGCAAGCGCCGCCAACAACCGGTCCGCCAGCGCGCCGCGCGCATGTTCGAACGTTTCCGCCAGCGCGTCCACTACACCCGGTCCTGCCAGAATATTGCCTTGCGCCGCATAATTTGCGCCGGTCCGTCCGCCCGCCCACGCAAAACAGCCCGTCCCGGTGTGTGAAAACGCGCGTCCCTGCGCATCCACAATTCCCAACTGCCGTTGTTCCGCCTCGGCGTCCTCCGCCAACAGCGCGCGTCCCGCCTGCGCGGCGGACATGCCCGTCTTGAGCAGGTCCAGCGCCCCGGGACCATACGACGTGTTCGCCCACGCTTGCGTCGCCACCGCGCCCACACCCGCCGCCGCCCACGGCACGACCGCGCCCACCGCCAAAAACTTGGCCGCAACCGCAATGCCGAGATCGCCGTTGGCGGGGTCATGGGCGACAATCGAAAAGGTGGAGGGATGCATAGATGAATCGCGTCATGCCCTTGCTCTATCGTATCAATCTCTGCTGCGCAATCAATTTACGAATCGCTGCGCTCAACCGTTTGTCGAACTTTTTCAAAAAAAGCGCATCCGATTTGAGAATTGTGATGGTATGCCGTTCTAACGGCTCGCGCGCGGGTTTGCGTCCTGCACCTTTTCTTGCGCCACCCCTTCGTGGGGTCTCCAGATTAACGCGCCCGGCAAAACGATTTGGTTTGGCTTGACTGTAATCCAAATCATAGTGCGGCTTTAATTCATAGTTGTCTAATTTGGCAAGATATTCAGAATCGTTTTTCTTGTTCATACTTTTTACGTTCCCTGCTTGTCGTCAAACGCGCACTGATAATGCGGATGACATCGTAAATACGCTGCACAAACGCAACGATCAATAACCGATTGCGATTAGAGTAACCGATGAGCAACTCGCGCGGTTCATCCTCAGAATGTTGCGGGTCATCAAAAATAAAAGCGTTGGGATCATTGAACGATGTTTTGGCTTCATCAAAACTAACCTTGTGCTTGCGTAAATTGCTCTCTGCCTTTCGATTGTCCCACTCAAACTCTGTTTGCGGATTCGCCACGATAGCCACCTAACTCGGCAATTCGATTATATCATACTTTTTCAAAGAATCCGTCTCCACGATTTTAGAGGGAATCAATCTGCCTACTCGTTCTCTTGATGCAGTTGGTAACCCAGCATCCGACACTTTTCCGCTGCGTTCATGGGCGACGATCGAAAAGGTGGAGGGCTGCATAGAGAGGGGAGAGGGGAGAGGGAAGAGGGGAGATAAGGAGCTAAATCGGCAAACGCCGGACGCGGATGCGAGTATCTCTCACACTTATGATCGCTCCTTGCTCCAATATCTCAGCATGCTCCTTGATTACCTTCTGCAAATAGATATTCACGTTTGCCGCTCTCATATCACTCAGCCGAAAAATGATGACACTTGGTGATTCAGCACGTGACGCCGCAAGCAGATCGCCAAAATCGAGGTCGCTTGTCAAGATAATTGATTGTTCGGCGCGCGCTTTTTCGATGATCCTTTCATCCGGAAGCCTTTCCAGACCTTCCTCCAAAAGACGCGTTGCTTGATGTCCAAGTGAGCGAAGGTGTTCTATGGTTTTGGGTGAAATCCCCATATTGCCGAGAAATTTCATGCAGGCTCAAGTTCCACAATCTCGACCCGGTCATTTGCCAAACGCGCGCCAAAACCCAAGGCCTGGTACACATCTTCAAGTTCCAAAGGCGTATACTCTTGAACGATCTCTAGTGGCGTCATCCCGTTCGCCAACAAATTGAGCACCAGCGCCACCGTGATCCGCATCCCGCGAATGCACGCGCGCCCGCCCATAATTCGCGGATCAAATGTAATTCGGTCTAAATCGCGCATAATAGCTTCCTCGCTTGTCCGTTCCTAATCCGCATTATATCCCACTATCCTCAACTCGCCGCGCGATTCGGGTCGGCTGTGTTTACAAAACGTCGCGGTTTGATCGGTTTTTCTCCAAAGTTTACCAACAACACCAATGACTCGTTCGCCTTTGTCACATACAACAAACATTGTTCCGCATCTTCCGGTCGAATGGTGGACGTCGCCTTTGTTTCAAGCAAGCATCGCCCGCTCTCATCCCAACACACAAAATCTACACGCCGTCTTGTCACCACCACGCCGTCATATACGACGGGGATTTTGACCTCACGCTGAAACTCGACCCCAAATTTCGGCAGCGCCAATTCCAACGCGCGCTGGTAATCCACCTCCATGCAGTGCAGCCCCAATTGCTTTTGTACATCAATGCATGCGCCGATGATTTTGTACGAGAGCGGCTCGAACTCGTGTTTACCTTTGGGAGGATTGTTTGGCATGAAAAGTCCTTGAGAGAAAGGTGTTTGGGTCGTGAAAACATTTGAGACACGAAATACGCGAAAACATTTGGAGCGCGAAAGGCGATGTTTACATCGCGCGCGAAAAAAACGCGAAAGAAAAACCAACCTGCGCTACTTTGGTCAGCGTCCAATTCATTCCAGCATCTCACAAATACAATTTTCAATCGTCGTTATCTTGATTGATTCTCACCCAATTCCACGTCCGTTAACGCACATCAAGGTCTTGCCCTTCTTTCGCGGCTTTCGCGCCCTTTCGCGGATTTCGTGTTCCAGACGTTTTCGCGTCCTTTCGCGTCCTTTCGCGCTCCAACCCCTTCCGCCCCCCACACCCCCTACCCCTCCAACCGCCCCCTCACCCTCTCCCATTCCCACATCCAATCACGCGCCTCAAGGTCTTGCCCTTCTTTCGCGGCTTTCGCGCCCTTTCGCGGATTTCGTGTTCCAGACGTTTTCGCGTCCTTTCGCGTCCTTTCGCGCTCCA